>NZ_JBBKBJ010000006.1:0-174973 GCF_037890145.1 Phocaeicola sp. HCN-6420
AACTTGAAATTGCATAAAAACAAACATTAAAACGATATAGAAAATGGAATTAGCAAGTAAGTACAATCCCGCCGATGTGGAAGGGAAATGGTACCAGTATTGGCTGGACAATAAGCTTTTCAGTTCTAAACCCGACGGCCGTAAGCCATATACCGTCGTAATTCCCCCGCCAAACGTAACCGGAGTACTACACATGGGACACATGCTTAACAATACCATTCAGGATATTCTGGTACGCCGTGCTCGTATGACAGGTAAAAATGCCTGCTGGGTTCCGGGAACAGACCACGCTTCCATTGCAACAGAAGCTAAAGTTGTAAACAAACTGGCTCAACAGGGAATAAAGAAAACAGACCTTACCCGTGAAGAGTTCCTGAAACATGCATGGGCATGGACAGAAGAACACGGAGGTATCATTCTGAAACAGCTCCGCAAGCTGGGTGCATCATGCGACTGGGACCGTACTGCATTCACCATGGACGAGAAACGAAGTGAAAGCGTTATCAAAGTTTTCGTCGACCTATATAATAAAGGATTGATTTATCGTGGCGTACGTATGGTCAACTGGGACCCGAAAGCACTGACAGCCCTCAGCGATGAAGAAGTAATCTATAAAGAGGAACATAGCAAACTTTACTATTTGCGCTATAAAGTAGAAGGTGACCCAGAAGGAAGATATGCCGTTGTCGCAACGACACGTCCGGAAACCATCATGGGAGATACCGCAATGTGTATCAATCCTAACGACCCGAAAAATCAGTGGCTGAAAGGCAAGAAGGTTATCGTTCCGCTGGTAGGACGTGTCATCCCGGTTATCGAAGACGACTATGTAGACATCGAATTTGGTACTGGTTGCTTGAAAGTTACTCCTGCACATGACGTAAACGACTACATGCTGGGAGAAAAATACAACTTACCCTCTATCGATATTTTCAATGACAATGGAACTATCAGCGAAGCTGCCGGAATGTATGTAGGCATGGATCGCTTTGATGTCCGCGAACAGATTGAAAAAGATCTGGCTGCTGCCGACTTGCTGGAAAAGGTCGAGGCATATACTAATAAGGTGGGCTTCTCTGAACGTACCAATGTTGCTATTGAGCCCAAGCTGTCTATGCAATGGTTCCTGCGCATGCAGCACTTTGCAGATATGGCTCTACCTCCAGTTATGAATGACGAGCTGAAATTCTACCCTGCCAAATATAAAAACACTTACCGTAACTGGCTGGAAAACATCAAAGACTGGTGTATCAGCCGTCAGTTGTGGTGGGGACACCGTATTCCAGCCTATTATTTGCCCGAAGGTGGCTTCGTAGTAGCAGAAACCCCTGAAAAAGCATTGGAACTGGCTAAGGAAAAGACCGGCAATCAGAACTTGAAAGTAGAAGACTTACGTCAGGACGATGACTGTCTGGACACTTGGTTCTCTTCATGGTTGTGGCCGATTTCTTTGTTCGATGGCATCAACAACCCGGGTAACGAAGAGATAAAATATTACTATCCGACTTCCGACTTGGTAACAGGTCCGGATATCATTTTCTTCTGGGTAGCACGTATGATTATGGCCGGCTACGAATATATGGGCGATATGCCGTTCAGAAACGTATACTTCACCGGTATCGTACGCGATAAGATCGGACGTAAGATGTCGAAATCGCTGGGAAACTCTCCTGATCCGCTGGATTTGATTGACAAATACGGAGCCGACGGTGTACGTATGGGTATGATGCTTGCCGCACCAGCCGGAAACGACATCTTGTTCGACGATGCACTGTGCGAACAGGGACGTAACTTCAACAATAAGATATGGAATGCTTTCCGTCTGGTAAAAGGCTGGCAGGTAGCCGACATCGAACAACCGGAATACGCTAAGCTGGCAACCGAATGGTTCGATAACCTGCTGGTTAAAGTATCTGCCGAAATGGACGATCTGTTCAGCAAATATCGTCTGAGCGAAGCCCTCATGCTGGTTTACAAATTATTCTGGGACGAGTTCTCAAGCTGGTATCTGGAAATGATCAAACCTGCATACGGTCAGCCTATCGATAAAAAGACATACGAAACAACTTTGCATTTCTTCGATGTACTGTTACGTCAGCTTCACCCGTTCATGCCATTTATCACCGAAGAATTGTGGCAGCACATTTACGACCGCAAGCCGGGAGAAAGTATTATGACAGCACAGTTGGAAACATTTGCCGGACGTGACCTGCAGGCTGCCAACGAACTCTGCAATACTTTCGACCAATTGAAGGAAATCATTTCGGGTGTCCGCAATATCCGCCTGCAGAAGAATATCGCACAAAAAGAAGCATTGGAAATGCTTGTACTTGGCGAAAATACTCAGCTGATGGCATATGCTGACGTTGTAAAGAAGATGGCGAACCTCTCTGCCGTAACGGTAGTAGAAAGCAAACCTGAAGGCGCAGCTTCATTCATGGTAGGTACCACCGAATACTTTATCCCGCTGGGCAATCTGATTGACGTAGAAGAAGAATTGAAGAAACTGGAAGCTGATTTGAAATACCAGGAAGGCTTCCTGCAGAGCGTCTTGAAAAAGCTGAGCAACGAAAAGTTTGTCAGCAAGGCACCGGCTAATGTCATCGAGATGGAACGCAAGAAACAATCTGATGCTGAAACCAAAATCGCAGCCCTGAAAGAAAGCATTGCTGCACTGAAAAAGTAATCAAGACATATCTCTATCATATAAAACTTGAGGCAGAAGTACATCAAACTCTGCCTCAAGTTTTTTTATTCTCCATCATTTCCTCAGATAAGCCCCTTTCAGCATACTGCCATAAAAATAAATTCCAGCCATAAACTTCGGTATAATCAGTATTTTGAATATATTTGTGAAAGCCAATAACTCCAAACATTTAAGTATGAAAATCAGCTTATTCCATATCAGCCTGTTATTTCTGTGCACAATGATACTTCCCTCTTGCGGCATAACAGGAATACCCATCCAGAATAAAGCACCTCAAAACAACGATACCTACACCGTAAGTTATCTGTTCGAACAGGATGGAGTAAAAGTTTATCGTTTTTATGACAGGGGGAATTATGTCTACTTCACCACAAAAGGCGAAGTGACAAGTATAAAGAACGACTCAACAGCCCAGCGGACCATCGTAATCCCCAAAGAAACTCTGCCCGAAACTTCCGGAAAGACAGTAAAATAAAAAATATCAGGAAATCAATGCTGATGACTGAGTTTGACAACTTCTCCTAATTCCGGGAGCAGAACAGGCATATTGCGTTTCCGCGCTTCTGCCGCAAACACGTGAGGAGGATCAAACAAAGGCTCATCCGACAAGTCGAAAGTCCCGTAATGCATAGGAATTGTTATACGGGCACCCATATCAGCCGAAGCCGTAAGCGCATCATAAGGAGAAATATGATTAGGCTTCATAAACCAGCGGGGCTTGTAGGCTCCTATCCCTATCATGCAATAATCTATATGTGGAAACAACTCCGGAAGTTCGCTAAAATGACGTGCATATCCCGTATCACCACTATTATAAATGGTAATGCCATCGGCTTCTATCATGAAGGCGCCCCACAAACGTTCTCCCCCATCGTTCACCCCACGCTTACTCCAGTGCTGGGCAGGTAGAAAAGTCAGGCGCAAATTTCCGTCACTATGCTGTTGATACCAAGCTGCCTCTATGACTTCCATCGTAGGAAACCAGCTCTTTATCAGTTCTCCCGTACCAATTCCGCAAAACAATTTCATCTGCGGATTATCGGCAAATAAACGGGTCACACTCGGTTTGTCGAGGTGATCGAAATGATCGTGACTAATCAGTAAATAATCGATATGCGTAAAAATAGAAGGATTGGCCGGAAACTGGCTTCTGCGCTTTACAAAAGGGATATTACCATATACCGGATCTATCATGAAACGCTTGCCACCCAGTTGCAGAAAAAAAGAATTATGCCCCAGCCATATCAATGAATTTCCAACGACACCGTCCAGCGAACGAAGAAAATGTACCTTAGGATCCCATTTTATCATTTTCTTTTCCTTCCGCTGAGGATTAGGGGAAAAACGCCATTTCAGCACACTACCCATTCCCGGACGCCAGCGATGCTGACGATTGAAGAACTTCCCTCTTGCTATCGGATTCCCTCTCCACCGAGGATTAATCGTCTGCAGGCGTTCATTCTTACGAAAGGTAATGCGTTCCCCCATGTTAATCAGATTTTGACAGTAAACAAATAGAACAAGCGGAATGCTATTTTTCCAATAAGTCTTTCAGAAAAGCATCCAGCTCTTCATCCAGTCCTTTCAGCAGTTCATCGTTCAGCAATAAGGTTTCCTCGTCATCTACCAGCAAAAGTTCGGCAATGGTTTCCTTTTCATCGTCAACCAGCACAAACGAATAAGGCTTCATCAGACATAATTTATCGAGCTCTCCCTCATCCTTCAGTACAGTGACTTCAGCACGAAGTATCGGCTCCACTTCTGCATAAAAATCTTCGCCGTCATAATCTACCCATTCATCGATGATGGTACGCGACAGTTCTTCATCATCATCGTTGAAGATGATAAGCTCTCCACTGTCCTGTTTAGGCTGCAAATGAATATCTGTTACAACCGAATTGTCATCTGTCGCGATATATCTGCCGATAGCTTCTTTCAATGTAGAAGCAATAGAAGCATGCGACTGTTCACTAATGTTCATCATGTCTATCGAATTTTATTACCTCAAATGTACAAAAAAAATCATTCGTGCAACAGATAATCTCAGAAATTGTTTCCAAAACGGCTCATTTGAGTGTTCAAATGAGGAAATTGCTTCATGCGTTCTGCCAGTTGTTCAGCATAAAATTTCCGTATAACGTCTTCATCCGAGCCGGCTGTAACCCGTTTTTCTACTTCTTTCAGCCACTTTTCAGCCTGAAGCAGGTCGCCCTGCATTTCGGAGGCCAGAGCCAGATTGAAAGCCGATTTTATTTTTAGTTTTTTCGATTTCGTCTGTTCGAACAATGACTGCCATAAATCGTGTGCACCCTGCCAGTCATTTTCATTTACACAGACAGCCGCATCGCGCATTTCCACACATCCTCCCGCATAATAAATACGTTCGGCATGTTTCCAGTAAGGAACCAGCATGTGCGTAAGCATATATGCCGAAAATGAAGCAGCCTCTTCCTGCATCTGACGGTCTGAAGGAGCCATACTGGCATCCCACTGCAAGCTGTCGGTCTTTGCAATAATGTTCATGGGGCGCTCACGCTCCGGCAGATAAAGGCTTAACACAGGAGTAACTTTGGCTTTTATCACCGACCAGGAGCCCGGCAAACCCGGATAAAAAATCTCATCACGTTCCGTCTGAATCTTTACCTGGTCAAGAGAAAATATGATGTCCGCATCCAGCTCCCCAGCAAGCTGAGTCACCTCCTCCTGCGTCAGCGCCCGTCTTCCCGACAGACCGGTTGTATTCAGGGCTGAATCACAAATCATTACCTGATTGAAGTATTTTGAATCGGCCAGCGCAGAAGCCAGCATCTCTGCCGATTTTTTCCCATTCCCGTTCATTTCTCCTAAAGTAAGCAACGTACGTTTTGCCTCAGGAGTCGACGGCATATTATTTACTACGGCAATGTTTTTTACCTGTTCAGGAAAACTTACTGTTGCCGGACATAACTGATCGAATGTCAATGTCTGTACGGAGCTGCAAGAGGCAAGGCAACACACCAGTGCAACCGCACATAAAGCATATATTTTCATCATGGTTTAGTTTTTAACTCTGTTAATCTTTAACTACAGTAAAGGCTACTGCAATTGTATAAATGCAAAGATAAAAAGATTTCGGGAATCGGACCTCGGTTCATTTTTTATTTTATTTATTTATCAATCTTTCAAAGTTTGTCATAGATATGCAGACAATTTGTCAGTTCCTGTATCACAAACATTTCATAAATCCCGTTCAATAAGTCAAGTCCAGAAGAGAAGCACCGAAAGCCATGCTGGAACCGTAAAGAAAAGATGGAGACATTCTACCGAAAATTTGTACAAATTTTTATTTTTTCTGTACAAAAAAAATTGAAACGTCGGCATCTTTTATAAAAGACTTCCTGTTACGTAAAACTTTGTCTGATGAAACGTCTGGGCATAAAAAAAGAATGTCATTCCACAAATATCTTTTGCAGAATGACATTCCTTATATGGTTCAATAAGTTAAACTTATGCGTTACGTCCGTGACAGTTCTTATACTTCAAGCCACTGCCGCATGGACAAGGATCATTACGGCCAACCGTCTTATCGGCGCGATAAGGTTCCTGCTTTGCCTCACGCGTATCACGTCCGGCAGCTTCCTGCTGATCAGGATCATTCAAGTCCTGTTTTTCCTCACGATACTGCTGGCGAGGACGTTCCGGTTCGGGAGCAGCCTCACGTACTTGTTCTGGTTCTTGAACAGGTATCTGTCCACGCATCAGGATAGAGATCGTATTGTTATTGATCTTGCTAACCATATTATCGAACAAATTAACTGATTCGAGTTTGAAGATCAACAGCGGATCTTTCTGCTCGTAACTTGCGTTCTGAACAGAATGTTTCAATTCATCCAACTCACGCAGGTTTTCTTTCCAAGCATCGTCGATAGTGTGAAGCAAAATTGCCTTTTCAAATGCCTTCACAATTGCTTTCGACTCTGTTTCATATGCTTCCTTCAGGTTGACAGATATGTTGTACATACGTTTACCGTCAGTAATAGGAATCATGATATTTTCATACATATGACCCTGAGCTTCGTATACTTGTTTGATTACCGGGTTAGCAATGGCAGCCATACGTTCTGTCTTACGTTTGAACAAAGCCATAGCTTCCTGGAATGTCTGCTCAGCCAGATCATCTTTCTTCTTGTTGCGGAAGTCTTCTTCGCTGAACGGTATTTCCATAGCCAAAGTCTGAAGGATTTCCATCTTGGCATCTTCATAATCCGGCTGTTCAACAGCATTTACGCAACGATCCCAAATCATATCGACAATATCCATACCGATACGTTCTCCCATCAGGGCATGACGACGTTTCGTATATACTACAGTACGCTGTTTGTTCATTACATCATCGTATTCAAGCAGACGCTTACGAATACCGAAGTTGTTTTCTTCAACTTTCTTCTGTGCACGTTCGATAGACTTGGATATCATGCTGTGCTCAATCATCTCGCCTTCCTTGAATCCCATCTTATCCATCCAGTTGGCCAGACGGTCGGAAGCAAACAGACGCATCAGGTCATCTTCCAACGAAACGAAGAATACAGAAGAACCCGGGTCGCCCTGACGTCCTGCACGACCACGTAACTGACGGTCTACACGACGTGATTCATGGCGTTCTGTACCGATAATAGCCAAACCTCCGGCAGCTTTTACCTCCGGACTCAGCTTAATATCTGTACCACGACCTGCCATGTTGGTAGCAATAGTTACTGTAGAGCTCTGACCTGCCTTAGCTACAATTTCAGCTTCTTTCTGATGCAGTTTCGCATTCAACACGTTATGTTGAATCTTACGCAAGGTAAGCATCTTACTCAACATTTCAGAGATTTCGACAGAAGTAGTACCAACCAGTACCGGACGTCCGGCTTTTACCATCTTTTCAATTTCTTCGATTACCGCTTTATACTTTTCACGTTTTGTTTTGTATACACGATCGTTCATATCGATGCGGGCAATCGGACGGTTTGTAGGAATAACTACTACATCCAGCTTATAAATATCCCAGAATTCTCCGGCTTCTGTTTCTGCTGTACCGGTCATACCCGAAAGCTTATGATACATACGGAAGTAATTCTGCAAAGTAATAGTTGCAAAAGTTTGAGTTGCAGCTTCAATCTTAACACCTTCCTTAGCTTCTACAGCCTGGTGCAATCCGTCGCTCCAACGACGACCGTCCATGATACGTCCTGTCTGTTCGTCGACAATCTTAACCTGTCCGTCCATAACGACATAATCAGTATCTTTTTCGAACATTGTATATGCTTTAAGCAACTGATTGATTGTATGAACGCGTTCTGACTTGATAGCAAAGTTTGTAAGCAGCTCGTCTTTCTTTGCAAGCTTTTCTTCATCACTCAATCCCTTTTCATTTTCCAAAGCAGAAAGCTGGGCTGCAATATCCGGCAAAACAAAAAGAGTCGGATCTTGTGAATTACCAGTAATCAGGTCGACACCCTTATCTGTCAAATCCACACTCTTCAGTTTTTCATCGATAACGAAGTACAAGGGTTCTACTGCCTCTGGCATACGTTTGTTGTTCTGCTCCATGTAGATTTCCTCAGTCTTCAGCATACCCGCCTTGATACCCGGTTCACTCAAGAATTTGATAAGCGGTTTATTCTTCGGCAAAGCCTTGTGACTGCGGAACAAAGCCAGGAATCCGGCTTCCACATCTTCTTTCTTATCGGATGCAATCAGACGCTTCGCATCAGCAAGATATTGTGTTGCCAATTTGCGCTGTGCTTCAACCAGACGTTCTACCAACGGACGAAGTACTTCAAACAATTGTTCGTCACCTTTAGGAACAGGACCAGAAATGATCAACGGAGTACGTGCATCATCAATCAATACGGAGTCGACCTCATCGACGATAGCATAATTATGCTTGCGCTGTACAAGATCTTTCGGGCTGACAGCCATATTATCACGCAAGTAGTCGAAACCAAATTCGTTATTGGTACCGAATGTGATATCTGCCATGTAGGCACGACGACGTGCTTCCGAATTAGGCTGATGCTTATCGATACAGTCTACACTCAAGCCATGGAACATATAGAGCGGGCCCATCCATTCAGAGTCACGCTTAGCCAGATAGTCATTGACTGTAACCACGTGTACACCATTACCAGTCAAGGCATTCAAGAATACCGGCAATGTAGCAACCAAGGTTTTACCTTCACCGGTAGCCATTTCCGCAATCTTACCCTGATGCAGTACAACACCACCAAATAACTGAACATCGTAATGAACCATGTTCCATGTCATTTCATTACCTCCGGCTACCCAATGGTTTTTCCAGATGGCCTTGTCGCCTTCTATACGGACGAAGTCCTTACCCTGAGCAGCCAAATTGCGGTCCATTTCAGTAGCAGTAACTTCAATTTCTTCGTTTTCACTTAAACGGCGAGCAGTATCTTTTACAATCGCAAAAGCAGTAGGGAGAACATCGTTCAAGGCTTTTTCATATTTTTCAAGAACTTCCTTCTCCAACTTATCTATTTGTGAGAAAATCGGCTCACGCTTTTCAATGTCTGTTTCCTCGATAGTAGCTTTCAGTTCTTCTATCTTCTTGTTTTCTTCAGCAGCCGATTCTCTGATATATTTCTTCAGCTCTTCGGTTTTGGCACGCAACTCATCGTGACTCAATTTAGCAATCTCCGGATAGACTTCTTTCACTTTATTTACCCACGGTTGAATTTCTTTCATATCGCGAGTTGCCTTATTTCCAAAAAGTTTGCTTATAAATTCGTTAAATCCCATTGTATATTGTTGTTTTTATTATTTCTAATTTGATTTATTCATTCAGTTTTCTGACGCACAAAGATAACTAATTTGCTGATTTTCTTAATTATCTAAGTTGATAATTATTTACGAATGCCCGTCAGAGGAGCAGCAGTAGCTGCATTGGGCGCCCGAATACGCATGAAATGGGCTACAGTGGGAGCGATTGTCGCCATTTTCACCGGAGTATATAAGATTTCCGGCTTTATATTATTACCTATGAAAATCAACGGAGCAGATGAGTAAGTATCACGTACCACCTTCGATACCTGAGAATACTCGTCAACAACCGACCATCCTGGCATTACTTCCACATAAATATCACCGGAAGCATTCGAGTTGAATGTATTTCTGATTTTATCAATACGAGGAGTCCATGCTCCAAGCAACAGGCGCTGAGAAGAATATGCCGAACGGACACCACTCATCTGAACAATAAAATCAGACGAACGGTTCAGTATTTCTGTAAGATTTAACTTCTTATCCTCAATAAGTTTATGATTCAGATAAATCTGACGATCGTAATAAGTTTCTACATATTGCCCCGGACCATAAATAGCCATCAGGTACATATTCAGAAGTGCTCCACAACGCTTTATATGAAACTCTCCGCCCGGTATCTTATATTGTTCCGGATCTTTCGGGTCCGCATCTGCATAACCGGTAGAAGTGATAAAGAACAATGTATTATTTAACCCTACCTTACGATCGATCAAGTCAAGCAAATCGCCTATGCTATTATCCAGACGGACATACATATCTTGTATCTCCATAGCATACTCCGTATTGGGGGTGTGAGCATAGTTTCCCGCATAATAAGATAACGTAAGCAAATCAGGAACATTGTCTTTCCCCACATTGGTATTCGCCAAGCATGCATTGACCAGCTTGTTTACCTCATCATTCGCATAAGGACTGGTTTTAAACTTTTTGAACTTATCAGTACGCTCGTCGGAAAAATCATGTTTAAAAGTAAGCTGTTTGACATCAGAAGTAACATACTTGTAAGATGTGACAGGCAAATAGGGTCCCCATACCAGATTACCTATACGAAAATCCAGTCCTTCACGGTCATTATATGCAGCTACCCATTCTGGAAAAGCCCCGTAATAAGTGGAACCGCTCCATTTTCCTGTTTCATCGTTCAACCAGAAAGCTCCTTTAGCAGCATGGCCTGCAGCGAGTACAGCCATTTCACGAGAAGGAGCAATCGAATAAACTTCGGCATTACCGTTGGTTGCAACCATCAGTTCATCCGAAAGCGTAGAGACTAATAAATGTTGAGGAGATGTACATTCTGAAGTATATACTCCCATATACGCCGGATCATCGACGCTCTTCACAATACGTAAAGAAGTACGATCCATCCATCGGTTTCCTACTATTCCATTATAATAAGGAGTAGTACCGGTATATATAGAAGCTACAGCCGAAGAACGATCCATATTTATGAAATCGTATTCTGCATTGCAATAAACGCGTCCTTCTTTCATCAGACGTTTAAAGCCCCTCTCACCATATAAAGCCGAAAAAGCTTCAATATAGTCTGAGCGAAGTTGGTCGATGGTCAATCCAACCACCAATTTCGGCACAGTCGGAGTTGTCTGAGCCTGTAAGCTTGTTATTACAAATGCTGCAATCAGCGAAGTCAGTATACGTTCTTTCATTACTTTTTATTCCAAACTAAGATATGGCCTGCTGAATTCACCAGCAAACCGAGTGCCAAAGGTAATATTGTTAAATTAAATTCTTGCCCACAAAAGGGAAGAATGACTATAAAAAGTGTTAAATATATAAGATTTACTACATGATAAGCATCTTTTTTGTGCTTTATGGCCTTATATACCATGACGGGAAGGTATAATAAAGGTATCGGATTAAACAAAATAAGCAACCAGTTTGAACCTACCGTAGGATGAACAGAAAAGAAAAACAAAAATGCAATAATGCATCCCGCTATTCCCTGAGAAGCATAAAGCAGTATATCCCACCCCCACCAAATTCGTCGGAATTTCCATTGCATCCATGCCATCAGTACACATAATGCAAGGAATAAAGAAGCACACGCCATTGGCGAAAGCACAAAACCTGGCTCAGCCAGTTCCGGCTCCACATCCACAATCTTTGTTTCCTCCAGTACCAATGGGCGGCGCATCCCTCTCTTATCAAGAATATAGGCATTGGAAGCATAGTACTTCAAATAAAAAGGTGAAAACATCTGCAAACGTTTGCTTATTGTTTTATCGGCTTCAGCTCCCAGACAAAGATCGATGCCAAGTTCATCCCATGAAGACCCGACTGTAAACTCGTGTACAATACTACGAAAGCTTTTGCCAGACAAAGAATCCGGATAGACAACCTGTCCATCAGTTATGCATTCTTCTATTCTGTCGCGGGCTCGTGTCGTACAGTTATCGTAAAAGTAATTATATCGATAGATACGATTTTCGGGTAAATAGTTTTTTTCCAACAATGCCAACAAGTTTTCTTTTTCCTCTTGTGTAAGATTCAATACCTGTTGATACACAGAAGAACCGCGCATCGCATATTCTGCCTCAAAATAAGGATAAGGTGTAATCCCCAACTGATAATCGGTTTCTCCCTTAACAAAACGGAATATAAAATTAGGAGTATTGAAGCTGAACATCCCATAATTGAAAACCACATCGACATGACGGGTATAATTTTCATAACGTATAGCTGTATGTCCAAATAAAGAATAAATCTCACTACCCGGAGCACAAGTCAACAAGCTGAAACGGATACTGTCCGACTGCTGTCCGTGAGCAGAGAGCGACAGCCCTGCCAGCAAACATATAATGAAATATCTAAGTCTTACCATAAACCTGAGTAAAGTTTATCCTCTTTTTTTACAACGTTCACACTATTTCAGGCACAAAAATACGGCTAAATATTGATAAGTTCTGAATAAATTCATCGTTTTATTACTATTCCTATTCATTTTTTACTTTACTTTGCAGCATAAAACAAGAAAAGAAGTGAATTTAGTAATCGATATAGGCAATACAGTAGCCAAACTCGCTGTATTCGATAACGAAGAAGTGGTGGAAGTTCTTCGAGGCTCAAACCACTCTTTAGACTGCTTGACAATGTTATGCAACAAATATCCTATAGAAAAAGGAATTATTGCATCCGTCATCACACTCAGCAATACGATTCGTAAGCAATTGGCGAAACAGCCTGTTCCCTTTCTGGAGTTAACATATCGCACCCCAGTGCCCATCGAAAATCTTTACAAGACTCCTGAGACATTGGGCATGGACCGATTAGCTGCTGTAGTAGGTGCCAATTATCTTTGCCCAGGCAAAAACTTATTAGTCATTGATGCAGGAACAGCTTTAACATACGAGTTCATCGATGCCCAAGGACGATACTGGGGAGGGAATATATCCCCCGGTATATATACTCGCTTCAAAGCGCTGAATGCCTGCTGTGACAAACTTCCGCTTATAGAAAAAGGAGGTGACCTGCCCGAGTTCGGATATAGCACAGAAACAGCTATACGCGCCGGCGTAATAAAGGGCATGGAGTTTGAAATAAGTGGTTATATCACCCTAATGCAAAAGAAATATCCTGACCTTTTGGTTTTTTTAACTGGTGGAGATAAATTTTCTTTTGATACAAACTTAAAAAGTATCATCTTTGCAGATAGATTTTTAGTATTGAAAGGTTTAAACAGAATTTTAAATTACAATGTTAAATAAGAAAGCACTAATCAGCGCTCTGATATTTGCCGGCTCTTTATCGGCTTTTGCTCAGTCCAGCACTAATTCCCCTTATACCCGTTATGGGCTGGGAGATTTGTCAGACCGAGGCTTTGCCAATAATGCTGCGATGGGAGGAGTCGGATATGCACTCCGAAACAGCGGTCATATAAACATGTTGAATCCGGCATCATTTACAGCGGTAGATTCTCTCTCGTTTATGTTCGATGTAGGAATGAGTTTAAAAAGTTCCAATTTTCAGGAAAATGGAATAAAAAACAATGCACGAAATTCCAGCTTCGACTATATAGCAATGCAATTTCGTCTACATCCCCGTTTAGGTATGGCTATTGCATTCACCCCCTATTCTACTTTAGGATATAATTTTACGACAACCCAGCCAGTAGAAGGGGTTGAAAATGTTACGGCAACAAACCTTTTTTATGGAGATGGCGGCTTGCAGCAAATAACAGGAGGATTAGGCTTCAAAATACTTGATAACCTTTCTATCGGAGTAAACGCCGGATATATCTACGGAACATTGCAATATCAGGCAACTAAAGCTTTCAGCGTAAGTAGTGACCAGACCAATGTATACAACAATATTGAAGTAAACAGTTATGTAGCAGACTTCGGATTGCAATATACTCAGCAAATAAATAAATCCGATAAATTAACTCTCGGATTAGTATATGGCTTGGGACATACGCTTAACTCGACAGATACGAGAGGAATACAGGTAACAGACAATTCCAGTTATTCTTCGGTTAATGAGCATGTGGTAAATGATTCATATGGTATACCGCATACCTTCGGTATAGGTTTAGCGTATAATCATGCAAGAAGCCTTACTGTTGGCGTTGATTATTCTCTTGAAAAATGGTCAAAAGTAAAATATGATAATTCAACAAATGCATATAACGACCGTTCCAAAATAGCAGCAGGTATAGAATATCTGCCAGATCCTATAGGAAGAAGTTACCTGAAACGTATACGGTATCGCGCGGGAGGTTATTACAAAAGCTCATATTTAAAGCTTCCTCAATGTGATGGTCCTTCAGAATATGGAATCAGTGCAGGATTTGGTCTTCCACTTCAATTATTCCAGCGGAATACCATTCTAAACTTAACTGGACAATATGTTCATGTTACACCATCTGTTCCTAACATGCTATCAGAAAATCGTTTCGTCATTAAAATCGGCCTGACGTTTAATGAACACTGGTTCATGAAATGGAAAGTTAACTAACAAAACAACTAAATTTATATACGATGAAAATGAAGATGTTTACAATGCTGGCTGTACTTTCATTGGGTACAACAGCAGTTTTCGCTCAAAAAGGAGTGGAAGATGGTTCTCGTTTTGGACATGGAGAAGACAGTCTCCGTTGCCTCCAGAACATCAGTATTTATACTGAATACGTAAAGACTAACAACTTCAAGGATGCATACACTCCTTGGAAAGCCGTATTTACAGAAGCTCCGTTGGCACAAGTAGGAACTTATACTAACGGTGCTAAGATTCTTCGTGCCTTGATCGCTGAATCTAAAGATGCTGCACAGCAAAAGACTTACTTAAACGAGTTGATGTCTGTACACGACCAGCGTATCAAATACTTGGATCAACTGAATGGTTTGGTTAGAAATCCGACAACAAAAGGTTCCATCTTGGGTATGAAAGCTCATGACCTTATCGTTTTCTCTGGTCCTAATCTGGATGTTAACACTGCTTATGGTATAGAAAAAGAAGCTGTCGATCTGGAAAAAGAAAACGCAGATTACTTCATGTTCCAGGATATGATGGACTTGTCACTGCGTAAACTGAAAGCAGACAATACCCATAAAGAACAATTCATTCAGGACTACCTGACAGTTTCTGGTTATGCTGATGCTGCTTACAAAGCTACAACAGCAGAAAAGACTAAGAAATTACTGAAAACAGCAAAAGACAATGTAGATGCTTACTTCATCAATAGCGGTACAGCTACTTGTGAAGACATGCAGTCTATCTATGGTCCTAAAGTTGCACAGAACAAATCAAATCTTGATTATCTGAAACAGGTTATCTCTGTTATGGAAATCTTGAAATGTACAAACGAAGAAGCTTATTTCCAGGCCTCAGAAGCAGCTCACGCTATCGAACCGACTGCAGCAACAGCTCTTGGATGTGGTTACATGTACTACAAGAAAGGTGACATCAACAAGAGTGTCAGCTACTTCGACGAAGCAATCGAACTCGAACAAGATCCTATGGAAAAAGCAGAAAACTGCTACAAAGCTGCAATTGCTATTATGAGCCAGAAAATGTATGGCAAAGCAAGACAATATGCAAACAAAGCTCTTTCTTACAATCCGAACATGGGTAAAGCATATATCCTGATTGCACAGATGTATGCAGCTAGTCCAAACTGGGGTGATGAAGCAGCTTTGAACAAATGTACTTACTTTGCAGCTATCGATAAATTGCAGCGCGCCAAGAGTGTAGATCCAAGTGTTGCAGAAGAAGCTAACAAGCTGATCGGAAGCTATTCTGCATATACTCCGAAAGATGAAGACTTGTTCTTCCTAGGCTTGAAGAAGGGTGATTCAGTAACTATCGGTGGATGGATTGGTGAAACTACAACAATCAGATAAATACTTTATATGTCATATAGAGTGACCAACAAAAAACATATAATGATTTTAAACATAACAGTTGCCATCTGGGCAGCTGTTATGTTTATTTTATTGCCTGCATGTAGCAAAAAGAAAGAACTGGCAGCAGCTGTCAATGAAAAAGATTCACTGCCAGACATGCGTACTACCGGTGTCACGACTTTTATATCCGACTCTGGTATGATCCGTTATAAAATAATCACGGCCGAATGGCTGATCTACAGTGAAGTTGATACTCCTTTCTGGGCATTCGAAAAAGGCATCTATCTCGAAAAGTTCGACACGCTTTTTCATATTGATGCAAGTATAAAAGCAGATACCGCCTATTATTACGAGTCCAAGAAGCTATGGGAGCTCCGAAGCAATGTACATATCCGCAGTCAACGTGGAGATAAATTCGATACCCAGCTTATGTACTGGGATCAAGGAAAAGAAAAAATCTATTCCGATCAATTCATACGTATCGAACAGCCAGACAAAATACTGACGGGATACGGATTCGAATCGAATCAGCAGATGACAGAATATCAAATATTCAACAATACAGGTATATTTACGGTAGAAGATACGGCACCAGCTGATACGACCAAAAAATAGAAAACTCTGTACCAATTCAATATGGGACTAATTATAGAACTACTTATATCAATGGCATTTTCCGCATTCTTTTCAGGAATGGAAATTGCCTTTGTTTCTTCCAACAAGTTGCGTTTTGAAATGGAAAAGGACAATGGCATACAAGCCCGTATTTTATCCATTTTTTATCGCAATCCCAATAATTTCATTTCAACCATGCTGGTGGGAAACAATATAGCTCTGGTTGTGTATGGTATTTGGATGGCTCAACTGATAGAAGAGTATATCCTGATAGGCATTATCAATAATCAGGTAGCTTTGGTTACAATAGAAACGCTTATATCTACAGCAATCATTCTCGTAACAGGAGAATTCCTACCCAAGACTTTATTTAAGATAAGTCCTAACAGCACATTACGCGCATTTGCCATACCGACATTTATCTGTTACCTGATACTGTATCCGATCAGCCGCTTTGCCTCTTCCCTGTCAACCTGTATCCTTTATCTTACAGGAACCAAAATAAACAAGGAAACCCAAGATAAAGCATTTACAAAAGTAGATCTGGACTATTTCATACAGAGCAGTATCGAAAAGGTACAAGACCAGAATGCTATTGACACCGAAATAGAAATATTCCGGAATGCACTCGACTTTTCCAGTATCAAAGTACGCGACTGCATGGTTCCGCGTACCGAAATCATTGCTGTAGATGTCAATGCCACGCTGGACGAGCTGAAAGCAGAATTCATTGAGCATGGAATAAGCAAAGTCATCGTTTACCAAGAAGATATAGACAACGTTATCGGCTATATACACTCATCCGAGATGTTTAAATCACTGACCGACTGGCGCCAGCATATACGCACAATCCCCATCATACCAGAAACGATGAGCGCCCACAAACTTATGCAGCAGCTTATGCAACAAAAGCGCTCACTGGCAATCGTTGTAGACGAATTTGGAGGAACATCAGGACTGGTTTCCATGGAAGACTTGGTAGAACAAATCTTCGGTGACATTGAAGACGAACATGATACCAACTCCAGCATAGCCAAAAATATTGGAGAAAACGAATACATATTCTCCGGACGTGTAGAAATTGAAAAAGCGAATGAGGAATTCGGATTAAAACTACCAGAAAGTGATGAATATCAAACGATAGGTGGGCTTATCCTACACGAATATCAAAGTTTCCCTAAAATGCACGAAACAATAACGATAGGAAACTTCCAGTTTAAAATCATCAAAGTTACAGCAACAAAAATAGAGCTGGTTAAGCTAAAAGTTAACAAATAAGCTATTTAAAAGCTCTTAAAATAAAAATTTTTCTATAAAAAAGAGCCTACTAAGTACATTTTTTGTATCTTCGTGCGCTAAAGAAAAAAAACAATAAACAAAAAATAATAACTTTAAATGGCAACTTTACAAACAATCAGAAGCAAAGGACCTCTTTTGGTCATTGTAATCGGTCTTGCCCTTTTTGCCTTCATTGCAGGTGATGCGTGGAAAATTCTTCAGCCGCATCAAGGGAAACAAGACGCTGGAGAAATAAATGGAAACACACTCTCCGTTCAGGACTATCAAAAAATGGTAGACGAATTCAGCGAAGTAATCAAACTGACCAACGGACTGAATTCATTAAACGACGATCAGCTGACTAATATCAAAGATCAGGTTTGGAACACATACGTAACAAACGAACTGATAGCTGCTGAAGCGAAGAAACTTGGACTGAAAGTTACAGACAAAGAACTTCAGGCTATTATCGATGAAGGAACCAATCCGCTGCTGATGCAGACTCCGTTCCGTAACCCGCAAACAGGTGCCTTCGATAAAGATATGTTGAAGAAGTTCTTGGTAGACTATGCAAATCTGGACACAAGCAAAATGCCTGCACAGTATGTTGAATACTATCAGAAGATGGGTAACTTCTGGAAGTTCATCGAAAAGACTTTAAAACAGTCTGTACTTGCAGAAAAATACCAGAACCTGATTGCAAAATCATTAATTTCAAATCCGGTTGCAGCAGAAGATGCATTCAACGGACGTACAGCTCAGTCTGACTTATTGCTGGCAGGTGTTCCTTATTCAAGCATCAGCGATTCTACAATCACAGTTTCGAACGAAGACATCAAGAAACTATATGAAGAAAGAAAAGAATCGTTCAAACAGCCTGTTGAGACACGCGACATCAAATTTATCGATGTACGTATCGTTCCTTCTGACGCCGACCGTCAGGAAGTTCAAAAAGAGGTTACAGAATACAGCAGCCAGCTGACAAATACTACAAGCGACTATGCCGCATTTGTCCGCTCTACAGGTTCTGTTATTCCGTTTGCAGATGTACCGGTAAGCAAAACAGTATTACCTTCTGACATTGCAAGCCGTTTGGATTCTACTTCTGTCAACGAAGTATATGGTCCTTACTACAACCAGGCCGACGATTCTTACAATGCGTTCAAGATTATTGCCAAGACTACAGCTCCGGACTCTATCCAGTTCCGTCAGATTCAGGTATATGCTGATACAGAAGCTAAGACAGCAACATTGGCAGACAGTATTTACAATGCACTGAAGGGTGGAGCAGATTTTGCTGAACTTGCAAAGAAATATGGTCAGACCGGCGAAGCAAACTGGGTTAACTCTCAGAGCTGGGAAGGTGCCTCACTGGATGCAGACAACGCTACTTTCATCAACAAACTGATTTCTCAGCCTGTTGACGAACTGGCAAACATCAAAGTAGGTCAGGCTAATCTTATCCTGCAGGTAATGAACAAGAAGGCGATGAAAGACAAATATACAGTAGCTGTCATCAAACGTCCTGTTGAATTCAGCAAGGAAACTTACAATAAGGCTTACAATAAGTTCAGCCAGTTTGTAGCTCAGAATACAACAATCAAAAATCTTGAAAAGAATGCAGAAGAAGCTGGATACAGTGTTACTCCACGTGCTAACTTCCGCAGCGACGAACATTATGTAGGTGGCGTAAAATCTACTCGCGAAGCTTTGAAATGGGTATTCAGCGCAAAACCGGGCGACGTTTCTCCATTGTATGAATGTGGTGAAAACGATCACCTGATGGTAGTAGCTCTGGAAGCCGTAAATCCGGAAGGTTACGTAAACATCAATAAGGTTTCTGACATGCTGAAGAGTGAAATTCTTCGCGACAAGAAAGCTGAAAAGATTATGGACCAGATGAAAGGCTTCAACTCTTTAGCACAGGTTAAGGGAATGAAAGACGCTATCAGCGATACTGTTAAACATGTTACATTCAATGCTCCTGCATTTATTGCTGTAACTCGTGCCAGCGAACCTGCAATCAGTGCATATGCATCAAAGACTGATCTGAACAAAGTTTCTGCTCCTATCAAAGGTAATGCCGGAGTTTACATGATTCAGGTATACAACAAGGAAAAAGGTACAGAGAAATTTGATGCAAAGAAAGAAGAAGCAGCTCTCTCTGGTATGGCTGTACGCTATGCCGGACAGTGCATCTACGAACTGCGCGACAAAGCTGAAATCGTAGACAAGCGTTACTTGTTCTTCTAAAATTCATTAAGATAATTTTTTGCTGAAAGAGTATAGAGGCGGGCAGACTGAGTTTTCAGTTTGTCCGCTTCGCTTTTATAACAGCTTATGCTTGCCTGTCCTCCCCTATAATCCCCCCGACAATATAGAATTTACGCCGACAGGCTATTTCAAACTTCACGGGAAACGAAACTACATCTCACCTTATTCAGAACAAAATTTGTACAAAAACAAAAATAATTTGTACAAAAATCGTCCAAGACGTGCCGACGTTTTTCCACGCATACGCAGACCCATCCATAATCATTCCACCAGCCGGCAAGTACACAGCTGACGCCGTTTATAGACACGCCTAGACAAATTTTCTTATCCAGGTCTTCATCCACATACCAAAGTCGGACAAATGACGGGAAACAGCAAAAAGAAAGCGGAAAAACAGACGCTGACATCCATTTTCCCGCTTTCTGAAATCTATAAATAATCCGGTGTTTATTTTATCTTAATAGTTTTCCGGTTAAGCCTATTTAGCGTTTGCTTCGGCTAAGCCAGAGCTGATTCATTTCCTCCAAGGTTCTACCCTTTGTTTCAGGTACCCACTTCCAGACAAAGATAGCAGCTATCACACAGATTACGCCGTACAGCGAATAGGCAAAGAACGGACTGACTTCGTACATAGCCGGGAAAGTAGACGATACGAGATAATTAAATATCCACTGGAAAGCTACTGCAATGGCAACAGCTTTACTACGGATTGTGTTAGGGAATATTTCGGCAATCAACACCCACGTAATCGGTCCCCACGACATCATAAATGCAGCAGAGTAAACGATGATACACAAAACAGCCACCATTCCGCTCACATGGAACTCATCACAAGCCGCAGTACCCAGTGCACCGATAGCCATACCTATAGATCCGATAATAAGCAATGGCTTTCTTCCCACCTTCTCTACCGTAAAGATAGCAACCAGCGTAAAGGTAATATTTACTATACCCATAATAACCGTCTGCATCATACCGTCGCCTCCGCCGCCAATCTTTTCGAAAATACGAGGAGCATAATAAAGCACGGCATTAATACCGATAGCCTGCTGGAAGACAGAAAGTAAAATTCCGATGACAATCACAGACACACCATAAGTAAACAGCTTCTCGGTCTTCTCGGCTGTAACCGACTTAATGTCCGAGAAAATTTTCTTTGCCTTTTCCGGACCGTTGATGCGCTCCAGCACATAGAGAGCCTTTGAGTCATTTCCTTCCATAACCAGATAACGTGGAGTTTTCGGGACAAAGAAAAGAAGAATTGCAAATACGGCTGCCGGATAAGCTTCCGACAAGAACATCTGACGCCATCCGTCGGATACCAGGGTTTCTTCAGTCATTCCATCCTTAATCATGTAATTCACAAAATAAACCACCAGCATACCAAAGATTACGGCAAACTGATTACATGAAACAAGTTTACCACGAATTTCGGAAGGAGCAACTTCGGCAATGTACATCGGACTGATAGCAGAGGCCAAACCTACACCTACGCCACCCAATATACGGTAGAAATTGAATGCCAAAATCAGGGCAAACGACGTATCTCCCTTATCGAAAAAGATAAATTCCGGATAATACGAACCCAATGCCGACAGGAAAAGCAGCACAGCCGACAGACGTAGAGAATTACGCCGCCCCATGCGTGAAGCACATACTCCGGAGATGGCTCCACCTATTACACACCCGATCAATGCACTGGAAGCTGTAATGCCATGCCAAAATGCGTTTAATCCCAAATGTTTCTGAAGAGCTTGTTCCGCTCCTGAAATAACAGCGGTGTCATATCCGAAAAGAAGACCGCCCAAAATGGCCACTAAGACCAAACTAACCAAATACAAATTACTGTTTTTCACGATATTAAATTTATAGTTTTCGTACTGGTTACGAAAATACAAAATCTATTCTTTCATCGTACTTCCCGTTAAGTCTTTTTCACATTGTAATACATATTTCATCATATTAAAAATTAGTTTCTTAACGAATCTAAGCACAAATGTGTAACATTTGGAACTCTCAGGCAAAAAAATTATATTTGCTACAGATTATATAAAGAAGAATTAAATGAAACGAATAAACTCATTAGAGTCTATACCAGAAAATATTGATATGCTGACAGGCATTGACCTCATAGGCAACATCAAGAATCTCTTTAAGAATCCGGTTCAAATGCCTGGATGTCTTTTCTTGCTGTGTATCCGAGGGAACTGTACAATCACTATACACCTGAACAAATACGAACTAAAGAAGAATACGATTGCCATTATTTTTCCACATCAGTTTGTACAAATAATGGATGCAAGCAAGGATTGCCGGTTTATTTTTGTAGGATTTTCTCAAAAACTGGTCCAAAGCCCTCCCTTGTTTTCACGCATGATTGAATATACCCCATCGATATTTGAAGAACCGGTTATCGAGCTGAGCCCCGAGGCCGCAGGGATATTCTATGAATATTTTAAGGTACTGATTAAGGCAATGCGTCTGCAAGACACCTTCATCAGGAACGAACAAGCCTATTTAATATGCAGCCAGCTGATATTAGGCTTAGGAAATATATATAAACAAAGAGAAGGAAGCGAACGCCCCCGATACAACCGCAATCAGGAAATAGTAAAGGAACTGATTCGAATTGTCATACAAAACTACAAGCAGGAACGCAACATTTCGTTCTATGCCGAGAAAATGCACTTATCGCCTCAGCATCTCAGTACGACAATCAAGAAAACAACAGGGAAAACCCTGACAGATATCATATCGACTTTTGTAATACGCGATGCCCAGGCGAAACTCCGCTCCACCGAGCTGACCATTCAGGAAATCGCATATTCATTAAACTTCCCCGATATTTCTTTCTTCGGGAAGTACTTTAAACGATATACAGGCATGTCGCCCAAGCAATACCGTAACATGGAATAGTTGGAAAAAATCCAACTATTCCTCTATAATTTTTACATCCGTCACATTCTTGTTCCGTTTGCCGTAATAAAACAAAAGGCGAATAAGATCATTCAAAGCATATACGATGGATGCTATTCCGAGAACAATAAACGGAATGGTGGCTGCCGTAAACGGATTGAAAAGGATAACAATACCTGCAGCTAAAATCAAGACCGAAATCACATATAGAAAAACGGGAACTTTTATGATTTTGCGAACTGATATGAAGTTTATCAGCTGCGACAAACTACCCAATACGAGAAGTACTCCCAGCAGATACATCAGAATATTCACAAAAAAGTCCGGCATAATCATCAGCCAGAATCCCAGCAAAGTACTGCCCAGTGCTATAATAGGAAATGTTCTCTCCACTTCGGTATTCCTGCGCCGATAAAAAACATAGGATAACAATCCCATCAGGCCCGGCAACAAGAAAAGCACTCCTACCGTGATGACAAGATAAATAATGGCAGCTTCAGGCCATATCACCAGCAATATTCCGATTACCAGTGCACACACGCTGCCCAGGGCAGCATAACTTAATGATTTCATATGTCAGTTAAAATTTATTATAATACGAATATACCTTATTATTCGTACATAAACAAATTTCAGAACCGATTTGCCCAATGTCCTGATGATTTTTTCTTACTCACAAGAAATATTCGGCTTCTTCCGATAAAAACTTCACTCCAGAGAGGTACACTAAACAGGTCGTCCTCCTGTCCGAAACCCGACAGCCTGCAGCAAAGGCAAACAGCTTTGTGCATTATAGACAGTTTTTTTGCAAAAAAGTTTTTCTTTTATTTGGATATTCCATTTTTATCTCTACATTTGCAACCGATAATCAATTTATAATTTACACGTCATGAAACAAACAATGGTAAATACATTCTTCTGGTGGCGCCTCTTGCAACTTCATAAGTCGTAAGGGAACATCAGTCGTGTGTATATATACCATTTAACTTATAGTAATAAGATATAGCAAAAGGCTGTCGTAACTTACGACAGCCTTTTTTGTTTTTCCCCCAATAATATCACTTTTATGAAAACGTATCAAGTAGACAAGAACGGTTTTTATGGAAACTTCGGTGGAGCATATATCCCCGAAATTCTGTACCAATGCGTAGAAGATCTGAAAAACGCATATCTGGAAGTCATGGAATCGGAAAGCTTCAAGCAAGAGTTCGCCCAGCTCCTGCGCGATTATGTGGGACGCCCCTCTCCACTGTACCTCGCCAAGCGGCTTTCTGAAAAATACGGATGTAAAATCTATCTGAAAAGAGAAGACCTGAATCACACAGGAGCACACAAGATAAACAATGCTATCGGACAAGTCCTTCTGGCTCGCCGTATGGGCAAAAAACGTATCATCGCCGAAACCGGAGCCGGACAGCACGGAGTGGCTACAGCTACCGTATGTGCACTGATGAACATGGAGTGCATCGTATATATGGGCAAGACAGATGTGGAACGCCAGCACATTAATGTGGAGAAAATGAAAATGCTGGGAGCAACCGTACGAGCCGTAACTTCCGGAAACATGACACTGAAAGATGCTACAAACGAGGCTATCCGCGACTGGTGCTGTCATCCTGAAGATACTTATTACCTGATCGGCTCTACCGTAGGCCCGCACCCCTATCCCGACATGGTGGCCCGGCTGCAATCTGTCATCAGTAAGGAAATCAAAAAGCAGCTTCAAGAACACGAGGGACGCAATTACCCCGACTACCTGATAGCCTGCGTAGGCGGAGGAAGCAATGCCGCCGGTACGATTTATCATTACATCGACGACGAACGTGTCAATATTGTACTGGCTGAAGCTGGAGGAAAAGGTATAGACAGCGGAATGTCGGCTGCCACAATCCACCTGGGCCGGTTGGGAATCATTCATGGTTCGAAAACATTGCTGATGCAGGATGAGGACGGACAAATTATCGAACCGTATTCTATCTCTGCCGGACTGGACTATCCGGGCATCGGACCCATGCATGCGAATCTGGCCGAACAGCACCGTGCAACCGTTCTTGCCATCAACGATGATGAAGCTATCCGTGCAGCTTACGAACTGACCCGACTGGAAGGTATTATTCCGGCACTGGAGTCGGCACACGCACTGGGAGCACTCGACAAGCTGTCATTCAAGCCCGAAGATATCGTTGTTCTGACTGTTTCGGGAAGAGGCGACAAGGATATAGAAACTTATTTAAACAATGAACCGGCCAACGACTGATTTTCACCCTTAAAGTTACAATACAATGACAACATATACTTATCATACCGCACATAAAGTAATGCTGGGCGACCTGCATACTCCGGTCAGTACCTACCTGAAAGTACGCGACCTCTTTCCACAAAGCGCACTGATGGAGAGCTCCGACTATCACGGAACCGAAAACAACCGTTCGTTCATCGCTTTCAACCCGATAGCAAGTATCAGCATCAACCATGGAATGGCCACAGCAGTCTTTCCCGATGATACACGTATTGAAACAGCACTGAGTGACACTTTTACGGCAGAAAATGCCATCAATGAATTTCTTTCCCGCTTCAAGGTAGAAGGAGAATATGCCGGCTACTGCGGGTTGTACGGGTATACAACATTCAATGCCGTACGTTATTTCGAACGGATTCCGGTAAAAGACAGCCGTGACCCAAAGAACGACGCACCCGAAATCCTCTACATTTTATACAAATACCTGATTGTCTTCAACGATTTCAAGAGCGAAATGGTACTGATTGAAATGCAAGATGGGGAAGGCAGCAGTCACATCCATGAAATAGAAAAAGCCATCAACAACCGGAACTATACGACTTATGATTTCTATCCCATAGGGGAAACGACCAGCACACTGACCGATGAGGAACATAAAGCCAATATCCGCAAAGGCATAGCCCACTGCCTGCGGGGAGATGTTTTTCAAGTAGTTCTCTCGCGCCGTTTCATCCAGAAGTTTCAAGGCGACGACTTCAAACTGTACCGGGCACTAAGAAGCATCAATCCGTCACCCTATCTGTTTTACTTCGATTTCGGAGGTTTCCGTATTTTCGGTTCTTCTCCCGAAACCCACTGCAAGATAGAAAACGGACAAGCTACTATCGATCCGATAGCCGGTACTACCCGGCGCAGCGGAGACAAGGAAACCGACAGGCAACTGACAGCTTCCCTCCTTGCCGACCCGAAAGAGAATGCCGAACATGTCATGCTGGTCGATTTGGCACGAAATGACTTGAGCCGCAATTGCCACAATACCCACATCGAATTTTTTAAGGAACCTCAATATTACAGTCATGTCATTCATCTGGTAAGCCGGGTAAGCGGAACACTGGAAAAGACCACCAATCCGGTACGTACGTTCATCGATACGTTCCCCGCCGGGACACTGAGTGGTGCTCCAAAAGTCCGTGCCATGCAACTCATCAGCGAAATAGAGCCACACAACCGTGGGGTGTATGGAGGATGTATCGGTTTCATCGGACTAAACGGTTCCCTGAACCAGGCGATTACCATCCGAACCTTTGTAAGCCGCAACAACGAGCTCTGGTTTCAGGCCGGAGGCGGCATTACGGCACTGAGCAATGAAGAAAACGAATTACAGGAAGTCAACAACAAGCTGGGAGCACTGAAAAAGGCAATCCTTTTGGCTGAAAAATTATAAAAAGACATAGGAACAATGAAAATAGTCATCATAGACAATTACGACTCGTTTACTTACAACCTGAGTCATTTGATAAAAGAACTTGGAGCCGACGTAACAGTACTGCGCAACGATTGCTTCCAGTTGGACGAACTGGAACAGTTCGACAAAATTGTACTTTCGCCGGGACCGGGAATACCGGAAGAAGCCGGTTTGTTGCTGGATGTAATCCGGAAATATGCCGGACGCAAACCCATACTGGGAGTTTGTCTGGGAGAGCAAGCCATCGGCGAGGTATTCGGCGGTAAACTGACGAATCTCGAAACAGTATATCACGGCATACAAAGTCCGGTTACCATTACTGCCGACGATTACATCTTCCACCAACTTCCCCACGAAATTCCCGTAGGACGTTACCATTCGTGGGTAGTCGATACAAACGGATTTCCAGATAGTCTGGAAATAACAGCCGTAAGTCGCGAAGGATATGTTATGGCATTGCGCCACCGGAATTATGATATTCGAGGCATTCAGTTCCACCCAGAATCAATTCTTACCCCTGATGGCAAGCAAATGATGCAAAACTGGTTAAATCACTAAAAATGTTACTACAATGAAAGAAATACTTATACGACTTTTTGCCCACGAAGAACTCTCGCACGAAGAGGCATACAACCTGATGAAGGGTATTACCCGAGGCGACTACAACGAAGCTCAGATTGCGTCACTGCTTACAGTATTCCAGATGCGCGGTATAAAGGTGAACGAACTGACCGGATTTCGTGAAGCACTTCTCACTACCCGTGTACCGGTTGATTTCTCTGATTTCGAGCCAATTGACATTGTAGGTACGGGAGGTGACGGAAAAAACACATTCAATATCTCTACCTGCGCCTGCTTCGTTGTAGCAGGAGCCGGATATGCTGTCGCCAAACACGGCAACTATGGTGCCACTTCAGTCAGCGGAGCCAGCAATGTCATGGAACAGCATGGAGTCAAATTTACAAACGACGAAAGCAAGCTGCGCCGCTCCATCGAAGCATGCGGCATGGCCTATCTGCACGCTCCCCTTTTCAATCCTGCCATGAAAACCGTGGCTCCGGTTCGAAAAGCTTTGCAAGTACGTACCTTATTTAACCTTCTTGGCCCGCTCGTCAACCCGTGCCTGCCAGCCTATCAGTTGCTGGGTGTAGCCGATCTTCCGCAAATGCGACTCTACACCAATACTCTGCAGCGTCTGAACATCGGCTTTGCCGTGGTCAACAACCTCGACGGATACGACGAAATCTCTCTGACTGACGAGTTCAAGGTCATGACGAACCGTTACGAAACGATATACCGTCCTTCCGATTTGGGCTTTACCATTGCCCGACGCGAGGAGCTGTACGGCGGAAACACACCGGAAGAAGCAGCCCGGATATTCGACAATGTACTGCAAAATCAGGCTACCAAGGCACAAACCGACTGCGTGCTGATAAATGCTTCGTTCGCCATACAGGCACGTGAACCGCAAAAACCGATAGAAACATGCGTGGCATTGGCAAAAGAGTCACTGGAAAGTGGACGGGCATGGAATACTTTCTGCAAATTCGTCAGCATGAACAACTGAAAACGTCAGCACATTTTTATTAAAACATCACCACATTTAAAAAAAACGTCACCATGAATCAAGACATATTGACCGACATTATCGCACATAAGCGAAAAGAGCTTGAGGCACAAGAAGCTGCGGTTTCTGCTTCATTTCTCGAAAACCACATCGGAAACATTGCCGCCACACGCAGCATGAAAGAGAGGCTTCTGTCTTCTTCCACCGGAATCATTGCCGAATTCAAGCGCCGTTCCCCATCAAAGGGCTGGATTAACCGCGAAGCCGACGCCTCCGTAATTCCTCACGGCTACGAACAGGCGGGAGCCGCTGCTCTCTCCATCCTGACAGACGAGATGTTTTTTGGCGGTTCACTGAAAGATATCCGGATTGCCCGTCCGACAGTCAATCTCCCGATTCTGCGCAAAGATTTCATCATCAGCCGGTATCAGTTATTACAAGCCAAGGTTGCACAAGCCGATGCAGTACTGCTGATTGCAGCAGCCCTGACTCCGGACGAATGCAAGATGCTGGCATCCGAAGCACACGAACTGCAACTCGAAGTGCTGCTCGAATTACATCGGGAAGAAGAACTGGAATACATCAACGACCATATAGATATGATAGGCATAAACAACCGTAATCTGGGAACCTTTCACACCGACACAGAGAACTCATTTCGACTTGCCGAAAAACTTCCTCAAGACAAAGTATTGGTTTCGGAAAGCGGAATCTCACAAGCGGAAACGGTCGTCAAGTTACGTGAAGCGGGCTTCCGAGGCTTCTTGATTGGGGAGAATTTTATGAAGACCAATCATCCGGAAACTGCATTAAGCCAGTTTATCCATCATATTCATTCTGCCTTATGATAGTTAAAGTATGTGGCATGCGCCAACCCGAGAACATCCGTGAAGTAGAAAGAGCCGGAGCCGACTGGATGGGGTTTATCTGTTACCAGCGTTCCCCACGCTTTGTTCCGTCAACCCCTCTCTATCTTCCCGTACAGTCAAAGCGTATCGGAGTTTTTGTCAACGCCGATTATGAAACAATTATTACACGAGCAAGCGAACTGAGGCTCGATTACCTTCAACTGCATGGCTCGGAATCTCCCGCCCTGTGTCAGAAACTTCGGGCCAAAGGATTCAGACTGATAAAAGCATTCTCCTTTCGTAGCTCTTCGGAGGTGGAACGGACAAACGAATATGTGCCGTACTGCGATTATTTCCTCTTCGATACGCCATGCCGTGAATACGGAGGTTCGGGACGATCGTTCGACTGGAATATACTAAGCAGCTATCACGGTAACACTCCTTTCCTGCTGAGCGGAGGCATCTGCCCTGAAAGTCTGGAGGCTTTGTCCGGATTTCATCATCCTGCCTGGGCAGGAATCGACCTGAACAGTGGCTTCGAAACTGCTCCGGCACACAAAGATGTAGCAAAACTCAAACATTTTATCAAGCAATTCAGATTATTAACCAACAAATAAAACCATACAACTATGAACCGTATTAATGAATTATTCAACCGCAAACATCATGATATTCTCTCCTTATATTTCTGTGCCGGAAGCCCTACCCTGGAAAGTACTGCAACCGTTATCAGAACACTTGAACAGAAAGGCATCGACCTGATAGAAATAGGCATACCGTTCAGTGACCCGATGGCCGACGGTGTAGTTATCCAAGAGGCTGCAACCCAAGCCTTACGAAACGGAATGACACTGAAAAAACTCTTCGGGCAACTGAAAGATATCCGCCAGAACGTCAATATTCCTCTCATTCTTATGGGGTACCTGAATCCTATTATGCAATACGGCTTCGAGAATTTCTGTCAAAGCTGCCAGACATGTGGAATAGATGGCATCATTATACCCGACCTGCCTTTCAAAGATTATCAGGAAGAATACCGTCCGGTAGCCGAACGTTACAATCTGCGTATCATTATGCTGATAACTCCCGAAACCAGCGAAGAGCGTATTCGTGAAATAGACCAGCACACCGACGGATTTATTTATATGGTTTCTTCGGCAGCTACCACTGGAGCACAAAAAAATTTCGACGAACAGAAGCAAGCATACTTCCGACGCATTGAAAAGATGAAGCTGCATAATCCGCGTATGATAGGCTTCGGTATTTCGAACAGACAAACTTACGAAGCAGCTGCTGCCTATGCTTCCGGATGTATAATCGGCAGTAAATTTGTCACTCTGCTAAATGAGGAAAAAGGAGATGCCGGAAAGGCCGCCGACCGCCTGAAGCATCTGCTGGAGTTATAAAATTAAAAGATATAAAGCTCCGATAAAAACAAAAATGAAACTGCAACGGGGTGCAAACAATTGATTTATCACAATAAAACAAGCATTTTGTTATTTTATTAAATCAAACATTACGAGGTTATAACTCTTTTTACTATCTTTGTGACAAATTAAGCAATAGACACGAACATGATTAAGCCAGATTATCCTTCCGTTTTGCTAATCTATACCGGAGGTACGATTGGAATGATCGAGAATCCGGAAACAGGAGCACTGGAAGCTTTCAACTTTGACCAACTTCAGGAAAATGTTCCGGAATTGAAACGTTTCAATTATCGTATCTCTTCTTACCAGTTCAACCCTCCCATCGATTCGTCCGACATGGAACCTGCTTTATGGAGCAAACTGGTAAAGATTATCCATTACAATTACGATAACTTCGATGGTTTCGTTATTCTGCACGGAACGGATACCATGGCTTATACGGCATCGGCACTCAGCTTCATGCTGGAAAACCTAAGCAAGCCTGTCATCCTGACAGGAAGCCAGCTACCCATCGGCGTGCTGCGTACCGACGGAAAAGAAAATCTGATAACCTCTATCGAAATAGCTGCGGCCAAACATCCGGACGGACGAGCTATCGTACCTGAGGTGTGTATCTTCTTTGAAAATCTATTGCTGCGCGGAAATCGTACCACCAAAATCAACGCTGAAAATTTCAATGCTTTCCGCTCGTATAATTATCCTCCTCTGGCTACTGCAGGAATACACATCAAATATGAATACGACCGTATCCGCAAGGCAGACTTAAATCTTCCGATGCACCCGCATTATGTATTCGATACCAATGTGCTTATTCTTACGATATTCCCCGGTATTCAGGAGAATGTAGTAAGTAATGTATTCCGTATACCAGGACTGAAAGCGGTAGTCCTGAAAACATACGGTTCGGGAAATGCGCCACAAAAGCCTTGGTTCATTCGTCTGCTTAAGGAGGCAACACAACGAGGTATCGTCATTGTGAACATCTCTCAATGTCCGGCAGGCATGGTAGAGATGGGACGATATGAAACGGGACTGCACCTGCTGGACGCAGGTGTTATCAGCGGATATGATGCTACGGTAGAAAGTGTATTGACAAAACTGATGTTCCTGCTCGGCCATAACCTGACTCCCAGGGAAGTACGTGCCGAAATGAATCGTTCCCTTGTTGGAGAATTTACCCGTCCCGAATTGTAACATCTTTGTAATACCTATTTCATCGTGACGAAACAAAAAAGCACCACCTTTGCACCAATAAATAATAAACAAAGCACTATGAACGATTATCGTATTCTTGTTGTAGACGATGAAGAGGACCTCTGCGAGATTCTGAAGTTCAATCTCGAAATGGAAGGATATACAGTAGACACAGCTAACTCTGCCGAGGAGGCTTTGAAACTGGATATTGCACAATACAACTTACTACTGCTGGATGTGATGATGGGAGAAATTTCCGGTTTCAAGATGGCGCGTATGCTAAAGGCAGACAAAGATACCGCCGAAATACCTATCATCTTCATTACAGCAAAAGATACGGAAAATGATACAATCACCGGATTCAACCTGGGAGCTGACGACTATATTTCAAAACCTTTCTCCCTGCGTGAGGTTATCATGCGTGTAAAGGCTGTATTGCGTCGTACTGCCGGCGTACAAATCAAGGAAGAAGAACAGATTCAGTATAAAGGACTTATTATCAACATTCCTCAAAAGAAGGTAACAATAGATGGCGAAGAGGCTTCTCTTACCAAAAAGGAGTTCGAAATTTTATTGCTGCTGCTCCAAAATCAGGGACGAGTATTTTCACGCGAAGATATCCTTGCCAAGGTATGGAACGATGAAGTATATGTACTCGACCGTACCATTGATGTAAATATTACTCGCCTGCGTAAAAAAATAGGAAATTACGGCAAATATATAGTAACCCGACTCGGATATGGTTACTGCTTCGAATGTGAATAATTCAAAGGATTACCATGACTAAACTTTCATACCGCTTACTACCATTCAGCAAACGGCTTTTTCTTTCAGTAGTATCCTTATTTCTTGCCTTTGCTGTCTGCTTTATGCTCTTTCAGTATCAGCGTGAAAAATCATATAAAAGCGAATTGCTGAACACGCAGTTACAGAATTATAACGCACAGTTATACGACTTTATCGGCGAGAACGACAATTTCAGTGTCGATACCTTACAGCACTATGTTACTACGCATATGATTCCCAATCTGCGCGTAACACTTATTACTGCTGAAGGTGAGGTACTTTATGATAATACTCAGAAGGATATAAGCCAGTTTAAGAATCATAGCTCCCGAAAAGAAGTTCAAGACGCCCTGATGTATGGCAGTGGATATTCCATCAGTCGTTATTCGGAAAGTCTGAACGGAGAAGAATTTTTTTATTCTGCACGTTACTACCCTGCCAAGCAGGTTATTATACGCTCTGCCTTACCTTACAATGTAAGCCTAAGCGAGCATCTGCGTGCTGATTCAGGCTTTGTTTGGTTTACCATTATCATCAGCCTGATATTGATGACGCTGTTTTACCGCTTTACACATAAGCTGGGAACTTCTATTACCCAGTTGCAACAGTTTGCCTTGAAAGCTGACCGCAACGAGCCGATAGACCTTGATATTCTGGAAACATTTCCAAAGAATGAGTTGGGAGAGATTTCGCAACATATCATAAAGATATATAAGCGATTACACCGGGCAAAGGAAGCACTGTACATCGAACGTGAAAAATTGATTTCACACCTGCAGACTTCGCATGAAGGACTCGGAGTTTTTACCCGTGAACGAAACGAGATTCTGGTAAATAATCTGTTTACTCAATATGCAAATACGATTTCCGACCATAATCTTGCCTCTACAGAAGAAGTTTTTTCAATACCGGAACTGGCGCCCATTACGGACTTTCTGAACAGAAATGAGGGTAATTTCCACAAGGAAGAAAAAAGATTCTCCTTGCATATCGACAAGAATGCACGTTCATTTTCGGTAGAATGTATCATCTTTCAAGATCATGCTTTCGAAATTTCTATCATCGATATTACGCAGGAAGAAGAACAGGCTCGATTGAAACGCCAGCTTACCCAGAATATTGCACACGAGTTGAAAACACCGGTAAGCAGTATACAGGGATATCTGGAAACAATCCTGAACAATCCTAATATATCTCCGGCTACGATGCATACATTTCTGGAGCGCAGTTATGCACAGAGTAACCGTCTGACGATTCTATTGCGTGATATATCGGTACTGACCCGCATGGATGAAGCTCCACATCTTGTAGAGATTGAAACAGTAAACTTGAGCAAGATGATAGAGAACATGTTGAACGAAGTTGCACTGAATCTGGAAGAAAAACAAATAAAGGTTGTCAATAAGCTACCATTCGACCTGAAACTGGAAGGCAACAGTTCACTTATCTATTCTATTTTCCGTAATTTAATGGATAATGCGATTGCGTATGCAGGAACAGGAGTTACGGTCACAATCAACTGTTTCCGCGAAGATGAGAAATTCTACTACTTCAGCTTCTCTGATACGGGCGTGGGAGTACCGGAAGAACACCTGAACCGCTTGTTCGAACGCTTCTATCGCGTAGACAAAGGACGCTCACGTAAATTAGGAGGAACAGGATTAGGACTTGCCATTGTGAAGAATGCCGTGCTTTTCCACGGCGGTACAATCTTTGCAAAGAACAATCCTCATGGTGGACTGGAATTCGTCTTCACTCTACAAAAAAATAAAGAGAATTAATTCAGGAGTACACAACTCTAAAAGTTGAACATACTAAAATTCCCTTGTCAAGCTCTATTACACAGAACATGACAAGGGAATTTTCTATTATAACCTTCCGAAAAAAGCATTCAATTGACACACCAAGTACACACAAAATCAGGATTTACCAGATAATGCAAGCTAAAGCAAGCTTTACGGACAGTACGGAACTCTTGCCCCTCGCACCGACCTTCTGCTAAAAGCTGAAACGGATATATGCGAAGATGCGTCAGAAAGTCGACCTCTTCCACTCCCATCAGCTTATACATTGTTTCTTTTGCCGACCAGTGTACAAGCAGATAAGAAGTATCTGTCGCGTCATCAAACTCCTCCGGATACATAAAACGCCCTACCACCTTACGTACTCGTTCGGATACATATTCAATATCAATGCCAACGTCCTTCTGTGAATGCAATCCGACAGCTACATATCCACGCGTATGAGAAATGGTAATATGAAAACTTCCGTCAGTAAGATAAGGTTTTCCCGAAGGAAGATGCCGGATATGTTTTTCTTCGCCACATAATGTACGCAACAGTACTCGCACCGCCAGATATTCCAACCGACGTGATTCAGCTTTGAGACATGCAAGTTCTTCATCGTAAGGTAATGCCGTAGAAGTCAGCATTTCTCGCAACTGTTCTGCAGTTTCTTCCACGCGCCAGACTGCAAAGCAGGCTTCCTCTTCATTCCATTTCTTCCACAATGGCATACATTTACTCTTCTTTTTCCTTTTCCGGCTTTTTGCCGACAGTTACTTTTACTTTTACAATACGACGAGCGTCCATTTCCAGAATCTCGAACCGGTAACGATTGAAATTAATGACTTCATGCAGTACAGGGAATTCTCCTTTCAGCTCCAACAACAGACCAGCCAGTGTATCAGCATCCCCTGCCACACTTTCAAAATCATCCGGATCAATCTCCGCTAATTTATAGAAATCAGACAATAATGTTTTTCCCTCGAATATATATACATTCTCGGATATCTTTACATATGTACGTTCTTCTTCATCGTATTCATCGTTTATCTCACCGACAATCTCTTCGATGATATCTTCCATAGTCACAATACCCGACGTACCACCAAACTCATCGACAACAATTGCAATATGAATTTTGTTTGCCTGAAAATCGCGCAACAAATCGTCAATCATCTTCGTTTCCGGCACAAAGTACGCCGGACGAATCAAATTCTGCCATTTAAAGTCAGCTCCTTTATCAAGATAAGGCAACAAATCTTTGATATACAAAATACCTTTAATATTGTCACGTGACTCTTCGTACACCGGAATTCGTGAATACGCATTATCCACGATACACTTTATCACATCAGGGAACGGAGTATTTATCTCTAAGTCTACAATATCGAGCCGGGAAGTCATAACTTCTTCAGCCGTTTCTTCACCAAACCGGATAATACCTTTCAACATATTACTTTCTTCGGATATTTCATTTTTATCCGTCAGTTCAAGTGCCTGCGAAAGATCATCGACCGATAAATTGGGGACTTTCCGTTTACGGGTCAGCTTATTAATCAAAAAAGTAGAGTGTACCAGCAGATTTGAAACCGGTTTAAACACTGAAAGCAACACAGAAATGACCGGAGCCGCCTTACGACAGAATTTCAATGTATTCTGCGCTGAGTAAATTTTCGGCATAATTTCGCCAAAAAGTAATAACAGAAACGTAAGTACAACGGTAATCAGTATGAACTCCAACAGTTTAGCATCACCAAAATCTATCACACTGGCAAAAAAGAAATTGCACAACATGATAATTGTCACATTGACAAAATTATTCGAAATAAGAATTGTGGCAAGCAAACGCTCCGAATCATCAAGTAATGCCTTAATGCGCGAGTCGGAAGGATGCTCATTCTCTTCAATTTTACTAAGATCGGAAGGAGAAAGCGAAAAAAAGGCTATTTCGGAAGCCGAAACAAAGCCAGAAGCATACAAAAGTAAAATTGCAAGTATTAATGCAATCATAGCCCCTACAGTAGGGGGCACGACGGTCACTCCGTCACATAAATCCCGTAAATAGGATATACACGAGTCAGGGTCCAAGGAATAAATATTTAGTTAAACATCAATTATCATTTTGTCTCTTTCACTATAAGCGTGTAGTTCCGCCTCGTCGTTATTCCACGACTTCAACCTTTTCTACATGGCCTATGGTGAAAGAGCTGTCAGTTTAGAACGGCAAATCGTCGGAAGCATCGGCCGGCTGCGACGGCTGAGCAGCCGCTGATTGCTGAGCTGTTACAGGCTGTGCAGGCTGCCCCGAAGCAGATTGTGCCGAACGCGGTGTAAGCATTTCCATATTATCGGCAAAAATTTCTACTACATAACGCTTTACCCCATTCTGATCATCATACGAACGAGAGCGAATTTTACCTTCAATATACAGTTTATCACCTTTATGTACGTACTTCTCGGCTGTTTCAGCAAGACCGCGCCACAATACAATGTTGTGCCATTCTGTACGTTCGGGAACCTGTGTTCCATTAGGTAACGTATAGGCACGGTCGGTAGTAGCCAAAGGAAATGTTGCCACTGCTACACCACTGTCCAAGTAACGCACATCGGGATCTTTTCCCACATTGCCAATCAACTGAGCTTTATTTAATGACATAATCTATTATCTTTTAAGTATTCTGTTCCAAAATTAGAGAAAAAAAACGAGATGTCAAGCGAGATACAGGAAATTTATGCAAATCGTCAACCAAAACTCGCTGATATGTATTGCCGATGGAAGCCGTTTCGGGTATAGTGATTTCATAACAATCGGCATAAATTATACGATGCGACAAGACATGTTTTATTCCCTTTGCGACTAATCTGACATGAATCACCTCACAAGTACCAAACAAGTCCACAAACTCCTGACATTGCAGAACCTGGTGTTCGTCAAGTTCGGTTTCGGTTTCTATTAAAGGAAATTCATATAAATTATGCCAGATGTCCCCCGCCCCACGCTTATATATATAGGTATATATACCTGCATGTACATAAAAATAATGAAAATAGCGGTTTGAAACCTTCGTTTTATGTGCTTTACGAGGCAGCTCTTCTACCAGCCCCTTTTGCAAAGCTACACAACTATCAGACAAAGGACAAAACATACATGCAGGAGAAGAAGGCACGCACTGCAATGCTCCAAAATCCATTATAGCCTGATTATATAGTGCAGGGCGTTCCTTATCCAGCAGTTCATCGGCCAAAGCAGCAAAAATTTTCTTTCCTGCACTGGTATCGATAGGGTCTTCCACTCCCATCCAGCGAGAAATCACCCGATAGACATTACCGTCAACAACCGCACAAGGCATATCATAAGCAAATGAACAAATGGCAGCAGCTGTATAATCGCCCACTCCTTTCAACTTACGTACTTCCGGATAGGTATCGGGAAATGCTCCTTTTTTAACTATAGAACGGGCTGCTTCATGAAGATTCCTGGCACGAGAATAATACCCCAATCCCTGCCAGTACCTCATAACTTCATCTTCATCGGCTTCAGCCAATGTCTGATAATCGGGAAACCGCTCAATAAACCGGCAATAATAATCGTACCCTTGCACAACACGTGTCTGCTGCAAAATAATTTCCGATATCCAGATTTTATAAGGATTTTTCGTATTTCTCCAAGGTAAGTCACGCTTATTATCTTTATACCAATCTATAATCTTATCGCCTAACAAACTCATTTAAAATGACAATTCAATATTTATACCAATTAAATTTTCGGCAAAAATAAGTGTTTTAGCAGAGCCTGAGCTACTTTTTACAAAATTTGTTTGAAAGAAATTTCTTTGAGAACGAGAAAAGCTATATATTTGCAATCCAAAAAATTAAGATAACGTATAACAATAATTATTAGCGAAATGACTAAAGCAGATATTGTAAACGAAATTGCTAAAAACACGGGTATTGATAAGGCAACAGTTCTGACTACGCTTGAAGCGTTTATGGATTCAGTAAAAGAATCATTGTCAAACGACGAAAACGTATACCTTCGCGGTTTCGGTAGTTTCATTGTGAAGAAAAGAGCGCAGAAGACTGCCCGTAACATTTCAAAGAATACAACTATTATCATTCCGGAACACAATATTCCGGCATTTAAACCAGCAAAAACATTTACTCTTTCAGTAAAAAAATAAATTAACATTAGTATTAACCCTATAAATTTAACAAGTATGCCTAGCGGAAAGAAAAGAAAAAGACATAAAATGTCTACACACAAGCGTAAAAAAAGACTAAGAAAGAACAGACATAAAAGCAAAAAATAATTGTTAGTCTGTCCGACTTCAATAAAGAACAAACTTGTAAAGCTCCTACTAGTCTTTCAGGTTTGTTCTTTGTGTATTATGAAAGTGCAGAAAAGACGAAACTGCACCCCCTAAACGCATTATTAACACTCTAAAAACTAAGTAACAAGTGACAAGCGAATTAGTAGTAGATGTACAGCCCAAAGAGATCTCAATCGCACTTCTGGAGGATAAAAATCTGGTAGAATTCCAAAAAGAAGAGCGAAACCTTTCCTTCTCAGTGGGCAATATGTACGTGGGCAAGGTACGTAAACTTATGCCCGGACTGAATGCCTGCTTCGTAGACGTAGGCTTCGAAAAAGACGCTTTCCTTCACTACTTAGACCTCGGACCTCAATTTACTTCTCATCAGAAGTATCTGAAGCAAGTTATCAGCGACAGAAAAAAACTTTATCCCATGTCGAAAGCTTCCATCATGCCTGACATCGACAAAGACGGAACAATCTCTACCGTACTACAGCAAGGACAGGAAGTTATCGTACAAATCGTAAAGGAACCAATTTCCACAAAAGGACCGCGACTGACATGTGAACTGTCTTTTGCCGGACGATACCTTGTTTTGATTCCATTTAATGATAAAGTTTCGGTTTCCCAGAAAATCAAGTCAAGCGAAGAACGTGCACGCTTAAAACAATTATTGCAAAGTATCAAACCTAAGAACTTCGGAGTAATCGTACGTACCGTAGCCGAAGGTAAGCGCGTAGCAGAACTGGATGCCGAACTGAAAGTGTTGCTGAAACATTGGGAAGACACCATCACAAAAGTCCAGAAGGCAACCAAATTGCCATCGCTGGTATACGAGGAAACAAGTCGTACAGTTGCCATGTTGCGCGATTTGTTTAATCCGTCGTACGAAAATATTTATGTAAACGATGAAAGTGTTTACAATGAAGTAAAAGATTATGTAACGCTTATTGCTCCCGAGCGCTCGGGTATTGTTAAGCTTTACAAAGGACAGCTTCCCATTTTCGATAACTTTGCTATTACCAAGCAGATCAAATCGTCGTTCGGAAAGACGGTTTCATACAAGAGCGGAGCCTACCTCATTATAGAACATACCGAAGCACTGCATGTAGTAGACGTCAACAGCGGTAACCGCTCGAAATCGGGAAACGGACAAGAGGCGAATGCACTTGACGTAAATTTAGGAGCAGCCGATGAACTGGCACGACAGCTTCGGTTGAGAGATATGGGAGGTATCATCGTAGTCGACTTCATCGATATGAATCTTGCTGAGAACCGCCAGAAACTATACGAACGTATGTGCCAAAACATGCAGAAAGACCGTGCAAAGCACAATATTCTGCCACTCAGCAAATTCGGATTAATGCAGATAACCCGTCAAAGAGTACGGCCGGCAATGGACGTTACCACCGATGAAGACTGCCCGACTTGTTTTGGAAAAGGAAAGATAAAGCCTTCCATCCTGTTTACAGATACACTGGAAAGTAAAATTGACTACCTGGTCAATAAACTGAAGGTCAAAAAATTTACATTACATATTCATCCTTACGTAGCCGCATATATCAATCAAGGAATTGTTTCTTTGAAACGGAAATGGCAAATGAAGTTTGGATTTGGAATAAAAATCATCCCAAATCAAAGCCTTGCCTTCCTGGAATATAAATTCTACGATGTACACGGTGAGGAGCTTGATATGAAAGAAGAATTTGAAATAAAATAACTTTCGCATCTTTATTTCACCACGGAGAACCATATCATTATCTTGTATATGATATGGTTCTCTTATTTTTACTCTAAAGCAACAAACGCTCTCTTTCCATTTAGAAAAGAATCTCAAGCATTTCCCGTTCACAAACAAAAAGGTTATTTTTGCATATAGAAATATGCTATCCTCGAAAACGATATGAAAAAGAAAAAGTTTACTTTGGAAGTACCTGGTAATGCAAAACGTGTCTTGCTACACACTTGTTGTGCTCCTTGCTCATCTGCAATCATTGAATGCTTAATGCAACACGACATACGTCCCACCATCTACTACTGTAACCCCAACATCTACCCGCTGGAAGAATATAATATCCGCAAAAACGAATGTTCTCGTTATGCCCGTTCGCTGGGACTTGATATCATAGACGCTGATTACGACCACGAAGAATGGAGATGTACGGTAAAAGGGCTTGAGAATGAGCCGGAACGAGGAGGACGCTGCCTGCAATGTTTTAAGATGCGCCTGCGTGACACAGCACGTTACGCACACGAAAACGGCTTCACCGTCATTACAACCACACTTGCTTCTTCACGATGGAAAAGTCTGGAACAGATAAATCAGGCTGGACATTATGCCGTAGAACCTTACCCCGACGTAATCTGGTGGGAGCAGAACTGGCGAAAAGGTGGACTGAGCGAACGACGTATCGCCATCATTAAAGAATATAATTTCTACAACCAGCGCTATTGTGGCTGCGAATTCAGTATGCGCAAGGATGAGATAATCCCATCAGACTCTGAAGAGAAATAAAAGCCGCCATGCCCAATTAGTCAAATATTTGACTAATTCAATAAAAATACCTACCTTTGCAGCTCATAAAAAAATGATCAAACACTTATGAGAGAAGGAGGAGAGTTTAGAGAGTTGATGCTGCAAGTATTCCGTACCCGCATGGCATTTCGCAGAGCAATGCAACGTACATTAAAAAGAAACAATGCGGGAATCACCTTCGAAATGCTGCAAGTACTGAGCAGCCTGTGGCACGAACAAGGCATCACCCAGCAAGTACTGGCAGAACGCACTGCCAAGGATAAAGCATGTCTGACCAACCTGATGAACAATCTGGAGAAGAAAGGTTATGTCCGACGAGAAGAAGATCCAAACGACCGCCGGAGCAAGCTGGTCTTTCTCACAAACGAAGGAGAAGAATTCCGAAATCAAATTCGTCCCGTACTCGATCAGGTATATGTACATGCCGAACAGATTATTGGTCTGGAAGGCATAAGAGTCATGATGTGCGAACTTAATTCTGTATATAATGTACTTGAAAATGTATAAGCCCTTACTCGCATTCCTATTGTTGAGCAGCAGCTATCCTTGTCTGTCTTCACCAACCGATTCGTTATTCCTTACAGTAGACGAGCTCTTTCAACGAGGTACAGAAAACAGTCTGAAGATTCAGGCGGACATGCTGAAAGAATCCGTTGCACACGAACAAAGCCAGACAGCCCGTACTTCACGGCTTCCCGATTTACAAATCGGCCTGAAGGGCGGAGTCGTGGGACAGCCTGTTGTCTTTCAGCACGGCTTGTCATCACCCACCTACCCCGATACTCCCGACTGGTCTCAAAACTATGCCATCGACTTTACACAGCCCTTATATCAAGGAGGTAAAATACATTATTCCATCCGTAAGGCGGACTTACAAAAAAGCGTGGCATCGCTACAGACTGCAACCGACCGTGCGGATGTAAAACTCAATCTGCTGGAGCAGTACATGAGCTTATTCAGTTTGTACCGCCAGCATGATGTCCTGACCCGAAACATCGAAGAATCAGAACGATGCCTGAAGGATATCCGCCAGATGAAAAAGGAAGGCTTGATAACAAATAACGATGTGTTGCGCAGTGAAATGCAACTCACCAACGACCGACTTTCACTGACAGAAACAGAGAACAGCATTGCACTGGTATCTCAACAACTGGATATTCTGTTAGGCATCGACGAAAACCGTCTGCTATTGCCCGATACTACCCTGCTTTACCGAGCTGTAGCCCTTGAACAATACAACGATTATGTTTCCCAAGCCTGCATGAACGATCCTGCCATCCGGTTACTTCGGGAACAGACACAAGTAGCTCGCAACGATGTTCGTCTGGCAAAGGCCGCCAATTTGCCGAACGTATCACTCTACGCATCGAATACCCTGGCACGGCCTATCTCCAGAACGATGGTCGATATGTACAACAATAACTGGAATATCGGATTGTCTGTATCTTATCCGTTATCGGCACTTTACAAAAACAACCATAAAATAAAGGAAAGCAAACTGGCTGTAGCACTCAGTCAGAATACAGAAGAACAAAAGATACAACAAATAAGAGTGAACGTACGCACAGCCTATCTCCGTCATCGTGAAGCTTTACAGCAAGTAGAAGCATTGAAACTTTCAGTCAAGCAGGCTCAAGAAAATTACCGGATTATGCAAAACCGCTACCTGAGCCAGTTGGCCATTCTGACCGATTTGCTGGATGCTAATTCCGTCCGTCTGAACGCAGAACTCCAACTAACTTCGGCACGTACCCGAGTTATCTATACTTATTATCAACTGGAACGCGCCTGCGGACGCCTTTAATACAACCAACTTAACCAACACTTGCTATGTCTGAATTAAAACTGAAACAGCAGAAACTCAAGAAACTGAAAGTTCGCAACATCATACTGAACATGATTTGCATCACCTTGGCAGGCTCAGGACTATGGTGGACAGCCAATTACTTTTGGCGTTACTTCAACTATGAAGTTACAAACGACGCATTTGTCGACCAATATGTAATACCCCTGAATATCCGTGCTACAGGATATATCAGAGAAGTCCGGTTTACAGAACACCAGTTCGTACGGCAAGGAGATACATTACTGGTTCTCGACAACCGTGAATATAAGATAAGAGTCAAAGAAGCCGAAGCTGCCTTACTCGATGCAAAGGGCTCAAAGGATGCACTTCATTCGGGTATTGAGACCTCACACACCAACATCGCCGTACAGGAAGCAAACATTGCCGAGGCTAAAGCCAAGCTTTGGCAACTGGAACAGGATTATCATCGCTTTGAACGCCTGCTGAAAGAAGAATCCGTACCCGAACAGCAATACGAACAGGCCAAAGCAGCCTACGACGCAGCCCAGGCACGCTATCAGGCATTACTCGAACAAAAGCGTGTTGCCTTATCACAATACACAGAGGCAAGCAAGAAAAATACCAGTGCCGAAGCTGCCATTCTGCGAAAAGAGGCCGATCTGGATCTGGCACGCCTGAACTTATCGTACACCATAGTAACAGCACCTTACGACGGATACATGGGACGTCGTACACTGGAGCCCGGACAATTCGTACAGGCCGGCCAGACAATTTCATACCTGGTCCGCAGCAAGGATAAATGGATTACTGCCAACTATAAGGAAACGCAAATAGTAAATATTTATATCGGACAGCCGGTACGCATCAAGGTAGACGCATTGCCCGGAAAAGTATTCAATGGAAAAGTTACCGCCATTTCCGAAGCAACCGGTTCAAAATACTCTCTTGTACCGACCGACAATTCGGCAGGTAATTTTGTAAAAGTACAGCAGCGCATACCAGTCCGTATCGATATTACCGACATCAGTGAAGAAGACGCACAACACCTGCGTGCCGGAATGATGGTAGAAACAGAAGCCCTACGCAAATGATTAACATGAGAGAACTGGGAGTTCCCGTGCGGAAATGGGTTCCCAACTGGCTGGCACTGGTTAGTGTCTTTATCATTATTCTTCCGGTAACCATGCTTAACGGTTCATATACCGGCAGCATGCTGGAGGTTTCGAATACCTTAGGAACCAATACCGAAGATATCACTATGGGATATTATGCGGCTTCGGCGGGAATGGCCATAGCCTACCCTATCGTACCCAAAGTTCTGGCAGCCTTCTCTCCAAAGTCCTTATTACTGTCAGACCTCTCCTTACAAATTATACTCAGTTGGATATGCGCCCGCTCGCAAAGCGCCGACATCCTGATTGTCGCCAGCTTTGCCATCGGTTTTCTGAAGGGCTTTCTTATGCTTTGGTTCATCCGTCATGCACAAAAAATATTCAGCCCTAAAAATGTCCGCAGCGAGTTTTATTCTTACTTCTATCCGCTGGTATATGGAGGAGGACAACTTTCGATGGTGCTTACCGCAGAACTTGCCTACCATTACGACTGGAAGTACATGTACTACTTCATGATGCTTCTGCTAATGCTCGCCATTCTGGTCATTATTATCTGTTACCGCCACGACCGCCCACTGAAGAAAATACCTGTAGAAGAGCTCCACCTGCGCGAAATGTTCGTCATTGCCATCGGCCTGCTGATGTTGATGTATGTCATTAATTACGGAAAAGTACTCGACTGGATGTCGTCTTACAAGATATGTGCCTATATCATTATAGCTCCCATTCTGATTGCTTTCTTTGTATGGATGCAATATCACTCTCAGAACCCGTACGTCAATCTGGCTCCCTTATACCAGCCTAAGGCCATTATCGGCTATTTCTACATGATGCTCATCATGTTTTTCAGTACCTCAACTACCCTGCTGACAAACTATATGACTTCTATCCTGAAGGTTGATACTACGCACTCCTACGTGCTTTATATCTGGCTTTTACCAGGTTATCTGTTAGGCGCTTTCATCTGCTTCTGGTGGTTCAGGTGGCAACGCTGGCGTTTCCGTTTCTTCATAGCCGGAGGCATGGCATGCTTTGCTGCATTCTTCGGAATCCTGTATTTCGGCATATCGCCCGAAAGCACCTACGAAATGCTTTACTTTCCCATCTTCCTGCGTGGTCTCGGCATGCTTTCCTTGATTATCGCCTTTGCCCTGTTCGCCGTAGAAGACCTGAACCCGAAGTTTCTGCTCTCGAATGCTTTTTTTCTCATCATCTTCCGTTCGGTGCTGGCTCCTATCATCGCGACTTCTTTTTATAGCAACACCTTATACCGGCTGGAACAAAAATACATGCATTCTCTGTCCGAAACCATCACGATGGCCGATCCCCTTGCTGCTTCCAGATTCTCGCAATCGGTCGCAAACGGTCTGGTACAGGGACACGGATATGCAGAAGCAACCCAACTTGCCACGACATCACTCTACACTACCCTGCAACAACAAAGTCTGCTGTTGGCATTAAAGGAAATCTTGGGCTGGCTGTTTATTATTACATTGGTTATCGCTATCATCTCACGCTTTATACCATTCCATAAAACAATTAGAGTAACCTTTGCCAAGACTGGCGATGATATGGTATAACAATCGCCAACATGATGACCGCTGCATCAATACGTTATCGGTAGAAAGTCCTAAAAAATAAAAGAAATAAGGCTACCCCGTAAGGCAGCCTTATTTCTTATAACTTATTTAATTCCCAGTTTTTTCTTCAATTCCTTAGGAAGTCCATCCTTGTGCATCATCACATAAATGGTCTTGGCACGCACATAACTTTCCGACATGTTCAGATAACCACCGAACTTATTGCTGTCGGCTGCCCAAGAGTTTTTTGTAATATAATACTTCGTACCATTCTGGTCTTTAGCAATACCGGTAAGATGCATCAAGTGGTCATCGGTCGTTGCAAACGATTCATACCCCTGCTGACGGACTTCCGGTGTCACATTCACTTCAGGATAAGGATGCTTGAACTGGAAAACCTCAGCCAGACGGTCACGTTTCGTCATCTGTCCCCAGCGTGCACGGTCGCTGTCCTTATATTCGTCTACATCATCCACTTCCGGATTAATGGCAACTCCATTCGAGAAAGAAAAGCCCCGTTCGCTCACATCACCGTCCCAGCACACCGTATAACCATTGGTCAGTGCATAGTCGGTAGCCTCTATCAGCTCATCCAGCGGCAAGTTATACATGCGGTCGTGCTCCCAGTTATCGGGAATCTCAATCTCAAACGGCTTGTAATACGGCTTGTGAGTAAAACTTGTCAGCATGACATAGTCGTCCGTACAGATACCCAGACTTTCGGCAAAGCTCTTCGGAGTATACTCCTTTCCTTTATAAGTAAACTTCTCTGGCAATTTACCCATATAAATATCGAACAAACTGTTCATCAGTTGCTCGTACTGAGGAGAACACTTCTTCATGTCAATAGCCTGCTTAGCAATAGCCGTCATATAGTCCACCAGTTCCGTATGATTATGAAACTTCGAATCGTAGTTGATGCCCGTATAAACCTCTTCCGGCACGATACCTACCTGATTGAAAGCGGTAATCCAACTGGTAGTAATACTGCCTTGTCCGATATTCCCCTTTCCCTGACGCAAGAAATTATCCTTCAGTTGATTCATGTACTTCTGGCGTACGATAAACATTTCCGAAAGATCGTATTCTCCCTTTCCCTGACGCAACAGTTCAGCTTCCACAAAAGAAGTCGTAGCAAAGCACCAGCACGTACCACTGGATGCCTGATCCTTTACGGGAGTGACTTTCTGGTTTACGACCGTTTCAAACTTATATCCTTCATCGTTTTGTGCCCACAGCGAGGCCGAAGCCAGCAACAAAGCTGCCAGTGTGTAATGTATTGGTTTCATCTATCTGTTTTTATTTAATAAGTTTACAGCCTCAAAAATAATCAAAAAATATGTCTGCTACGATAAATGCAATACTTATTCTGCCTTTCTCTTCCCTTTTTCAGCTTCCAATCCCCCCAGAGTGTTAATTACTATTAAGCAGAAAAATATTTTCCATCGGAAATTTTATTCAAAAAGAATTAATTATTTTCTTTGCAAAAAGTTTCCAAAAGAAAATAATAACAGCATAAAAGAATACACACATGAAGTACATCATCATTGGAGGAGTAGCCGGAGGAGCGACCGCAGCCGCACGCATCCGCCGCAACACAGAGAAAGCCGAAATCATTTTATTCGAAAAAGGTGAATACATCTCGTATGCCAATTGTGGCTTACCCTATTATATAGGTGGAGTCATCGAAGACCGTGAACGACTCTTCGTACAGACTCCCGAATCATTCGGAAAACGTTTCAACATCGATATACGTACCCGTTCGGAAGTAACGGCCATCGACGTGAAGAAGAAGGAAGTAACCGTTCGTTCTTCCGGAAAGACCTACACCGAATCGTACGACAAACTGCTGCTCTCGCCGGGAGCCTCTCCTGTGCGTCCGCCTCTGCCGGGCATTGATACCGAAGGCATCTTCACCCTGAGAAATGTAAACGATACCGACCGCATCAAGAGTTACATGCAGCAGAAAGCAGTGAAACGCGCTGTCATCGTAGGCGGCGGTTTCATCGGTCTGGAGATGGCGGAAAATCTTCATCACAGCGGCATCGAAGTTTCGGTTGTAGAAATGGCCAATCAGGTAATGGGACCTATCGACTATTCGATGGCGGCTCTGGTACACGAACACCTGCAACAGAAAGGTGTCCGGCTGTATCTGGAACAGGCTGTCGAATCGTTCGAGAAAACTGCCGAAGGAATAACAGTCAACTTCAAGTCGGGTATTCAGGTGAATGCCGAAATGGTATTGCTCTCTATCGGTGTACGGGCTGAAACCCGTCTGGCAACCGAAGCCGGACTGAAGCTCGGCGAAATGCGAGGAATCTATGTAAACGAATATTTGCAGACATCTGACGAATCGGTCTATGCCGTAGGCGACGCGATAGAATTTCCGCACCCCATCACTCACAAGCCGTGGCTGAACTTCCTCGCCGGACCGGCCAACCGCCAGGCTCGTATCGTGGCAGACAACATGGTATTCGGCAACAAAATCAAATACGAAGGTTCTATCGGTACAGCCATCGCCAAAGTATTCGATTTGACCGTAGCCTCAACCGGACTTCCTGCCAAGCGACTGAAACAAATGGATATACCTTATCTGTCGGCTACTATCCATTCCAACTCGCACGCCGGCTATTATCCGGGCGCATCGATGCTGGATATAAAAATTACCTTCTCTCCTACCGACGGGAAGTTGTACGGAGCACAGATTGTAGGCTACGACGGAGTGGACAAACGCATTGATGAATATGCACTGACCATCAAACGGAACGGAACAGTATACGACCTGACGGAGCTGGAACATGCCTACGCTCCCCCCTTCTCGTCGGCAAAAGACCCTGTAGCCCTGTCAGGGTATGTAGCAGGCAACATTCTGAGTGGAAAAATGAACCCGATCTACTGGCGCGAACTCCAGCAAGCCGACCTGAAGAAAGTGACGCTGGTAGATGTGCGTACCGCCGACGAATACAGCTTAGGCAAGATTCCAGGCGCCATCAACGTACCACTTGACGAGTTACGCGAGCGCATGAACGAAATTCCGTCCGACAAGCCTGTCATTGTTTACTGCGGTGTAGGACTGAGAGGATATCTGGCATCGTGCATACTGAAAGACAACGGCTATCAGGATGTGCGCAACCTGATTGGAGGCATCAAGACCTACAAGGCTGCCACTACCCCTGTCTGCTTGCCGGAACAACCGTCGTCTTCCTGCCAGTCCACTACCTCCTGCTGCCGGCCGACCACGGAAAAAGTCATAAAAGTAGATGCTTGCGGCATCCAATGTCCCGGTCCCATCATGAAACTAAAGAAGACCATGGAAACGCTGAACCCGGGTGAACGTCTTGAAATACGGGCAACCGATGCAGGTTTTCCGCGCGATGCTGAAGCATGGTGCAAAAGTACCGGCAATCGTTTTCTGGAGAAATCGGCGGCAAGCGGTACGTATCGGGTAGTGATTGAAAAAGCATCTTCCTGCGAAAAGGCTGTCAGAGAAATCAATACAGAAGCAGGGAAAACTTTCATTCTGTTCAGCGATGATCTTGACAAAACATTAGCTACCTTTGTGCTGGCTAACGGAGCTGCTGCCACAGGAAAGAAAGTGACGATATTCTTTACATTCTGGGGATTGAATGCCATCAAGAAGGTACACAAGCCACAAGTGAAAAAAGACATCTTCGGAAAAATGTTCGGCATGATGCTTCCTTCCAGTTCACTGAAGCTGAAATTGTCGAAGATGAATATGGGCGGTATCGGAACGCGTATGATGCGCTATATCATGCAACGCAAGGGCATTGATTCACTGGAATCACTCCGTCAACAGGCAATCGACAATGGTGTAGAATTTATAGCCTGCCAGATGTCAATGGACGTCATGGGCGTAAGCAAAGAAGAGTTGCTGGATAATGTAACCATAGGAGGTGTGGCTACTTACATGGAACGCGCAGAACAGGCTAATGTAAACTTGTTTATTTAACTGCATGGAAAAAATAAAATGTATATGTGTCATGAGAGAGCTGCTTAAAGCTCTCTCCGAACTGGAAAACCAACTGGTAACAACATACGGAATTTCGCTGAACGAAGCAATGGTACTGTGCAGCATCGGCGGGGAAACTGTTGCGGCGGGAACCATCGTAGAACGTACAGGCATGACTCCTTCGCACGCATCGAAGACCATCAGTCTGATAGAAAAGAAGGAAATGGTTGCCAGATTTCTGGGAAAACAAGATAAGCGCCAGATGTATTTCACACTGACCGGCAAAGGTAAGGGCTGTCTGGAAGAAATAAAGAAACAGGGAATAAACGTGCCCGAACTGCTACAACCGCTGTTCGACAGCTACAGTGAAAATCTGTAAGTGCACCCGACTAACCTGCGTATTGACGAACGTCGGACTGCAACAAAACAAGCCAAGAGATTTCTGCTGTTTCTTGCAGAAGACTCTTGGCTTGTTTTCAAGAAAATTTGTACAAAAGTTTTTGTTTTTTGTACAAAAAATAAAAAAACATCGAGAGATCTTTAGAAAGACCTCCCGATGTAAATCTTAAACTTATATCAGATTCCTATTACTCCTGAGCAAGCCCATATCCATTGGTAATCTTACCTTTAGACATAGTCAATGTTTCGAACGGCATAGGCCAGTAAAGTCTGGGAGCTACATTACCGGCTTTTACACCCGGCAACAGATTGGTATCGGTATAATGCTCTTTATATTTAACCAAATCTACACCCCAATTTACTTTTTCATAACCTTCTGCTATCAACGCTGCAGCCTCGGAACCATTCGGATCAATATATTTAAACAATCCTTTGATTGCCAGATTATGCGCAGTTCCCGTTACTTTATTAGCTACAGGAGTAGTACTATAATCATATTGTCCTCTCCATCCCGGGTACAAGGCAGGATTACTTTCATCAGGATCATAAGTCAGCGGATTTTCCAACTCAACTTTCTTCACATAAATATAAGCTGGAATTTCATTTCCGTTTGCAAAACGATGGTATCCCTGAGCTTCAATGTCATTGACCATCTGAAGCATTTCCTGACGTACCGCCAGTGCTTTTTCCAGGAACTTGCCAGAACGCAGCATATCCCAGCGGCGAATACCTTCACCGGCAAATTCCAATTTACGTTCCTGCATAATCGCTTCTTTCAGCTTCTCACCACTTGCACTAATATTATGTTCTGTGTTTCCAAAAGCACGCTCACGAATCTGGTTGACCAAGTTCACAGCTTCACCATCCTTATTCAGCTCAGCTTTAGTTTCTGCCTGCATCAGAATCACATCGGCCAGACGCATTACCGGCCAGTTCATACCAGAAACTCGCTGAGAAGCTGTATAAGGAGGATTCATTCTGTTTTCATCCCACTTATTCGTAGCAATACCTCCATTCAACTTATTACCCGGGACGAATGACAACATAGCTTCATTTCCATCCCCCTGACTTCCTGTTACCGCAACACTTGCATCTCTACGCATATCTCCCTCCTCGTATTCTCCATAGTAGAAGGTGGGAAGAATACGAATAGCAGCAAAACATTTACAAGGAGCGGCATTACTACCACCACCATTCGAAGGACGTCCAAATCCATAACCATATTCACTTGTAGTAGTCTGTCCACTCTGTCCCCCCTGAATGTTACCAATTTCGAACAATGATTCAGGACTGATTTCCAAATCGTGCTGATACTGGAAATGACGCTGGAAAGGATTGTTTGCATATCCTCTTTCATCCACGGTTACCAGATGAGCAGAACCTATGTTATCAAAGACATTCTGAAATGCAGTTTCGGCAATACGATAATAATTGAGATAGTCGCTACGACGCGCGTATACACATTTATACTCTTCTACTCCTATTTGTTCGAACTGTAAATCACCATACAGTCCGGGAACATCCGTACGAATAGTCTGATAACCGGCAGCATACAAAGCAGCTTCTCCAGCTAAGGCATAAGCAAATGTTTTAGACAAACGTTCGGCAGTAATCCCATTTTCGCCCAACTTATACATTAACGGAGCAACTTCATTCAGCGAAGCAATCACATTGTCGAGAATATCGTAGCGTGAAGTCAGCGTATAATCCAGTACATAATTATTTTCGTATCCATAAGGAACATCACCATAATGCTTTACCAAATTGAAATAACAGAAAGCACGCAGTGCCAATGCCTCACCATACAGATGTGTCCATGTAGAAACACGTCCTGCCGCAAGATCTTCCTGAAACGCCGGCTTTGCCTTTATCAGTTCTGCAATCTTCGCCGTACGAGCTATAATTGTATACAACCCGTTGAAGCCGGAATTTGCAGAAGTAATGGACAACTGTTCCGGCAACAGTCTTGCATTCAAATTATTCGCAGAACCTTGTTCCGGATACATCTCAACATCCGAGCCAACCGGGTCGTTCCACAAATAAACACCCATCGCACAATTCTGACGATAGTTAGCATAGCACCAAGACAAGGTCTTGAAAGTTTCATCTTCCGTAGAAGTAACAAACTCGTCGTTTGTCTTTCCCGGAGAAGGAGTTTCCAAAAAATCACTGCATTGGATAAATGACATACTCAAAGCCAATGCCGACATATAAGTTATTATTTTTTTCATAATTTCATTTTTTATAATTCATTAGAAAGCAAGATTAAGACCTACGACAAAGGAACGGGCACGCGGATAAGATCCCCAGTCCAGACCTGTAGTCGGATATTTAGCATTATTTTGAGAAGTATTAGCACTTACTTCCGGATCGAGACCGGAATATCCTGTAATAGTAAACAAGTTATATACAGAACCATAAATACGCAGTTTGTCCAATCCTATTTTTTTCAGCGCTTTATCCGGCAGAGAGTAACCCAGTGTCAGGGTATTCAAACGCAAATAAGAACCATCTTCTATACCCAACGTAGAAGTTACACCATTTTCACAATATGGCAACGGATATTTAGCGTTTACGTTAGCAGCATTCAACTGTTCGGGAGTAGTAAGATGCACAAGTTCTCCGTCAACAATATCATAAACTTTATACGCATCCTTCATAAAAGCCAACTTATTCTGATAAACGCCTGATTCTTTTGCACAATACATAGAAGCCAGTTTGTTTACATTGTAGACTTCATTTCCGTAACTCCAGTTAAAATATGCACCTAAATCGAAATTCTTATAAGTAGCGTTAATATTGAAACCACCTGTATGTACAGGATTCATGTCACCAATCTCGGTCACATCTCTTTCATCGATTATAGTATTATCCTCATCCATATTGCGGAACTTAGGCAATCCCGGATAAGCATTCTGTCCTTCAGGACGTCCTTCTACATGTACCGGATTGATGAATGATCCCAAGTCAGGAATACCTTCTTTCAATACATATTTTCCATCTACATAATTAAAGTCATCAGTAGTATAGAACCCGTCACAAATAAAACCTCTTACAATACCGACCGGCGAACCTTCTTTCAAAATATAGTCATTACTTGGGAAGGTACTGCTGCTTGCCCATGACGTTCCATAAAGTCCTGACACATTCTCAGCCAGCTCATCCACATTTCCTTTATTGAAGTTAATATTCATTCCCGCAGTAATGTTCCAGTCTTTATTCTTGAACAATACGCCACTCAAAGAAATTTCAACTCCTTTATTGCTGGTCTGTCCGATATTGGCATAAGTAGAAGTAAATCCTGTAATACCCGGAATGGAAGTCAGCATCAGCAAATCCTTGGTTGTATTCCAATACAAATCAACAGATCCCCACAGACGGTTTTTAAAGAATCCGAAATCCAATCCGATATTACGAGTGATTGTCGTTTCCCACTTCAAATCCTCATTTGCCATTTCGGAAGTAGCATAATCATAAGAAGACCAATAATTATTGCCTATAGCATATTGCCATCTGAGGTCGGTTTCGGAAGTCCACATCTGTGACCACAAGTCCGAACTGATGCCATCATTACCGACCGTACCATAAGAAAGGCGGAGTTTCAAGTTGTCCAGCCAGTCAATATCCTTCATAAATGCTTCCTCAGACAATCTCCAGCCTAACGCTGCTGCCGGGAAATATCCCCAACGATGCTCCGGAGAGAACTTAGAAGAACCATCGGCACGGAAAGTAACAGTCAGCAAGTAACGGTCAAGCAAACTATAATTCAAACGTCCAAAGAATGACAGAATACGGCTTGCTGTATCTATACTCGAAGAAAAAGAAGATGTTCCATGGTCTTTATCATACTGGTTAATCATGGCAAAAGCATTATCCTTTGTAAAGTTTGAAGGGAAATGACTTGCCTTAACTCTCAGTTCCGATCCACCGGAATCAGTAACTTCATGACCGACCAACAAGTTCAGACGATGCTCTTTAGGTAAAGTAAAGTCATAACTGATAGTATTAGTCCATCTGAGGTTCCAGCCATCACTCTTTTTATAATCAACACTTCCAGCATATAGTTTTTCGCCTGTAGAATCATCCAGATATTCATTGTATACAGCTCCTGCCCAAATCTTATCCTGATCCCACGAATTACTATATGTCAAATCAGTATGATATTTCAAATTTTTAATAAGTTCCCAATCCAAAGACAGTGTAGAACGCAAGTTCTGATTTATCTCAAGAGGCTCATAGTCCGAAATCTTACTTACAGGACTATATGCATCCCACAAAGAAGCACGTCCGAATTGTTCGACATTGCCCTCGCGTAAAGCATCCAAACTACCTAAAATATGCTGGGTCGATATCGGGCGGAAACGATAAGCAGAAGAAAGCAAAGAACCAGAACCATTGGTAGTTCCTTCATCACCCATATTACGGATATCCGAAAAACGTGTATCCAAACTTATAACAAAGTTATCGGCCAGCTTTTGGTTTACCTTTAAAGATGCGCTGGTACGTTTGGCATACGAATTGATTTTCATACCTTGCTCATCCATATAATTCAAGGCAAACAAAACTTTCGTTTTATCAGTACCTCCGGTAATTGTCAAATCGTGATTATGAGAAACCGAACTATTATATACATCTCTCTGGATATCATCAGCTTTCATATTCCGATAAGCCTCAATGCCATTTACATTATTACCCTTGTTTGCACCAAGTCCAAAGAGTTTCTCAAAAGGTTCACGGTAAGCATCCCCACTGGCAGCAGCATTTGCCCATACAAAACTCAAATAATCATATGGCGACAATGCGTCCAGATATTTAGTAGGCGTATTAAATTTCACATAACCATTATAAGCGAGTGAAACTTTACCCTCTTTCGCACCTTTTGTAGTTACCAGGATAACACCATTTGCACCACGCGCACCATAAATGGCTGTAGAAGAAGCATCCTTTAAAACATCAATACTTTCTACTTGATCGGAAGGAATATCATTCAACGAACCAACAGCAATACCATCAACCAAAATCAAAGGATCATTACTTTGAGAGATAGAACCACCTCCACGAACTCGAATGGATACTTCAGCATCCGGACGACCATCCTGAGAAGTAATATTCACACCGGGCAGTTTACCCTGCATGGCCTGAGCGACATTGGAAACAGGCATAGCAGCAATCGCTTCACCTTTTACTGAAGCTACGGAACCAGTCAAGTCTTTACGTTTTATAGTCTGATAACCAATAACGACAACCTCATCCAAAAGCTCATTGTCACCTTTCATCTTCACAGTCAATGACTTCTGATTACCGACTTTTATTTTCTGAGTCTGATAACCAACATATGAGATAACAAGCGTAGAAGTCGGTTGAACATCCAGAACAAATTTGCCATCGAAATCAGTAATTGTACCCGAAGAAGTACCTTCAATCAATACAGAAACTCCAATCAACGGTTCACCCGTTTCGTCAAGAACAATACCCGTTATCTTATGAGACTGCTCTGCAAGCAGAAAAGTCTGTGTCTCAGACATAGTACCTTCTGCCATTACCGGTGCCACCATACAACATGACATCGCCAGCATTCCCATAGCATGAAAAGTAATTCTTTTCTTGCTTTTACTCCTTTCATTTAAAGAGTTCTTTTTTTGAATGTCTTTCATACTTAGATTTTTAAAAATAAAAATTACATATCATAATCATAAAACGAACATTAAAAAAATGTATTCATAATCACCAGACTTACCTTTCTTCCAGCATACTCGTAAACAATATAACCATCAGTGTAACACATTACAGTCAAGAAATGTATCCTCAAGTTATTTTACGGCAGTAATTCTCAGCAACAAATAAGGGGCAGAAGGCAATATTACTTTTCCATGCCCTTTATCGAATACCCGCTTATTAAAAGCTGTGGTTGTTTCGAATACTTGAGGACATTCTGTTATCGTCATGTTCCATGTATCTATTATTTCCACCTTGAAACGAGTACCTTCCTTCAATGAAGAATAACCGATGTTCCTTTCAGGAAGCTCAAAGAGCCATTCATTCATAATCTCTTTTCCCAAATAAATCAGATAATAATTCTCACCGGCAGAAGCAGTACGCAAATCCCAGCTGGGATCGCAATGCCTTAACGGTTGAGGAAGACTGTCCAATATGCTGCGTACAAAAGCTATGCGCTTCCAAGCTTCTCCTTGAAAACGTCCCCCGACAGCCAGAAAGTTTTTCGAATAATCGGTATCAGAACTCATATAACATTCACCATGAGTAACATAAGTGCCGGCCGTAATCCCCATCCATAAGCGATAGATATACTCTTGCCCACTTAAATTTCCCCATCGGTTATTCATATTGCCCTCGTAGCATACCTCATCGAAAATAATGGGCTTTTTATAGATATTTCTCACAACCCCAGCAGCACCAAGCTGAAGAGGAGCTTGATCCTGAATACTGGCATGAGTATATTCGGGCTTCCAATAAGCATAATATTGGGCTGTATAGCTGTGTATTGAACAAAGGTGTTCGTAAGGATCATTTTCTACAACCTCTTTAGTAAAGAAATCCCAATCTTTTGCTGAATAAAATTTTAAGAAATCATACTCGTTAGCGAGCGACCACCACACATTACGAAAAGAGGATAAACGAGCAGTCAGATACTTCAAATAACGTTCACATACCGGCAAAGGCAATTTATCAAAATTCCATCTCCCATCATCATAAGGATGGAAAAGAATCAAATCGGCTTCTACCCCTATATTTTTCAAGCTATCTATGCAGTTTTCAACATGACGAAAATACTCAGGATTAAAACGATTGTAATCCCACTCATAAATCAATTTTCCACTTTCATCCCGGCTTACCTTCTTTATTTCGAAAGGGAAAAGTTCCGGTTCTGGATAATTGTCTTCGAAATTCTGGACAAAAAACAACATTCTTATTTTATTGAATCCTGCATCAGAGATTGAACGAATCGTCTGTTTCTGTATATTTTCTGCTACATGCATCCAATCATAAGAAGTAGTCCCCACTGGATAATAATATTTTCCATCTGCATATCTGAAGTTGCATCCTTCTACTTGTACCGGCCCATGATTGGTATTCGAAGGTTCCACACATTCGAATGTTCCCTTGCAATTATCCAATAAAGCTACTTCACTATGTGTAACATATTTCCAAACACCTTGCCGATCGGGCATGAAACGTACTTTAAAAGTATCATTTCCATCATAAAATCCGGCTACAGTTACTTCTTTATCTGCATGTATGAAAGTAGCAGAAACTTTTACGTCGAAAGGATTTCCTTTTACTTTCGCCGGAATAGAAAGTTCGTAACGCTCCCAACGTTCTATTTCACATTGGGCAAATAAAAAGAAATTATTCAAACAAATAAATAATAAAAAGAAATAAAACCGTTTCATATTTTCAAAAGATAAGGTATTTCAAATCAGGAAAGATTATAATTCATTGCTTTCTTTTACCATAATCCATGACAAACATTACATAGAGTTGAAATTTCAATAAGACTATCCAATAACACAAGTTATGTCAGAATCAAAGTTTTTTAACGAGAAATATATATTTAGCAGACAAAAACGAGCCAAAGAAAACAAAATAAAAAGACGTCATTACATCCCCTACATAGCATCCTATTTATTCAATTCGATACATCCCATGATGAAAGGCCCGGTAGCCTTAGGATCATTATCACGAATCGGTTCATTCACATAATATTCGAAGCTCCCATCACGATAAGGATTTCCACCTAAACCGGCAACCATACAACACTGAGTTATATTTATCATTCCGTCATCGTCTATCCGAATCAAATTGTTCATTATACCGTCATAGGCCTCTGTCGCTATCTTATGATACTTGCTGTCAATGTAGCCTTTATTCACAGCTTTGGCTACAGCATACATAAACATAGCAGAAGCCGTAGCCTCCTGATAGTTTCCTTTACGGTCTTCCATATTTACTACCTGATACCAAAGTCCGTTGTGCTGGTATTTAGGTAAAGTACGAGCCAGTCCATCGGCTATGGCCAGCAGATTGTTTCGCAACGGATGATTTTCGGGTACAAAATCGAGAACATCAACCAATGCCATATACCACCAACCTATGCTTCTTCCCCAAAAATGATGAGAAAGTCCGGTAACCGGATCACACCACTTCTGTACATTCTTTTCATCCCACGCATGAAAATACAATCCAGTGACCGGATCACGCATAAATTTCTCAACAATAAGGAACTGCATAATTACATCGTTCAGTAACTCAGGTTTATTGTTGACCTGAGCATATTGCGCCAGATAAGGAGAAGCCATATAAAGCCCGTCGAGCCACATCTGCCACGGATACGCTTCCTTATGCCAAAATCCGCCCAACGAATTTCGAGGATGATCCATCATCGCATTGTAAAGCAAATCCATTGCCTTCTTATATTTTCGATTTCCTGTCTGTTCATACACATCGAATAATATTTTTCCAGCATTAATCATATCTATATTACGCCTGCCATTCACATAATCGTAGTTCAAGATAGTGCCATCTTCTTTTACCATTTTATCGGCATACTCTTCTACATACTTATAATATTTTTCATTTTTAGTCTGTTTCCACACTTTCAGCATAGCAAGTGTCACAACTCCTTGACAATATCCGAAAGCAGGACGTTTTGCCCAGTCTATTTGCCAGGCTTCTGGAAAACGCTTCATTTCGGAATCCGCCATGCGCACGTACATTTTATCCTGCGCAACAACATTGCCAATCCCCGAAAAAAGCCCCAATAACACCAAAGCCAAGGCAGCAATCATATACTTATTTATTCTTACAATCATAAAATTCAATGATAATTCAATCCTACAATTTTATTTTATAGTAATCACAACCCGCTGATAACGAGTCAACGATGGAGTTCCATCATCCGAAACCTCACATATGACATGAATGGTTTCTCCTTTTTGAATATCAGATGGAATCTGCAGCCAGAGGCGTTGATTATTTACATCTTGCAAGTTAAGACATCTTCCGTACGTACCAGCTTCCTGATACTGCCACCATCTATAAGTCAGCTTATCACCGTCAGGATCTTTCGTTCCCTCAGCACTTAAACATATTCTGCTGCCTGCCTCAACCTGCATATCAGCTTCATGCGCCAACATAACAACCGGAGCATGATTGGCCTCTTCATAAGATTTCACACACCAGTCGGCACGCGCTGCAAAATCATTTTGCAAAGGAGCAATCCAACGCAACGTAGGCTTCAAATACTTCAACAAAACTGTATCATTAGGAATTTCCTTTTTCAAGCGTGTTCGCCCCCATGCATTGCTGGTATACCAGCGTCCTTCGGGGTATTCATAGCCTTCTTCTTCAACAGGGTCTAACCATGTATTCTCTCTTACCTTCACATAGCGGCCACCCCATCCTCCCCAGTCCGGATGCTCTTCGTTACGCAGCCCGGTAGGTATCACATGAAAGTACGCTGGAGAATCACCCTCGGAACGAAAATCACCATTTTCATGACTTTTATACAAAGCACACAAGTCTCCATGTCCATTTTTAATATTTGGATTCATCCACGATCCTACCAAATATTTCTGTGATTCTGCCGGCAAAAACTTCTTCCAATGATAAAAATACGTAATAAACTGATCGGAAATAATTGTCAAAATATTATACTTCCCCCAATTTTTACGGATATAAGACTGATAGGTATTATCTTGTTCCCAAATAAGAAACAACCGAATCTTATTTGCCACATATTCCATCTTTTCGGGATACTTTTCTTCTATAGTTTTCAGAGCACGCGCAATAGTGTTGGTTCCACCCCATGCCTGAATCCATACAGGACGTGAATCTGTTTCATCCAACAATACTTTTACAATGAGTTCGGAACCTTCTGTTACCTCATTCATTTCACCTTCGGCCTTGACATTTCCCAGCACACAACATTTTCGCAGATAATCGGGTGTCGGATAATCCTTATCATGCTTTATCAAATTGGGATAAACCTTTTCGTAAGCATCCAAATAAGGATTTATCCAATTATCTCCCGCCCACTTATGTCCCTGCCAATGATATTGAGAACTTGTAGTAATAATACCTTCGATATCCCATTCGTTCGCATATAACAGAAACCGGACCATGGAACATTCATCATCTATTTCGCCATCAGAAGTTACAATGACTCTTGTCCTCGTATCGGTTTCTCCCAAACATACCGAGCATAGACAACATATACTACATAGTAACAGTAAAAATCTTTTTATCATAAGCACAAACTATTTAGATACATTTCCAGGGAAGTATATCCATCCGGAGTCTTTTGATTACGGTCGGCTGCATCGTTCGGATTCAACCCGTTTTCCTTTTCCCATTCATCAGGCATACCATCATGATCCGAATCTGTTGGAGCAGGCAAACTTTTCAGCTCCGGCCATCCGCCAACATCCTCCTGTGAGTCAATAATACCACACACTTTCGATTTGTCGGCTACCTTGCTTTTCGCTTTATAAGCCTTTCCTTCGTAAGTTGCAGTTCCCTTACGAACCTCTTCAATGATACGACAATCGACAGCATCGCGTACAGGTCGTACGCAACCAGCGCCATCCAGTACGGCGCGGTAAGCCTCTTGTGGAGTCTGCTCATTTATTTTCATCGCATTCCAAGGGGCATTCATTTTCATTGCCGACAAAATATGTTTGTCACCGGCTATTTGCACCCCACCGTTCCAGTTATCGGCACTAACCTCAGGATAACCTTCAACAACATTGCCAGCCACATACCATTTTCCATAATTGGTTCCATTAGTATGACTGGGATTCAATATACGATAGGAAACATTCCCCGGTTTCGTAGCCGGTCCCGGCTTATAATAATTATCAACAAAATTTACAGTTATCGAATTGAACTTCGGATTTCCTTTTTGCTGTTTTTCTCCTCCGTAACTACTATTATATCCCCAATTATATAACACATTATTACGATAATCATTCAACCCGCTTCCAGATGCCCAACGCGGATTGCGACTCGAATGATGAGCTATTAAATTATGATGATAGGTACTGTAATTTGATCCCCAAATGCCTCCAAAGCCATGATTACCTTTGTTATGATTAGACTGGAACAAGCTCTCTGTAATCATACACCACTGTATAGTAACATTCTCACAATGATAGATTGACATAGTTTCATCTACACTCCAACTTGCAGAAACGTGGTCAAGAATAATATTCTTATGATAACGTGCACTGACAGCATCGTCCGCTCTCTTAGATTCATTACCTAAACGGACTCGAATATAACGTATTATAACTTCATCCGTAGAGATATTCAATGGATATCGCTTTATACAGATACCGTCACCAGGGGCCGTTTGTCCAGCTATCGTAATATAAGGATTACGAATCTTTAAAGGACTTTTTAAATCGATGGTACCAGATACTCTAAAAACAACAGTTCGCGGACCCTTTGCATCAATAGCAGCACGAAGACTCCCTTTACCAGAATCATTTAAATTCGTTACTTCGTAAACTTCACCTCCACGACCTCCAACAGTATATTTACCATATCCTTCGGCTGTAGGGAAAGCTATAAGCTGCTCTTGTGCATACATTGAACCAGAGGCTAATGAACATATCAAAAGCCCTGCTAATATCATCTGTTTTTTCATAATATAATCTGCTTTAAGTAAAAATAAAATTTAACAAAAGGCTATTTAACGACCTGAATTACAACACGCTGATAACGGGTTAATTGTGGGACCCCATCATCGGTCACTTCACAAATTACATGAATCGTATTACCAGGTTTTGCATCTTCAGGAACTATAACAGAAGCATGGACACCTTGCATTCCTTCAATCTTGACATTACCACTATATGTTCCAGCTTCTATATACTGCCACCACGAATATGTAAGATTATCTTTATCCGGATCTTTTGTTCCTTCAGCACTCAATTTCACGGTATCTCCTGCACGAGCCTGCAAGTCGGCTGCCTGAGCCAAAACTGCTACTGGAGCATGATTAGCCTCTTCATAAGATTTCACACACCAGTCAGCACGCGCTGCAAAGTCATTCTGCATTGCCGCACTCCAACGCCACATCGGCTTGAAATAAATACGGCGTTCCTCTTCAGTTGCCGTACTTCCCGAACGTAAACTACAACGTCCCCAACCATTCTCACCGTACCAACGTCCCTCAGGATACTGATATCCTTCTACCGGCACAGGGTCAAGATAAGTATTCTCTCTCACCTTTACATAACGACCACCCCAGCCGCCCCACGAAGGATTCTCCAGGTTGCGCAATCCAACATTTATTGTATGTAAAAAGGCAGGAGAATCACCTTCCGACCGAAAATCACCATTTTCGTGTGCTTTATAAGAACTGCATAATGCTCCATGTCCCTGTAAGATATTTTCTTTCATCCAACTTCCTTCATAATATTTCTGCATATCTTCGGGTTGAACCATTTTCCAACGATAAGCTATAGCTTCAAACTGATCAGAAATAATAGTTTTGATATTGTACTTACTCCAATGAGGACGAATATAAGCCTGATAAGTAGAATCCTGCTCCCAAATAAAGAAAAAACGCATTTTATCGGCAACAGTTTTCATTTTTTCCGGATAATCTTCTTCTATAGTTTTCAGTGCCCGCGCGATTGTATTAGTACCTCCCCATGCCTGAATCCATATCGGACGTTTATCAGTTTCATCCAACAGCACTTTCACTATTTGCTGGGAACCAGCCGTTACAGAATCCATTTCACCTTCCTGCTCTACATTTCCTAAGAAACAATGCTTGCGCAAATATTCAGGTGTAGGATAATTTGGATCGTGTTTTGCCAAATTTGGATAAACCTCTTCATATGCTTTTAAGGTTGGTTCCATCCAGTCATCACCAGCCCATTTATGACCATGCCAGTGGTATTGTGAACTAGAAGTAATAATCCCCTCGATATCCCACTCATTAGCATATAAGAGAAAACGTACCAAAGAACATTCATCATCTATTTCTCCATCAGTTGTTACAATAACACGAGGTCGGTTCGTTTCTTCTGCTATTATTTGCCCTGTTTTGTTGTCATCATAACTCGATAAGAATAAAGTGCCAGCAATACCTATAATTACCGAGCTTGCCGAATTTAATGTGTTCATGTTTTTAAGATGTTAAGATTAATATGCTGTACTTATTTAAGCCATCCCCACCGAACAGCCCAGTCTGTCAATACTTTTTCTCTCCATTTTGAAACAGTTTTACTACCCTGCCATACACCTTCAAAAAGTTCTGGAGCAAGTTTGTCTGTATACCAGTTCTGACCTAATTTATAGCCATTTATTGTCTTATTTCCCGGCCATACTTTTCCAACGACAAATACTCCCTTCTGACCATTCAACTCTTTTACTTCAGAAATAACTTCATACTTCAATACAGCCGGAGCTTTAGGAGCATATCGAACTCCATATATTCCATCACCTAAATACACGCCATCCCAATCTTGGCGATCAATACGGAAAGTAAAGAACTTTCTTCCTATGTATTTTTCCTCTTGTACAGGTCCATTAAAATGAAATTCCAGCACCGAATACACAGCAACAGTATCCTTAATTGTCGGATTAGAAGTAAAAATTGTACGCGGACTTTCAGTCATCTTCTCAAAAGAACCTCCCCAGCTTTCTTTATAAGGATCGGCCGGATCACCATTCATCATATAAAGCAATGACGGGGTATCTCCCATTTTTACAAGACCTCCATAATAGTTTATAAAATCGGCCCCCAAATATCCGGCTCCCTTTATATATTTATTATAATACCCATTGTTAAATTCATCATTTATTTTCTTATTACTGATGAGTCCACGATAAGAAGCATTGTTTTCAATCATCCACAAGTCAGGAAAATTTTCTACAACGTATGCATAACTATTTACCCCCCATTTTTTATTTGGACCTCCAATCCAATATACACGAATTTTTGATTGAATATCCGGAGCATCATGCAATGCCTGAGCAACATCTTCCAGCGTTCCCCAAACTAAGACATAAAGAGGACGATCACTCTTACGACGCGCACACTTTATAATCCATTCAGAACCTTCGGTAGGCTGGCTATATCCTTTATAAGAAGCCAATCCCCGTCTGCCCTGTTTACACAATTTGCGTAGTTCTGCTGGTTTCATTAAATCCTGATTATTCTCTCTCAGCTTTTCAAAATCCTTCTCATACAAATCAATCATTCGCAGTATCTCTTCTTTGGAGCCCTTCCCAAACGAAGGAGAAGAAACTAATCCTTCAATATCAAAGCAATCACTATACATTAACAAATGAGCCATCGATTGATTATCATCCGGATCCGTTCCACCAATATCTGTACTAACTAAAATACGAAACTTCTGGGAGTTTTCCTGCTGTGCATAGGCAAACAAGGAAATCATAAAAAAAGACAAGCAAAAGAAATAAGATTTTTTCATCGGATTAAAGTTGAAGTATTAAAAATACAATAAACTCTTTTTACAAATTATTTTTCTGTATCCACTTCGGATAGTTTTTCAATACTTTTTCAGGTGAAGATGTATACCATGAATAACCTCCACGACGTTCTTTACCTAAATCGCCGATAGAACTTCTTTTTACACCATCCCTGTCGCAGAAAAATGGCTTTCCTGTATCAAGATCATAAAAGCGTGCCCACACAGACATTCCTTTAGAAGGAATTAGCCGAGCATTTTTTTCACCTTTTTCGTCACGATAACGCTCATATTTCATATCCGCTATTTTATGAGTCTCAAACCACTCTACAGCCCCTTTCACAGCAGCTACGATATCGGATGTAGGATTATCTATTGACATAAGAAGCAAGGTTATATTCACCGACTCGGCACCACTGAACGAAGGTAACTCATAAGCTCTTGCTTTTGCCGGTTTTAATGTATTCTGGTCGTGTTGCGCACACCATACAGTCCTCTTGCCATCTACTATAATCTGTGTATCCAAAATGCATTTCACACCTTTATCGAATGCAGCACGAGCTTGTTTCTTAACGTTGTCATCCAAATCCAACGCAGCGAAACAAGAATTACCTTCATAAATATCTTTCAACAAGTACATAACATTCACATAAGCATTGTCATTAAATGTAATACAAGCTGAATAAGAGACAGATTTACTTGGTCTTACCGGATAAAATTGTGGCCATCCTCCATTATCGTATTGTGCTTCCAAAATGTAATTAAAGGCTTTCAAAAAAGCTTCCTTATACTTAGCATCTTTGTGAGATTGATAAACTTTTGCCAAATAACGCATTTCCGTCACTGTAGCCCCATTATCAAATGTTGCCCCAATGCCAGACTTACGAACTTTAGCCATTTCTTCCTGATTTATTTTTTTATGAAATCCTGTATTCTTAGTCCAGCCTCCAATTGCTGTCTGATAAGCCACTACTGTATCTGCTATCTGAACAGCCTGATCTGTTGCATACCATTCAGCCGGCATAGAATTGGCTACTTTATTCCAAGACAAACTACTTAAATTTTGTTGAGCATTAAGCCCAACAAAATTTAGACCCACAATGGCATATAATAAAAACCTAAACTTTTTCATATAACAATGAACTTCTACTATTTTATAACATTAACAATAACTCTCTCATAACGTGTTAAAGCAGGTTGTCCGCTATCTGTTACTGCTACAATAATATGCATTGTACCCTTACGTTCTGTTTTTGGAACAATAAACCAAGCTTTTGCCTTATCAGCATCTTCTATTTTCAAAGGATTGCCTGAACGAGCTGAAGAAAAATTAAATGTACCAACCTCCGGATAATAAAACCATTTATAAGACAACTGATTACCATCAGGGTCAGAACTACCTTCTACACTTAAATCAATTCGGTCGCCCACTTTAGCCGTAAATTCCTTCTCACAAGCTAATTTTACAACTGGCGGGTGATTAGCATTCTTATAATCTTTTATCGTCCAGTCCATTCTGGCAGCAAAATCATTCTGAAAAGCTTGACGCCAACGCCAGATCGTAACTTTGTTGCCTGTATGCCATGAGCCATCTATTCCCATAGCTTCATCTTGCGCATCAGTCCACAAAGGACGAGTTTCAGGTTCAATAAACCAACGTTCGGTTCTGGGCTGATAGAACTCATAACGTCCGCCCCAACTTCCCCAGTTAGGTTTTTCAGAATTACCCAAACCATTGTCTATCAAATATAAGAATGTTGGAGTATCTCCTTCCATCAGGAACTTCATAAAAGGATATTGTTCGCCCAAAGGTCCTTTACAACGAATATTTTTATCCAGCCACGGATTATCGACAATCGTAAAATCAGCTCCGGCAAAACGCCCATGAAATTTATCACCACTGATACCGCTCCATGTTGCATAATGATAACCTCCAAATTTATGATATCCCGGACTTACGATATAAAATAAATCTTTAAATGTTTTTCGGATCCACGGGCCACTGTCATCTTGATCAGAAATAGCATATACACGCAGTTTCTTTACAAATTTCTCTACTTCCTGAGCGGAACGAGTTTCTTTGACCTTCCATAAAGCCTGAGCTAAACAATTTGGACCACCCCATACCAAGACCCATACAGGACGAGTATCTTTACTGTCTACAGTCTTTATAATCCAGTCTGAACCTTCTGAGTCCATCCCCTTTCCTACTGCATGCATCCCGTAATCAGCACGTCCTTCCTTTATAACAGAGTTTAAATATTGGGCTGTAGGATAACCAGGTTCATGCTTTAACAAATTTGGCTGAACTTTTCCATAAGCTTCCACTATTTCCTTAATTCTCCATGTAGCCAACTTCCTTTTTTGATGTACTGAAGTAGTTGCAATCAGTCCTTCAACATCCCATTGGTTGGAATATGTCAGGAAACGTACCAATGACATAGCATCGTCAGGCTCATTTTCAATATCAGTCAAAACTATGACTCTCTTTTTCTCAAAACTTTCACTAGCAACGATATTAAGCGAAAAGCTTAATAACATTACAAGTAAGAACAAACATTTTCTTAAAATATCCATAAACTATTATTTGATATCCATCAAAAAATATATAATTATATAATCTTACAATTGGAGAGTTTACAAATTTCCTCTCCAATTGTAATAACTAACCCTGAAAACAAATAATAAACTATAAATCAGTTAGAAAGAGTTATTAATACAAGACCTAATATAAATAGTACAAACATACTACTAATTAAGCCATTAGTTCCCTTAGGGGCACCTTTAAACTCCTTCCAGACAAATACTCCCCAAATCATGGCAACAACAGGGGAAGCATTACTTAATGCATAGGATATAGCAGGATTCGCAGCTCCGGCTCCCATAAAACTGACAACCATTCCTCCCATCCATATTAAACCACCCAAAATACCAATCAGGTGAGTTCGAGAAGTACCGGCAAAGTAATCTTTCATTGTTACTTTATTGCCAGATACCGGATTGCGCATTGCAAAGGAATTGAAGACTGGGGTACTAACCAATACGCCTAAAGCAAAGAAAAATACTCCCGTATATGGCGATAATGTACCAGTTCCACCTGTTACATATTGCGGATCAATAGATTTTACAACAAGCCCATAGAAAAACATAATTGCAATACCTGCCATAACCGCTAACAAAATTCCCTTTTTAGGAGTAACTCCAGATTTTCCTGAAGAAAGTTTTCCATAAGCTTTACCACAAATTAAAATAGCGACCACTATAACAGCTACACCAAGCCATAACAATAGCTGATTTCCCGGATAAGCCTGTCCCGTAAAGGCAATAAGTAGATAATTGAAAATAATACCTCCAATCCATGCAAGTCCACCGCCTATCGGAAAACCAACAGACATACCAGCCACAGCAATAGCCGCCGTTAAAAAGATATTACCGAAATTCCAGACGATACCTCCTAAAATTGCATACTTAATGCTATTCCAGTCCATTGCCGTAATATCTTCGAAAAATGTTCGACCTTCACTTCCCAGGCTTCCCAATGTAACAGCAGCCAATGTTGCTGTCAGGAATAAGCCTATAGTTAAATCCCAATAGAACAATTCAAAACTCCAGTTTTTTGCTGCAACCATTTTTTGAGTGTTAGCCCATGATCCCCAACAGATACAACAAACAACGCAGCAAAGAATTGCCAAGATGTAATTTTCTACGAGTATCATAATCTTATTATTTATTCATGAACGTACAAATTCCATCCCAAATAGCTTTCAATAGCTTCTTGCAAGATATCTTTTACATTTCCACGACACATTGCAACATGATGTTCAAATCCATTCTTACAAATGTATTTCATTAATGTCTGCAAATTGTCTACTTTCGTTACTGCAATACATCCATCCATACCATATGGATCATCTGTAATACAGCCTTCTCCCAAATAAGACTTGATGCATCCTTTTGTATCATCTGTTGATATACGGAAGAATGTAAAATCACCTTGTTTTACTTTTCCATATACAGCTCCAAATGTATGAACTTTACCTAAAGTTCTACCCAATACTCCTAAAGTTCCCAACTCTATATCGTTCATAATAAATGACTTCGGGAAATTGCCACAATGAGTACAAACACATTTATTACGATCTTCGGCAAAATTATTATTCCAATCAAGCAAAGCAGACTGACGTCCAGAAGCAAGAGTAAGTGCATACATAGAAACAGCACCTGCTATATCTACCTCACAAGCAGCTGGAATCAATTTTTCTCCTAACATACTCATCGTAACACAAGCGGCACATCCATAATTCTGTTCCAATGAATCCCAACACTGAATTGCAACAGCATCAATAGCATTAGCATTCATCCAACGTTCAACAGCTACACCAAACTTAGCTTGCAACATCAGTTTCTCGCTATATTGCTGAGGAACTTTTGCATATTTCTTTATTTCTTCAACTTTCTGTATCAACTCAGCATCTGCATCTTCTATCTTACGGGCAGCTCCTAATATTTCAGATAAATCAACAGGGACAACTGTTATTCCCGTAGCCTGAAGAATTTTTTCGCTTGCACGTACTGTCTGGAAGCCAGCAGGACGAGTACCAATCGCTCCGATACGTGCATGACGAAGTCCATTGACCACTCTACATACAGAAGCAAATCGATTTATATCTTTTGCCAATAGATCTGAATAGATAGAATATGTATGCAGAGTTGTATCGGTAAATGGTATGCCATACTGATATAAATTATTACAAACAGAAATTTTTCCACAAAAAGCATCACGACGGCTATCCAAATCGACCTTGTCATTCTCATCATCACATGCCTGAACTAAAACAGGAACATTCAAATCTGCAATACTGATAGCATTGATTATACCTATTTCAAAGCCAAAATTTGGTAATGAAACAATAATGCCATCAATCTTATCACGATTCTGACGGAACAATTCCGCACATTTTATACCATCTTCACGAGTTTCAATACTGCTACTGCCTGTCGGCGTTGCATCTTCGGGCAAGATAACATAATCATATCCCTGTTCTTCTATTGTTTTCAACAATTGTTTTCGAACATCTTTTGCTAACGCAGAATTAAAATAAGCACGTGTTCCAATAATTACTCCAAAGCACAGTTTTTTCTTGTTTTTCATATCATTTAAAGTTTAATTGATTTGTTATATTATTTCTTTATCAAAGTTTTAACTGCATGTTTCCAACCCTCATACAGAGAATCGACATCCGTTTTTGACATTAAAGGAAGCCGTAGCTTCTGTTTTTTTCTTAACGACAACAATTCTGAAAAATTATTCCATTTTCCACGAGCCAGTCCATTCATCAAAACAGCGCCCAATGCAGATGCTTCTTCTACATCAGAACAACAAATAGGAGCCTGAAGTATATCAGCCTGAAATTGCATCAGTAAATTATTTTTTGTCGGTCCCCCATCAACTCTAAGCTCTTTTAAAGGAGTACCAGCACTATGCGACATCATATCTGCAAGATCTTTTACTTGATATGCAATTGATTCTAATGCAGCCCTTAACAAATGCGACTTAGTTGTTCCTAATGTCATACCAAAAATAGCAGCCTTCACATCTGGTCTCCACCATGGAGCTCCTAATCCAGCAAAAGCAGGAACGAAATATACCCCCTCAGTATCTTTTACAGATGAAGCATATGCTTCTATTTGAGCAGGCGTATCAATCATATGAATTTGTTCGACTAGCCATTTTATAGTTGCACCAGTACAATGTATATTCCCCTCAAAAGCATAAAACACTTTTCCTAATGCTGCAAAACCTACAGAAGTGACCAATCCCTCCGGAGCTTTTAAAGCCTTTTCCCCAATATTCATCATAACAGAAGAACCAGTACCATAAGTAGCTTTTCCAAAACCAGGTTCAAAACACATTTGTCCCATTAAAGCTCCATGCGAATCACCTAAAACACCTGCTATTTGTATAGGCTTCTGAAACAATCCCTCTAATGTAGTTTCACCAAAAACAGAATCGCACGGCAAAGGTTGAGGCATCATTGAAACTGGTATAGTAAACAGTTTTAATAGTTCATCATCCCATTGTAAGGTATGTATATTGAAAAGTAATGTTCGAGAAGCGTTTGTATAATCTGTAGCATGAACTTTTCCCTCTGTTAATTTCCAAATAAGCCAAGAATCAATGGTCCCCATAAGCAAATCACCTTGCTCCGCCTTCTGACGGGCACCATCTACATTATCTAATATCCACTTAACACCGCTTGCTGAAAAATACGGATCGATTAACAAACCTGTTTTTTCACGAACTAATCCGTTATATCCCTCATCTTTTAAATTCTGACATATAGAAGCTCCACGCATGCACTGCCAAACGACTGCATTATAAACCGGTAGTCCTGTATGTCTATCCCAAACAACAACTGTTTCACGCTGATTAGTAAGAGCCAATGAATATGTACATTCTTCTTTATCTTCATCTTGTTGCAGAACACAAGATATAGCTTTCAGTGTATTTTGATAAATTTCAACAGCATCGTGCTCAACCCAGCCTGTATGGGGATAAAACTGATGATGAGAAATATTTACTCGGTGCAATAACTCACAAGACTCATTAAAAAGCATAGCCTTTGTAGCCGAAGTACTTTGATCTATTGCAATAACTTTTGTTTTCATATTTATTAGACTTAAAGTCATTTTCATTTTAAAAACTCTAACGCTGCTCGATAAACACCTTCTGCATCCAGACCATAGTGGACAAATATTTCAGCAGAAGTTCCATGAACAACATTTTCATCAGGAATACCCAATATTTTAACAGGCACAGGATGTTCTGAAAGAGTTTCTGTAACGATACCTCCTAAACCACCAAACCGACTATGTTCCTCTACTGTTAAAATTCTACCAGTTTCTGAAGCAGCCTTCAAAATAGCTTCTTTATCATATGGTTTCAATGAAGCCATGTCCAACACTCGTGCATAAATACCTTTATCACGTAGTTTCAGCCCAGCCTGATAAGCATGATATACAGTTTCTCCGGTTCCTATAATTGTCAAATCATTTCCCTCTAACAAGACATTTGACTTTCCTAATGCAAATTCAAAATCATCATTTGTATACACATCAGGAACAGCTGCACGACCAACACGTACATATACCGGTTCAGGATAATCCACTAATAACTTTACTAATTTTTTAGTCTGTCGAGCATCGCATGGAAGTACAACATTCATACCCGGGAAAGTTCTCATAACAGCTATATCATGCAAACTATGATGAGTCGCTCCCAAAGCTCCATATGCAACACCTCCACTGACTCCTAATATCTTTACATTATTTTGACTATATGCTAAATCAACTTTCACTTGTTCCAAACTTCTGGCTACATAAAAACAAGCAGGACCACAAACAAATACTTTTTTCCCTGAATGAGCTAAACCAGCAGAAATGCCAACAGCATTCTGTTCTGCAATACCACATTCTACGAATTGTTCAGGAAGCTCTTTAGCAAAGTCGCCCAACGTAACAGAACCACGAGCATCTGTTGTAACTGCGATAATATCTTTGTCCGTACGAGCTAACTCCAACAATGTATCTGTAAAACTTTTTCTACAAGCTATCATAATATTATTTTTCTAAAGTTGCTATTCTTTCTGAAATTTCTTGAATTGCCAAATTAAACTCTTCCTCTGTAGGCACTCCATGATGCCACTTAACTACGTTTTCCATATAAGAAACGCCTTTCCCTTTTGTCGTATGAGAAATTAATAAATGAGGACAATGATTCTCAAAATTAATATTAGAGAAACTTTTTACAATATCATCAATATCATCCCCATTCATTTCTTTGACATCCCATCCTAACGAAGTCCAACGTTGGCATATACTTTCCAAAGCCATAACTTCCTCTGTTGTTCCACTAATCTGTAATTTATTCCTATCTATAATAGCTACTAAATTATCTAATTTATACTGATGCGCAGCCATAGCAGCTTCATAAATAGAACCCTCGTCTTGTTCTCCATCGCCCATTAAGACATATGTTTTATAAGACTGATGATTCATTTTAGCAGCAAGAGCCATACCTACGCCAATAGATAGCCCATGCCCCAAAGCACCTGTGTTCACTTCTATTCCAGGAACTTCAATTGTAGGATGTCCTGACAAAATAGAACCATATTCTCCAAGCGTATCAAGGGTTGCAGAAGGAATAATACCTTTCGCTTCTAAGGTGACATACAACGCTTCAACACAATGACCTTTACTCATAACAAAACGATCACGGTCAGGATCCTTCAAATTCAATGGATTGATATTCATCACAGCATTATAAAGCACTGTCAACACATTAAGACAAGAAAGATCTCCCCCAATATGCCCGGCCTTAGCTTTAAATACAATCTCTATTAATCTTTTACGATTAATTTCTGATTTCAAGTACAACTCTTTCGTTTCCATATTATTTGTTCATTTTTTCGTTTACAAATAAAGTATAAAAAAAGAAAACAAGCAAACAAAACGAAGATAAACGAAATATTATTAACACTAATTAAATATAAGGGAGAAGAGAAATAAAAAAATAAGCCCTTAAAAAAGCTCAAAATCAAACAGTTCTTCAGAGAAAATAATTACCTTTGCAAATAATATAATCTTATAACACATAAAAAGTATGCTAAATTCAGTAGAAGAAGGCCTGAAAGATATCTGCCAAGGGAAAGTTATTATTGTAATTGATGATGAAAACAGAGAAAATGAAGGAGATTTTATTGTTGCTGGAGAAAAAATTACTCCTGAAATAGTAAATTTCATGATAACCAATGGTAGAGGATTACTCTGTGCTCCTATCCCTCAGATACGATGCGCGGAATTAAAACTGGCGCCAATGGCTACCGATAACACATCATTATTAGGAACACCTTTTACTATGTCTGTAGATTTGAAAGGATATGGATGTACAACAGGTGTATCAGCTTACGATAGAGCAAAAACCATCCATGCACTTGTCTGTGGTGACATAAAACCAGATGAATTAGCAAGACCTGGACATATTTTTCCCCTTTACGGAGCTTCTAATGGCGTATTAGAAAGAGATGGACATACAGAAGCATTACTTGATATGACTAGACTCGCCGGATTAAAACCCGGAGGAGCTCTTATAGAAATATTAAATGAAGATGGAACAATGGCACGCTTACCACAATTAGAAAAAATAGCGAAAAAATTCCACTTAAAAATAGTATCAATAAAAAGTATTCAAGAATATCGAATAAAACATAACATCTAAATAATAAAAGTACCATGGCATTAAATCAAAGAAGACTAAAAATATTAAATCTCATTCGAGAAGACGGACATGCAAAGGTACAAGACCTCAGCAAAATATTTAAAGTAACAGATGTAACCATTAGACAAGATTTAGAAGAATTGGAAAAAATGGGATACATTGAAAGAGAACATGGCGGTGCTTTCTTGAAAGATGTCAGTTCGTTTGCTAAAACAGGTCAACTCTTAAACCAAAAAAACATTGAAGAAAAAAAAGAAATAGCCAAAAAAGCTGTCAACTTCATAAACGAAGGTGATTGTATTATTTTAGATTCAGGTTCCACTACAACTGAAATAGCAAAGCTTTTGATTTCTTACAAGGACCTAACCATCATCACCAATGCACTCAATATAGCCTTAATATTAGGAGAGAATCCTAACATTAACCTAATTGTCACAGGTGGAGAATTCAAGGCCCCAACATTATCTTTAACAGGAGAAATGGCCGCACAACCATTCAATAATCTACATGCAAATAAATTATTTTTAGCGACTGCGGGTATATCTTCTAAAATGCAGCTCACATATCCAAGTTTAAGTGACTTGGTAGTAAAATCAGCTATGATAAGATCCTCGGATGAAGTATTTTTGGTTGCAGATTCTTCCAAAATAGGAAATACATCCTTTGCCAGCTTAGGAAGCATATCTTTGATAAAAGCCCTCATTACAGACAATAAAATATCAGAGGAGGATATTAAAAAGATAGAAGAAAAGAACGTTAAAATAATTTTCTAAGGATTTACAGAATTGCATTTTACAAGAAAAAGTGGAGCATACAGGACTCGAACCTGCCACCTTTTGACTGCCAGTCAAACGCTCTAGCCAGATGAGCTAATGCCCCATTAAGTATTATGCTGACAAATATACAATAAGATTTTTAAATAAGTCATAAAAATACAACCGATTTTAAAAGGACCTGTTTAAATTATTCCGTGCATTTTAACATATTCTTCTAACGGGATATTTAAACAGGTTCTTTACCTTTTTTTCGAAAAAATCAAATTCGACATAATGGAACTTAAAATACGCCAAGCCACAAATTCCGACTTGAATAAACTTATGGATATTTTCGATGCTGCACGAAAATTCATGCAAGCAACAGGAAATGCTAACCAATGGATAAACGGATACCCGCAACGCGAACTAATTGCTCAAGAAATTGCATCGGGACACTGCTATATATGTTTGAATGAACAAGAAACTCCAGTAGGTACTTTTTGCTTTATCGAAGGTCCCGACCCCACATATTCTTATATCGAAGGAGGTAATTGGTTAGATGAAGCTCCTTATTGGGTTATTCACAGACTGGCTTCCGACAACAGTTGCCACGGAGTATTTGAGGCCTGCATCAAATGGTGCATACAACAAACTACAAATCTGCGTATCGACACTCATTCAGACAATAAAGTTATGCAGCATTTGTTGGAGAAAAACGGTTTTACACGCTGCGGAATCATCTACGTATCCAATGGCACTCCACGTATCGCATACCAGCGTCATCAAGCATCATAGTAAATGACGTTCGGCAAACAACTTCCACAAGGGGGCAGCCATCAGTGCCTGCCGAATATTATTACCGATTAACAGTTCCCGAACCTCATTGACCGACAATAAATGTATACTTATATCTTCGGTCGGTTCGAGATGCTGTCCGGAAACCGGTTCAACTCCTTCTGCCAAGAAGCAATGACAGAGATTATTCATCGTACTGGTATTAGCTGAAAGCGTCATAAAATTTGTCCATGTACCTCCGGCATACCCCGTTTCTTCATATAATTCTCTTTGGGCTGAATCCAAAGGTTCCTCTCCTTTTTCACAGACTCCGGCACAAATTTCATAACCAGTCCACTGCAAGCCATGCCGATACTGACGTTCCATCAAGAATTTTCCTTCTTTCGTGATAGCTATAACGTTCACCCAATCGGGATATTCCAGCACATAATACTCATCATTTACCACTCCGTTTGGCAAGCGAACACAATCACGCCGAGCTGTCAACCACGGACGTCGGATAAGATACTCACTATGAAGGATTTTCCATTTTCTATCATCATTTTCTATCATATTTCAATTTTAAATGTAAAACCGGAAACGGCCGACCAGCAGCATCAAATTCATCGCGTGAAATAATCTCAAAACCTTTATTTAAATAAAAGCGAACTGCCACAGAGTTTTGTTCATTGACATCTATCTTATCAATGCATTTTTCTCGTATAGCAAAATCAATCAACCTGCTTCCATATCCTTTTCCTTGCTCCTGAGGAGCGACAAAAAGCATCTCAATCAGTTCACGGCTCAATCCCATAAAGGCGGTTATTCTTCCTTCTCTATTACGAATGCAATATAAATCCACTCCTGGAAGATAAATCATACGAACTAAAGGCTTATAGTACTGTATATCTTCTTCCGAAAGAAAATGATGCGTGCTACGGACAGCTTCTTCCCAAATCAATAATAATTCTTCAAAATCGGTTTCATCCGGTTGATAAATCAATGGTTTTCTCATCCGGAAATTTGTCAAATCTACTCCATTCACCCTCACTATCTGTTTCTGTTCCATAGAGAATCCCTGTGACAGGAAAAAAGATTTAGCAGTAAGACTTACTTCTGAAAACAAACCGGGAGCCTGAAAATAACGAGCATAATCTTCTGCTGCACAAAGGAGAAAAGACGCAACTCCTCTTCTCTGATGGGCTGGATGTACAAACATGCTATGTATATAACCGTCACATCTCACCGACGTAAATCCTGCCACCTCCCCCGAAGGCTGACTGACTGCTGTTATGAAATGTAAATCACCTGAGAGTAATTTCTCCCAGCGGGAAAGCGTAGCACACTGTAACCATGCCTCTACTTGAGCAGAGGTATAGTCCTTACGACAGGTTACACGTACCGCTTCCTCGAATACTGGAGATAATGCTTCAGCTCTAACCGAAGTTGTAAGCAAATAGTCAGTCATATTCCATACAATAAACAAAAATCTACTATACAAAGATATAAGTTTTTAAGAATAAGATTTCAAGTTGCCCACAAATTATTCTATCTTTATTTTATAAAATCATTAGACAATATACATACGTTTATCTTTTCCCCCTGTACATTAATATTCCCTACATTACAAACTCAACAACATACACTGGAATCATAGGTTAGACAAGTCACTAAATCCCCCCGGGAACAAGTAGGAGTAGCTGTCATCATCAACGGAAAAGATACGGTAACGATAAACAACAACTACCGTTATCTGCTGATGAGTATTGTAAAATCTGCTCAGTCACCGACTGTAGCTCACTTTCTACACCAGCACAACCAACAGCTTTTATTTCTAAAAGACATTACTTCCCGATGCATACAGTCCCCTGCGGGATAAATATCCTGAAAGGGAACTCATCACTTTACCACAGAAGCTTCATGCTTTTCTACTTCAGCGCGCGTACGACTAATAGTAACCAAGTAAACGCCTCCAAAAATCAATATAACCGAGATTACTTTTATCCAGTTAAAACGATCCATTCCCCAACATACTGCTACGATACATGCCACAAGAGGTTGTACATAGTTATACATTCCAGCAACAGTAGGGCGCAAGTTCTTTTGCCCAACAATAACAAAAATATAGCTCAAGAATGTACTTCCTATGACAATAAACGCCAGCGAAAACCATTCTGCGCTGCCCAAGTCTGTCCATCCAGCAGCCAATAAATCATTGTACGAAAAAGGTAAAGCACATATAAAAGCATAAGTAAACATCCATTTCATGATGGTAAAGACAGAGTATTTACCTACAAAATCCTTAAATAATACAATATAAAGAGCATAACTTAGCTGTGCACAAAGTACTAAAATATCTCCCCAAATATTATTATTTCCATTTGTATTTGCACCCCCAGCTTGCTGGCTACCTAAAATAAGCAATAAAGCACCTGTAGCTCCCAAAGCAATACCCAAAACTTTCTTTCCTGTAATTGGCTCTTTCAGATAAATAGCAGCCAAAATCATAGCCCAAAGCGGCATACTGGTCGTAATAATGGAAGCGTCAGCAGGAGAGGTCAATCCCACACCAAAAATAAAACATCCTTGATTAAATACAATAGCAAGCAATGACGCCACAAATAACTTAGCTAAATCCTTATGCCCAACATGTTCAGGCTTTCTAAAGAATGAAGCAAGCCAAAATAATACCATAGCACCAAAAATACGTAAATCAGTTACTACAAGTGGAGTTACCATTCCACCTAACATTACAAATTTAGCAAGCGGTGACATCAATCCCCACATACTATTTGCACCAAGCATAGCTCCATGCCCTTTCAACTTTTGTATATCCATCTCAACATTTTTTTAATTGCCGCAAAATTACAATAGTCATCATAGTTAATTATAGTATATTTGCAGCAAATTATTGTACGATTACGACCAATGTGGAAAGAAAATTTATACGAACCTGTAGAAATATTAATCCGTGAACATGAAATATTCCCAATAGAAGAACACCGGCATTCATTTTTTGAAATGGCCTATATCATTTCTGGAACAGGTACATTTTACATATATAATAAAACATCCGAAAAGAAAGAAATTTCATATAGTACAGATACTATCTTTCTTATCCCTCCCGATACAATACACTGCTTTACAATTCAAACATACAGCAAATACGTATTCTTACGTTTTACAACTCAATATGTAGCAGACTATATCGGAAAATATGTCGAACGTACATTATATATACCAGAAAAAACTCCATATATTACATTAACCAACCACGAAAAGGAAGTGGTTAGGCAGCTAATTACATTCATAATAAATGAACAGACAAACAGACAAAATTTCTCAGCTTATTTACAACAACAATGGCTGAATAGCCTCATCGTACTGATAGCCCGCAGTTTCCTTACCGATAATCAAACAATTTTTCCGGCCGATACAGAAGAAACGGACAAAGCACTCTATCTGTTGCAATATATTCAACAGCATATCTATCAGCCTCAGATGCTGAGGATAGATGCCCTTTGCCAGAAGTTTAACCTGTCGAAAAACTACATCGGACGTTATTTCAAACATCATTTTCAGGAAAGTCTTCAACAATACATCAGCCGTAACCGAATAAAAATGGCAGAATCACTCGTAAAAGAAACTCAATTAAGCATGAAAGAAATAGCTTATCGCACCGGATACAGCGATGCATGCCACTTGATAAAAAAATTCCAGTCATACTATGGTATATCCCCTCTTAAATATCGCAAACAACATATCTTGCTAAAAGGAAAGTAAGATCCAATATATAAAAAGTGTGTAAGCATACTGCTATCATAGGCCAACTTTACGAGGCAAAAATAGAATTTCTCACCCTTATTTCGGCTTATTGACTGGAAAATTGTAATTTTGCAATATATTACGAAAATATAATTTATGCAAACGAGCGAAAAGACATCTTATGAACTACCTGAATCATTAGGGAAAAACCTCGGGATTCAACTAGTTGCTATAGAAGAAGGATACGTAAAAGCAACTATGCCTGTCGATGTACGTACCTCACGCCCATGTGAACCCAAAGATATCCTAAATGGAGGAGCTTCTTTAGCTCTTGCTGAAACTGTTGCCGGATACGGTTCCATTCCTCTTTGTGAACCTGGGCAGATGCCTTGTGGCATACAAATCAGTGCCAACCATGTACACATGGTACCCGTTGGAACTTATGTAGAAGCAACCGGCACATTAGTACACAGAGGACGAACCTCACATGTATGGAACGTCGATATTACAACTCCCGACGGAAAACTGGTATCAACCGCTCGTGTTGTCAATCTAATAGTCAAGAAACGCTCATGAATCTTCCCGGAATTACCATCCACAAACTGATAGACCAACTGACACAAAGTCTCTTCAGTTTTGCCTTGTATCGTCTGCCGTGGACAGACGAACCAATACTGGTATTACAAGAAGAAGGAAAAACAGAAATTTTGGGAAATCCAACTGACTTGAATGGAAAGCGGGGATTCGTACTTACTCCCTTTCATCAGACCCAAACACATCCAGCTATTATTATACATCCCGATAAAGTGGCACATGGGTGGGGAAATATCAGCCAAGTATTAGAAGACTTTGCTTCAGCGAGAAACATTACTTCAGCAGGAACAATAATAACCGAAAAAAAGATAACCAATGATGAAGAGGCTAAAATCGAATATGAACAAGCCTTCAGTCGTTTTATAACTCCCTTACAAAATAAAGCATTCAGAAAGCTGGTACTTTCGCGTAATTATACGCAAGAATTGGATATTACCTTTTCTCCTCTCAGCGCCTTTATCCGTGCCTGCAACAGTTATCCGCGCATGATGATTTCTTTGTGCCATACTCCTCTGACCGGGACCTGGATCGGAAGTACGCCCGAAATTATTTTAAGCGGCCACGAAACGGAATGGCACACGGTAGCACTTGCCGGAACCATGCCTATGCAAGGAGAAACCATGCCGACGGAATGGAGTGAAAAGAATCAGGAAGAACAGGCTTTTGTCAGTGAATACATCCGACAGACAGTCAAACGCTTTGGCAGCAAGCTCAAAGAAAAAGGGCCTTATACAGCCAGAGCCGGACAACTGGTACACCTGAAAACGGATTTTCATTTCCAGTTGAAAGATACTTCTCATTTGGGGGATATATTAAAGGAACTTCATCCTACTCCCGCTGTATGCGGACTGCCTAAAGAGGGAACCTACACTTTCATACTGAGAAACGAAGGTTATGATAGAAGCTATTATGCCGGAATTATCGGATGGCTGGATCCTCAAGGCGATACCACACTTTACGTGAACCTACGATGCATGAACATTGCCGGACATACAGCTACACTCTATGCCGGAGGAGGTATACTTCCTTCATCAACAGTAGAAACAGAATGGGAAGAAACCCAACAAAAAATGAATACCATGCGCAACATATTATAAAAAAGAGCCTATGTATACTGACAAAAAAAGCATATTGCAATTGGCTTCCTTACTTCGGAGCCACGGAATTAAACGTATTGTACTCTGTCCGGGAAGCAGGAATATACCTATCGTCCAGACACTCACTAATATTCCGGACTTCACCTGTTACCCGATGACCGACGAACGCAGTGCAGGCTTCTTTGCCCTCGGACTGGCCTTACACGGCGGAGCACCTGCTGCCGTATGCTGTACATCGGGAACCGCCCTACTGAATCTGCATCCGGCTGTAGCCGAAGCATTCTATCAGCAAGTACCGTTGGTAGTTATCTCTGCCGACCGACCGGCTGCCTGGATTGGACAAATGGATGGACAAACGCTTCCTCAACCCGGGGTATTTGGTCAGTTGGTGAAAAAATCGGTCAACCTGCCCGAAGTAACCGACGAAGAAAGTGAATGGTTCTGTAACCGACTGATTAACGAAGCTTTGCTCGAACTTAATCATCACGGTAAAGGCCCGGTCCACATCAACGTACCTATCAGCGAACCGTTCTTCCTGCTTCCAGTCAACGAACTGCCGCAGGCAAGAGTCATCACCCGCTATCAGGGACTGAACATTTATGACAAGGATTACCAGCCGCTGATAGAACGTCTCAACAAATACCAGCGACGCATGGCGGTAGTAGGACAGATGAATCTGATTTATCTGTTCGACAAGAAGTATACCAAGATGCTGTACAAGCATTTCGCATGGTTTACTGAAAATATAAGCAACCGTACCATACCGGGAATGCCTATACGGAATATCGAACCTCTGCTTTGTTCCATGAACAACGAGGAACAGGAGAAAATGCGTCCCGAACTGCTTATTACCTACGGGGGACACATCATCTCGAAACGTCTGAAGAAATTCCTTCGCAAACATCCTCCCGTAGAACACTGGCATGTATCGGCCGACGGCGAAGTGGTCGATTTGTTCGGCTCACTGACTACCATCATCGAAATGGATCCGTTTGAATTTCTGGAAAGAATCGCTCCGATGCTGGACAGCCGTACGCCGGAATACCCGAGAGCATGGGAGGCTCGCTCGAAAGCAATTCCACAAGCCGATTTTGCCTATTCCGAAATGAGTGCCATCGGCAAGGTCATCTGTCATCTGCCATCTCCGTGCTCCCTACACCTGGCCAACAGTTCCGTGGTGCGTTATGCGCAATTGTTCGATTTGCCCAACGATGTGGAAATCTTGTCCAACAGAGGAACAAACGGTATAGAAGGTTCTCTTTCTACCGCACTGGGATATGCTACGGCTTCCGACAAGCTGAACTTTATCCTCATCGGCGATTTGAGTTTCTTCTACGACATGAATGCACTTTGGAATTCCAACTACGGCACGAACGTACGTATTCTGCTGCTGAACAATGCCGGAGGAGAGATTTTCCATGCACTGCCAGGACTTGAACTGCATGAAAATGCCCGTCGGTTTGTAACAGCCACTCATACCACATCCGCACGTGCCTGGGCCGAAGACAGAGGATTTGAATATCTCTCGGCACACAACGAAGAAGAGCTGACAAATGCAGTCAGTATATTCACCCAACCGGATATCACTGCCCGTCCGATGTTACTGGAAGTCTTTACAGACAAAAAAACAGACATCGAGCTGTTGAAAGAATATTACCATAACCTAAAACAAAAATAATTCCACTATGTCACAAAAGAGAGAATGGAAAACCATCAAAGAGTATCAGGATATTCTTTTTGATTTCTATAATGGAATAGCTAAAATAACCATCAATCGTCCGCGTTATCGCAACGCTTTCACACCAAAAACGACATCGGAAATTAGCGATGCGCTCTATTATTGCCGCGAATGTCAGGATATCAATGTCATCGTTCTTACCGGAGCCGGCGACAAAGCATTCTGCTCGGGTGGAGATATGCATGTAAAAGGACACGGCGGTTACATCGGCACCGACGGAGTACCTCGTCTGAATGTGCTCGATGTACAGAAACAAATCCGTTCGATTCCGAAACCGGTTATCGCCATGGTCAACGGTTATGCCATTGGAGGCGGACACGTTTTACATGTGGTATGCGACTTGACAATTGCTTCCGAAAATGCGATATTCGGACAAACAGGTCCACGGGTAGGCAGTTTCGATGCAGGATTCGGTTCTTCTTATCTGGCACGCATCGTAGGACAGAAAAAAGCGCGTGAAATCTGGTTCCTCTGCCGCCAATATTCGGCACAGGAAGCCCTCGAGATGGGATTGGTCAACAAAGTCGTTCCTTTCGACTCACTGGAAGATGAAGTAGTAGAATGGGCCGAAACGATGATGCAGCACAGCCCGCTGGCATTGCGTATGATAAAAGCCGGACTGAATGCAGAACTGGACGGTCAGGCAGGTATTCAGGAACTGGCAGGCGACGCAACCATGCTTTATTACATGACAGAAGAAGCGCAGGAAGGTGGACGTGCCTTCTTGGAAAAGCGCAAGCCCGACTGGAGTAAATTTCCGAAAATGCCCTAATCATCAAAGTATATAAAACTTTCAGACACGAGTGTGTCTGAAAGTTTTTATTCGTTAAGAGAGCAGCTACTAACGTCAGTCTGTTACGGTCTGCGTAACGTTCAATTCACCACAATGCTTATGTATACAATCAAAATTATTCCGAAGACTTTACATTTCAAACAACCGGCAGGAACATCAAGAGGGGTATATCGCACCCGGAAAGTGTGGTACTTGTTGCTGACGGACACACAGACGGGGAAATATGGTGTAGGAGAATGTGCTCCCCTACCGGCATTGAGTTGCGACGACTTGCCCGACTATGAGGAAATCTTGGCCAAGCACTGCCGGCAGACGGAACAGAATGGAACAATCGACTATGAGGCTCTCCGCCCCTATCCCTCTATGCTGTTTGGATTGGAAACTGCTTTTGCTCACCTAAAAGCCGGTAACTTAAAATTCTGGCAGACTCCTTTTTCAGAAGGGAAAGAAGGAATTCCTATCAACGGACTGATATGGATGGGAAACTTCGACGAAATGTACCATCGGATAGAAGAGAAAATGAAACTCGGCTTCCGATGCATCAAAGTAAAAATAGGTGCTATCGATTTCAACCGGGAACTGGAGCTGCTGGCACACATCCGCCATCATTTTTCTCCCGAACAAATAGAGCTCCGGGTAGATGCCAATGGAGCTTTCTCTCCGGCAGATGCTCCTGAAAAGCTGAAAAGACTTCATGCGTTTCATCTGCATTCCATCGAACAACCTATCCATGCCGGACAATGGCAGGCTATGGCTGAACTGTGCGCCCAGACACCTTTCCCCATCGCACTGGACGAAGAACTGATTGGAGTGAATACGCTGGCACGCAAGGTAGAGCTTCTTGAAACTATCCGACCGCAATATATTATTTTAAAACCGTCTCTCCACGGAGGCATGAAAGGAGCTCAGGAATGGATTGAACTCGCCGCCGAACGAGGTATCGGCTCATGGGTAACTTCCGCTTTGGAATCGAACATCGGACTTAATTCTATCGCACAATGGTGTGCCACTCTTCATCCTGCAATGCCTCAAGGATTAGGTACAGGTATGCTTTTTACGGATAATATCGACTACCCGCTTCATATTGAAGGGGATTGTCTGTGGTTCCACCCAAAAGAAAAGGAACCTGATTTTAAATCATTTCTCATCTAACACAACTACTATGTCAACATTTGTCACCGAAATATCTCAGCAAACCATCACAATAGACGGCATACACTATACAGCTGCCGATGCCACAGCGTCTGCACCGGAAACGAAGAGTCTTCTTCAAACCAAGTTTCGCACTATTTATGGTGAGAACAGCTTTTATGCTGCTCTTGCCGATTTTCTGGCTGAATGGTTCGACGGAAACGATACTCTGAAAGTACATACATCCGGTTCCACCGGAACACCTAAAGAGCTTTGGGTGGAGAAAAGCCGGATGATGAACAGCGCCAAACTGACCGTATCTTTCTTAAATTTACACAAAGGTGACAGTGCTCTGTTATGCATGCCTCTGCAATACATAGCAGGCAAAATGGTTGTAGTACGTTCACTCGTAACTGGACTGAATTTGATACCTGTATCTCCATGCGGACACCCGATGCAGGATTTGCATGCTGCACCAACTTTTGCAGCTATGATTCCTATGCAAGTATTCAATACTCTTCAAGAACCTGCCGAACGAGAACTGCTCATGCAGGTCCGTCACTTGATAATAGGTGGAGGAGCTATCGATGAAAATTTGGAAAAGTCGCTACAAGATTTTCCTTATGCCATATGGAGTACTTATGGAATGACAGAAACTCTCTCCCACATTGCTTTACGCCAACTAAACGGAAAAGGACGTTCTGAATGGTATACTCCTTTCAGCCATGTCAGTCTCAGTTCTTCGGAAGAAGGTACACTGGTAATCAATGCTCCCCTTGTCAATCCAGAAATATTACAAACAAATGACATTGTAGAATTCAACATCTCAGGACAATTCCGTATTTTAGGAAGAAAAGACAATACAATCAATACGGGAGGAATCAAAGTACAGATAGAACAGGTTGAGGACGCACTTAGACCATTACTTTCCTGCCCGTTTATGATTACGTCAGTATCCGACATTAAATTTGGAGAACAAATTGTTTTGCTTCTTGAAACAGATACCGTTGACTATGAGAATATAAATAAAGCAATAGCTACTTTACCTCCTTATTGGCGTCCCAAACAAATTATAAATATAGAAAAGCTTCCACAAACAGAAACCGGTAAGCCCGATAGAGCAAACGCACGAAAATTAGCTATAAATAAAATAGATAAAGCATAGGAAAAAAATACTTAAATCCGTATATTTGTTTCCCATAATAAAGTTTTAATAACTAATACTATGGAAGAAACATCTTTTCTAATTCCTTTGTTGCTAACAATCGGCGGACTTGTCATAGGAGCCATACTAAAATCACTATTACAACATACCCGAATCCCTTATACGGTAGGACTCTTCGCCATCGGACTTCTGGTAGGCTTACTCAATCGTTCAGGTATATTTAATTTTTGGGATGGGTTATCGGAAGGCATCAGTTCGGTTGCCAATATCAATCCGGACTTGATACTTTACCTGTTCCTGCCAATATTGATTTTTGATGCGGCTTATGAACTGAATCTGCATATATTCAAAAAAACGCTGGCCAATGCTACTTTACTTGCTGTGCCTGGTTTAGTGATTTGTATGTTGCTTACGGGTGCATTATTAATGGGAATTTCCTTTTGCGTACCGGGTTTCAGCTCATGGACATGGGGATTCGCACTGATGTTCGGAGCTTTAATCAGTGCAACCGACCCTGTTGCTGTAGTTGCTCTATTACATGAATTAAAAACCAGTAAGCGCTTTTCTACACTTGTCGATGCAGAGTCACTCTTAAACGATGGTACTGGTATCGTATGTTTTATGTTATTTTTTGGGACCTATGCAGCCACAGGAGAAAATGAGTCTTCACCAGTCATGGAATTTATACAAGTGGTAAGCATCAGTACCTTATTAGGATTCTTCCTGGCACGTATTGTCATCTGGTTTATTACCCGTATTAATTCGGAAGAAATGATCCAAAACAGTGTTGTTATTCTCTCTGCATATCTTACTTTCATTATTTCACAATATTATTTGGGAGTATCCGGAGTCATCGCACTGTTAGTATTCGGGCTAACTGTTACTTATGTAGGAAAACCAAGACTGAAACCACAAGTCAACAGTTTTATGGAGCATTTCTGGGAACTCCTGACCTATATAGCCAACACATTAATATTCATCCTTGTCGGAATTGTTATCGCTGAAAAAGTTAACTTTACATGGAATGCATTCGGCGTTCTGATTTTGATTTATATTTGTCTGAATTTAATCCGTTTCGCCATGATTATGCTGTTATATCCACTCATGAAAAGAATGGGATATGGCTTAAGCAAGCGTGAATCTGTTATTCTTACCTGGGGAGGCCTACGAGGAGCATTAGGAATGACACTGGCTCTTATGGTATCGTATACTCCCACTATTCCCGAAGATGTTCGTAGTCAGGTTTTATTCTTTACGGCGGGAATTGTCACACTTACACTTTGTATCAATGCTACGACCACACGATGGTTACTAAACCGTTTAGGATTAATCAATATACCTTCGGCACGAATTATATTAGAAAACAAAATACAAAAAACGATTCGAGAGAATTCTGAAAAATACTTGGAACGCTTGGAAAAAAGAGAAGCCTTAATTGGAACTAATTGGGATAAAGTCAGACATTATCTTTTCCCAGAACCACAGGAAACTCCTGAAGCAGCTGGCACACATGCTATGCTTACAGAAGTCAGACTCCGTGTACTTGACCGAGAAAAGGCTCTTTGCCATGAACTTTATGACCAAGGTATTATTGCACAATATACCTTCCGCCGACTTATGAATTCTTTAGATGAATTGTATGATCACGATGGAACCTATTCATTAGATCATCGAGATTCTATCTTCCGTTTTTGTAACCGGACTGCATTATTGAACAGCTTACGAAATGAACCATATTTACATAATCTGATGAGCTTTTACTTCCGTAAACGCATTGCACTAATTTATGATTTAGGCAGAGGATTCATCATCACACAAAAAGAAGTCTTGAGATTTTTAGATGAACTGGAAAACTCAGACCTATTAAACAAAGATCAAAAACCAGTAACCGATATATTAAAAAAAGAGATTACTAAAAATATTGAAGCTATGAATCTACTGATAGACAACTTGTCTGTAAGTTTTCCCAAGGCTTATAACCATGCGCTGACTTTAAAATCTATCCGTATGTTACTTAGCAATGAGCGTAAAACAATCAGACAACTGACCGAAAATGGAGTTCTCACCGAAAAAGATGCAGAACAACTGTTGCAGAAAATAGACGAACGTACTGATGAACTGAATAGATTTAGAAACACCATTCCGGGAACCATACTACGAAGATTATTCAGGAAACAGAAAAAAGAATAAAAATATTCCAAAGCGTATGAAAACAGTCAGATTAATCACTTGCGAAGACTCGTTTCAGGCACGACTCATTCTTGGAGCGTTGGAAAATGAAGGCATTGCAGCAATATTACATAACGAAAACACTTCTAATGTTTTAAGAGGATTTATTAGCAATATCTCTGGCGTAGATATTTTTGTTTACGAAGACGAATATGAAAAAGCGATAAAACTCCTTGAGCAGAATCAAATGATACCCGAACAACTGAAATATTGCCCATTCTGCCATTCCTGCAATATTCAGTTCGTCTTGAAGAAAAAGAATAAATTAAGAGCCATTGTTTCAACCATTCTGGCTATGCTTGCAGGTGCCCCTCCGGGTACAGAACATTGGGAATATATTTGCAAACAATGCGGGAAACATTTTGACAAACCTGTTGCCTGAAAAAAATGGCAGATACCCACAAACATATGGAAATAAATGAATGAAGGCATGTTAGGATAGGTCGCCGTTTTTTAGTATAAGCAGGTTCACCCGCCAACCTTCATTCATTCCAATTTAAAGTGTAATATACTCAATAGTAAAATCTAAATCTATTACAAAGCACAAGAGTTTTCCCCACAGAAATCTTTTCCTACTTCCCCTTGGTATTCAGGATGGCGCTGTAACCATACTACGGCATACGAACAAGTCGCAATCGGTTTCAAACCGTTAGCACGTGCATAGTCGTAAGTAGCCTTTACCAGAGCCGATGCAATGCCTCTTCCCCCAATCTCTGTCGGGACAATTGTATGACGAATATCCAATCCCTTATCATGAAGTTGATAAGCAACATGCGCTTCATATCCATCAACTTCCGTCCAAAATTTCATTTTGTCCACATTATGTTTTATTTCCATATCCATAACAAGTTTATAAATTTATACTCAATGCAATATACAAAATTAAGGAACATTAAAAAAGATATCTATAGTTATTATCTCAAAAAAAACTGCGAAATTTGCATTTGATATAAATTCATATAACGATATGGAAAAAGAAAGTCTTTTTAAAAGGTATTTAGTTTTTATCGCAGGGTTGTATTTTCTCGCAATGGGAATAACGCTTATTGTCCACTCCAGTTTAGGAACAACCCCTATTTCAAGCATGAACTACGTATTAAGTATCAACACATCATTATCTCTTGGCACATGGACTTTTATTGTCAACCTATTAATGATTGCTATTCAACTATGGTTGGCAAGAGGTAAATATGGAACGCGCAAAGACACTATCGAAATTTTATTGCAAATTCCTTTTTCATTCATTTTCTCAGCTTTTATCGACTTAAACATGATACTGATTCGCGACGTGGCACCAACTAACTATGGTATGGCATTGGGAATCCTATTAGCAGGTTGCTTTATTCAGTCAATTGGTGTTGTACTGGAAATAAAACCTAAAGCAGCTATGATGAGTGCAGAAGGGTTAGTAAAATATATTGCTCGTCGCTGCAATAAAGAATTCGGCAATGTAAAAGTATATGTAGATATTACGCTCGTAAGCCTTGCCATTCTCATATCATTAGCTTTCACCATGCGCATAGAAGGAGTCCGTGAAGGTTCCGTCATTGCAGCCTGCATCACAGGTTATATAGTCAATTTTCTGAATCACAAGATAATGACACGCAAGATGCTTTACCGCCTCATTCCTATCAGACATTAATCTTTATAAGTATAGCATGAAATATCAATTCGAAATTTGCGCAAACTCAGTAGAGAGTTGCCTGGCAGCCCAAGAAGGAGGAGCACATCGTGTTGAATTATGTGCCGGCATACCGGAGGGTGGAACAACCCCATCATTGGGAGAAATACAAACGGCACGCCGTTTACTGCAAATCAAATTACATGTTATCATTCGTCCACGTGGAGGAGATTTTTTATACTCTCCTTTAGAGCTGGAAATAATGGAGGAAGATATACGTGTAGCTAAAAAGGCAGGAGCTGATGGAATTGTAATAGGTTGTCTGACTCCTGACGGTGAAATAGACATGCCTGCAATGAAACGACTCAGAACGGCAGCAGGAGATTGTGCCGTCACTTTCCATCGAGCTTTCGACAGATGCAAAGATCCTTTTAAAGCGCTTGACCAAATTGCAGACTTAGATATTCATCGTATACTGACCTCAGGACAGCAGCCTACAGCTCCCGAAGGCAGCGCATTAATTAAAAAATTAATCGATTATTCCAATGGACGGGTAAGCCTGATGGCCGGATGTGGGGTAAATGAAAATAACATTCGCCGGTTAGCATTGGATAGTGGTGCTACGGAATTTCATTTTTCAGCACGAGAAAAGATAGAAAGTGCCATGCGCTATTCCAATCCGGAAGTTAAGATGGGAAGTGATTCCATTAATGAATATACACGTGAAATAACAACTGCCCGACGGGTAAGACATACAATTGAAGCACTAAACGATCTATAATAAAAAAATCCTCGGCAACAACACCGAGGATTTTTATCTTACAATTATTCATAGCATTTATTCATCCCATACCAAGTAAGCAGAAACCAGCCAATGGTTCAACTCTTCACCGTTTGCGGGTTGAGCATTAGGAATAGTCACCGTAAACGTATGTTTACCCGCTTGTAAGTCCTTCAAACAAATTTCTTCAGGAACTACGTCCGAACCCGGGCACCAATTAGAACGAGAAAGATCGGAAGAAGCCAAAGGTTCTTCAACTTCCTTTGTCTTATAACCGTCTTCTGCAATATAAGCTGCCAAACGTTTTACAAGCCATACACCTGTTGCTGGATTAAACCGACGGAAAGAAGCACAATCATCTCTCCACGGAATAAAACTATACACTTCCTTATTGTCTATAGAAAGTATATTCTTCTTTTGGACAAATTCATCTCCTCCACTATGACCACCATGTCCGGTTACTATATACTTCAAACGTACATTCTTAGCATTTTTAGGAAGGACAAAATCAGTGGAAACCGACTTACGTGCAAAAATATCCGGATAAGTCTGACCTATATAATATACAGTATTCATTAAAGGCTCTACATGACGTCGGATTAATTTTTCGCAAGGTACCGGGGTTTCCTTAACATTCAGTTCCATGCTGGCAACATACCCCTCGGCTGTCCATGTATCAATAAAAATTCCTACATAAACTTCTCCTGTAAGAGCCGGGTACAAATCGGTAATATCCTGTTCCCACTGTACACACTGTTCCCATTTTGGAATATAAACCGGACGGCGTTTGCTAGAAAGCGAATCATCATTCTGGCTGTAATATCCCACTCCAAAAGGAGTCATGAAACGCATTAATTCAATAGTTGGTAAATAATCTTTTCCCGGCACTATACCAATCATATTTTCCAACTTCAAGCTATCCACTTCTGGGAATTTCTTCTTTCCTTGTGCTATGCTCAACAAATTGATTGCAGAATGCTTAGGAAGGACAAAACAAGAACCTGATTTATCCCAGCGATCGCCATTCGAAGCAACCTTTACTTTCACGCTAACCGTTACATCACGCTGATAATCGGGTATCTGAATTTTCTTTAAGATAATACGACCATTCACCAAATGGATTATGCCATCACTGTCCGCTTCCGAGAAGCTTGGATATTTATCAGGCAAAAAACGTATGTTCGCATTGTTAAATACCTGTAAACTCAAGTCACCCTTAGCTGGTAGCTCTTTATGACTGGCTGCATTTACTGTTAGTGTAAACAGCAAAGAAAAAAGAATAAAGATTTTTTTCATGTTTGTTTTAAATTCTAATGCTTTCAGATTAATAAGATTCGAGTCCCTTGATTTATACAGATAGCCATAATTAAAAAAAGGACTCGAAATCTTTATTTATTTTTGTACAATAATAGGCTCGCAGGTAAACTTGCTAAGATTATCTACCACATAGCGTACATTTTCTTCCGGCATACTGATCGCAATACGAAAACTATGAGTAGTAGCCTCTACAGAAATATCAGAACCAGCTGGCAGGCCATTTAGTTCATCCGCAGTCAGGAAGAAACTTTCTTTCTCACGCAAGTATCTCTTTTCTTTTGAATAGAAATCCTGCTGCGCATAAAACATCGCCCACAGCAATTTATATGCAGCCATATTATAAGGATACCTAAATGTATCTGTTCCCTGTCCTACTACTTTATCAGAAAGATACAAGAATCCCCATCTGTCGGGCATGTGCATATCAATTTTACCAGTCGGCATCCATACCCAGTTTTCTTCACGCTGGCCCGGCTTCAGCCATTGCACACGTGAAAAATTGATCCGCCAATACTTACCGGCTTCTCCCGGATTAGAGAAATTTACAGTCAATGCTTTATGAGGAATAGCCATTTCTACAGTCCACTGCTTGTCTTTATCCTTCGAGTTATTCAATGTTCCGTCACGATGTACAGCCAACTGAAGTCCCGGACAATCCCACTGAACCATGAAGTTTCCTCCAGAACGATAAGGCTTATCCAGCATTAAATCGAAAATAACAGCTTTTGCATTGGTTTCGATTTCAAAATAATTCTGCCCGTCACCATCCGGATCAAGAAAAACCTCAAAATCATTGTCATAATAAATAATGGTATCTCGCTGATTCAGCTTCGCTTTAATATCGTCCTCCTGCAATATAGCAGCAACATAAAGATACTTATCGTCCCATAACATTTTAGCAGAAGTATCATAACACGGCTTGGCAAATCCTTCTCCACTTATATCCACAAAAGAAGAAGTCGGTTGCGCTTTCTGCCAGTCAGCTTCATTCAATTTTCCATCTACCTTAATCTTTCCATCAACACGATAGCATACATACCCTGCAGGCAAAGTAAGCATACGTTCGTATTTCGAATATAAATTCTGCGCCAGGAGCTGTCCGCCCATTGTCAACGCAAGCAAACTACATACTAGTTGTTTTCTCATGGTTATTTTAATTAATTACTTTCAATCACCTGACCGGCTCCTCGATACAACTTAACCGGACCATCCAATAATACAGCAATTACCGTTATTTGTGGATCCAGTACATGTTCTGGTACATCAATATACAGGTTACCCGGTACCTCGCTCCAATAATTTTTATTATAGACCTTATATGACAACATCGATCCGTTGCCTACAACCCACACTCTGTTCACTTTATTCATCAATCCTTTTACTTCGATTGGACCATTCGGTTTGTAAGGCAAATAAAGATACAAAATATCTCCTGCCTTGTTCAACGTCGTATATCCTTGAAAATGCTCAGTTGGAATACCTGCACGAGTATCATAGATAGCCTCTTTATGTTTTTTAGTCCAACGGCCAAATTCTTTCAATATAGCAACCTGTTCTTCTGGAATAGTACCATCTTCTTTGGGACCGATATCAAGCAACAGATTTCCACCCATGCTCAAACAGTCAACAAACGTACGCAACAAGATAAACGGTGACTTATAATTTGTATCCGTATGCTGATATCCCCATGAATCATTCATCGTCATACACAGTTCCCAATACTTATCTTCAGGACGTACGATAGGCACTCCCTGTTCCGGAGTAGCATAGTCACCATAACCCTGAATACGAGAATTAATAATCACATTCTTATTGTCTGATCTCAATAATTCAACGATACCTTTAGAATTCCAAGCTTCAGCCGTTTGTTCCCAGTCTCCGTCAAACCAATACAAATCGGGCTTCCATGTCTTATTCAATTCCGACAACTGTGCCATATTGAAGTCAACAAACCGTTTCCAGCGTACAGAATCATTTTTATAACGAACCTCTGTACGTGTTTTATTGGGATAATCAGGATGTGACCAGTCTAACAATGAATAATAAAATCCGAGTTTCAGTCCCTGCTTACGAACTTCTTTTACAAACGGACTGATTAAATCACGCTTAGCAGGTGTACATTTTACAGTACTCAGTTCTCCTGCCTTTGTATCCCACAAAGCCATACCATCATGATGCTTTGTCGTTATAACCGTATAGCGTGCACCACTTTCTTTGATTAAATCAACCCACGCTTTTGGATCATACTTTGAGGCAGTAAATCCATCTTTCTGACTCATGTATTCCTCATAGGGCAAATACTTATTAAAGAAAGACCAACTTTCAGAAACTCCTTTTACAGAATAAATACCCCAATGGATGAAAATACCCAATTTGGCATTTGCAAACCACTCCATCCTTTTTTCTTTTTGTGCATCCTGTTGTTCTTTTTCTTGTGTCTGCCCTATGACTGGAGCAGTTGCACAACAAAAAGCGGTAAACAAAGCTACAATCTGCTTCTTTATCATGCTAATGAAATTTTATGATTTAACTTTACAAATATAATTATATTTTAAAATAATTTATTTACAAGACATTAGAATATTCCCATGATTAGGCATTATTAACAAACAAAACATATCTTATTCAAATAATGCAATGCACTCTTTTACTTACTAATCATATATATTCCTTTCTACTTATCACCTAACCCAAGTATATTATATATGAACAACGATCTTTTCCTGTTCACTTACTAATTTTTACAAAAAAGAGAAATACAAGGCAAAAATAGAAAAATTTTATAAAATATTGGGCCTATTTTTAAAGAATCACAATATTAATTCATCCATATTTCCACAGCTATCAGCAAACAAAAGAGGTCGGCATAAGCACTACACTTATGTCGACCTCTTTAAAGGCTTACAATTAATTCTGTATTTTATTTATCTGCAGTTTCCGATTCATTCAAACTATCAATAATCTTCAACAGACGCTCTCCTAAGCCAATGGTGTAACCATGTGAAGTAAAGACAATACGATTGAATGTATCACCTATTATAAAGATAGGTAACTGAGTATTAGCTTCCAAGCTCAATGCCTCCAGTAACTGTTTTTGTATCTTACTATCAGTATCAATACCCCAGACAATATGTTCTGGAAGCCCTGGAGCTGGAGCAGTGAGATACTTTTCATAAGCGGCATGACTCGGGAATAACAATATCATCTTCCGTCCACAAGCATCAAACTCTTTTGCTTTTACAGCAATATCTTTCAATGTATGGTCCGTCGGTTCCTGACCTACACCCAAAATTGCCAAAACAAACAAGCCGCGACCCGCAGATTTCAGTACAGTTGTTTCTTCACCTGTCGCCGCATCGATGAATTTTGATTCTGAATCAAAATTACCAATAACTTTAACGGCTTCTGTATTATCACGAACCAACAATTCGCCATTAGTCTGCTCACCTTTTCTGATATTAAAGAAAGAAACCTGTCCCAATACACCGCCGTCAGCCAAGCGACTACCAGACACCATCATATAATAACCTTCATCCAGCGGAGAAGCCTCTTTAAACAAAGCACTCCACTTAGCAAAATCCGGATAATTCAACAAGGTAAAGCCTGTTCCATCATACTTCGAGAGTGTAAAATGACGAAGATATTCCGGATCATTCAATTGCGGAATAGCTGAATAACTCAGCTGCAACTGACCAGTTTCAGCAGCACCGGAAACACCACTCTCAAAATCCAGTTGAATATCAGAACCGTTCTTCTGATAGAATACATTTCCTGTAACTCCATCTATCCATGCCGGGATACCCAACGAACGAGCTACCGCTACAAAAAAGATATCACGTGATACACGGTCAGCTGTACGACTGCGCCATACACCTTCAGGAGAAATAAATGTTCCTACACAGCATAAATTGTCACGTAATGTGAGGTTCTTCCGGCACCATTCAGCCAGAACATTCGGATCGGCACAGAACCGCTTAGCATCTTTCTTCGAGATCTCTTTCTGGAAGAAGGAGCGATAGGCGGTCAGCATTTCACCAGCAATACGTGGCGCCAACACCTTTGCAGCATCAGCCGAGAGAGCTGTATTATACAGATGGTCATTCAATATAGCTTCAGGAGTATCGCGCAAGTCCTTTTCAGACAATGTAGCCAACAATTGAAGTGCACGCGACGCATAATTTTTCTTCGAAGCATCACGCAAGAAATTCATGATATCTGCATAATTGCCTCTTGAGGCTACAATATAGTTAGTAATATCCTGAGTATTATATCCCGTTTCTTCCGCAAATTTTTCAATAGCCGAAGCATCCGGGAAAGAAGCTACATAAGCGTTTCTGATAGAATCTTCCTGATTGAAACGGATATCGTTCTTCGCACGCTGTTCCGGAGTGACTTCCGGGATATTAGGTTTCACAGGAGGAGGTACCAGATCTACCGGGAATGAGAACTCTTCGCCCACACGATGACGAAGGTCAACAGTAACATTACGCTCTTTACCAAAAGTAACTTTCTGAATACCAAACCGGTCACCTTTCGTTGCAAGAACCATCATATCTCCCAATCCAGCTGACAAACTGGCCTGACCATCTTGTTTCGTTACCACTGTATGAACAGTAAAGAACTCAGAATAATTATAAATCTTATATTGTACACATGCACCTTCTACCGGTTTACCCTGTTCATCGACAACAGTAACCGTCAGCGGAGCAAACTTGGCATAATTCCCGATGATATTAATTTCAGTATAATTAGCGGTAGTACGCATCACCTCTTCCGGTCCCTGATAATAACCAAAAACCTTTGTATGCATCAACATACCACGGCTGGCCGGCGCATTAAACCAACCCAAGTCCAGCACAGGTTCCGGTTCACAAGCACCCAAGAAATGCCATTCGCCATCAACCCACGCCTCAACCCATGCATGATTATCATCGGTATGTGCCCAGCGCGGAGTATAAACCTGACGAGCGGGAATGCCAACAGAACGAAGAGCTGCAACAAGGAAAGTAGATTCCTCTCCACAACGTCCGTATGCTGTCTTTACGGTAGCCAAAGGAGCACTGGTACGAGCATCAGCAGGCTGGTAATTTACCTTTTCATGACACCAGTGATTAACCTCCAATACAGCATCAAGCATAGACAATCCTTTCACACGAGGCATCAATTCATCGTGAAAAACCATGCGTGCACGATCCAGATTCTCATTATTAATACGTACCGGAAGGACAAAATGAGAAAAAATGTCATCTGGGATTGTTTTACCCCACGATGTTTCCTTCCGGGTAGCTAATGAGCTTCGTACATTATCCAAATAGAAATTTCCGGAATAATCGGTAATATCCCCTACCGACATATAAGCATAAAAGAACGTAAGTGCATCACGTTCTTCCTGTGTAAGCTGTTGCCGGAAGACACTAAACAAATCACCTGTCGGCAATGCTTCCTTCTTTTTCTGGAAATCGGCATTCACCCGATCCATAGAAAGACCTTGCCCGGCTACAGACAGAACTGACAGAAATAGTCCTGCAATCATCAAGAGAGATTTCTTCATAGCATAAACATTAAATAAATTCATGCTACAAAGATAGTTTTTTTAAGATTTACCCCCTCTATTTGTAATAAAATATTTCTCAGTTCTCATTGTTAAGGTAATTTTTCACTTTATATTAATTACATAATTAACTTTAGATTTATCATAAGGAGAAAGTTCTCATCCTTTATACACACAAAAAAAGCCCGTACAACTTCATAAGAGTCGTACGGGCTTTTGCTTATCGTTTATTTACCGATACTTATTTCACTTCCTCAAAATCAGCATCCTGAACATTGTCTCCGTGCTTGTCATTCTGACCAGCATTAGCATTGTTGTTAGCCTGACCTGCATTAGGACCAGCCTGAGCACCGCCTGTCTGAGCATACATTTCAGCACTTGCTGCCTGGAAAGCTGTCTGCAATTCTGCACTTGCAGCATCGATTCCAGCCAAATCCTGTGCCTTGTGAGCATCTTTCAGTTTCTGAAGAGCAGCTTCGATAGGAGCTTTCTTGTCAGCCGGAATCTTATCGCCAAGGTCTTTCAACTGATTTTCAGTAGAGAAAATCAAGCTATCTGCCTGGTTCAACTTATCGATACGTTCCTTTTCCTTCTTATCTGCTTCAGCATTAGCTTCTGCTTCAGCTTTCATACGTTCGATTTCTTCCTTGCTCAAGCCAGATGAAGCTTCGATACGGATAGCCTGTTCCTTACCTGTTGCCTTATCCTTAGCAGAAACCTTCAAGATACCGTTCGCATCGATATCGAATGTTACTTCAATCTGAGGAACACCACGACGAGCCGGAGCAATACCTGTCAGGTTAAACTGACCGATTGATTTGTTCTGAGCAGCCATCGGACGTTCACCTTGCAGAACGTGGATAGTAACTTCTGTCTGGTTATCAGCAGCGGTAGAGAATACTTCACTCTTCTTACATGGAATAGTAGTGTTGGCATCAATCAATTTTGTCATCACACCACCCATAGTTTCGATACCCATTGACAGCGGAGTTACATCCAACAGGACTACACCCTTGATTTCATCTGTCAATACGGCACCCTGAACGGCAGCACCAACGGCTACAACTTCATCTGGGTTCACACCTTTAGAAGGAACTTTACCGAAGAAATCTTCAACCAGTTTCTGTACAGCCGGTATACGAGATGAACCACCTACCAAGATAACTTCATCGATATCTGCATTTGTCAAACCAGCATCGCTCATGGCTTTCTTACAGGGTTCAAGACAAGCCTGAATCAAGTTGTGAGCCAAAGCTTCGAATTTAGCACGAGTCAATGTCTTAACCAAGTGTTTAGGAACACCGGCTACCGGCATGATGTACGGCAAGTTGATTTCGGTTGATGTAGAAGAAGACAATTCAATCTTAGCTTTTTCAGCAGCCTCTTTCAAACGCTGCATAGCCATCGGATCAGTTGTCAGGTCTGCACCTTCATCATTCTTGAATTCCTGTACCAACCAGTCAATAATAACCTGGTCGAAATCATCACCACCCAGGTGAGTATCACCGTTAGTTGACAATACTTCGAATACGCCACCACCGAATTCCAGGATAGAGATATCGAATGTACCACCACCAAGGTCGAATACGGCAACCTTCATATCCTTGTTAGATTTGTCGACACCGTAAGCCAAAGCGGCAGCAGTCGGTTCGTTAACAATACGTTTTACATCCAAACCTGCAATCTGACCAGCTTCCTTAGTAGCCTGACGCTGTGAATCAGAGAAGTATGCCGGAACTGTGATGACAGCTTCTGTTACTTCCTGTCCCAGATAATCTTCAGCAGTCTTTTTCATTTTCTGAAGAATCATTGCTGAAATTTCCTGCGGAGTATACAGACGTCCGTCGATATCTACACGCGGAGTATTATTATCGCCTCTTACTACTGAGTAAGGTACACGTGCTATTTCTTTCTGAACCTGATCATAAGTTTCACCCATGAAACGTTTGATAGAATATACCGTACGTTTCGGGTTTGTGATAGCCTGACGTTTAGCCGGATCACCGACCTTACGTTCACCACCGTCAACGAAACCTACTACTGAAGGAGTGGTACGTTTACCTTCGCTGTTGGCAATTACCACCGGTTCGTTACCTTCGAATACTGCAACACATGAGTTTGTTGTTCCTAAGTCAATACCAATAATCTTTCCCATAATTGTATCTATTTTATTTATTTTTATTCAAGTTAATTCTGTAATGCCGAAGCATTACGCCCTAATTAAGACAAATGGTGTGCCAAAAAAGAAATCCGACAATTTGTCAGAAAATTCTGACATCACAGACAAGCCATACGCCATTTTTTACACTGTTTACCGTTAAAGTTTCTGCCTACACATGGCTTTTCTGACGACGGACGGCTTTGTTTTCCCGATCCGATGCCGGAAGCCGGAAAAGATACCGCCGGAAACCGTTTATTTTTTGTACAAAAAATCAGCGAATTTGTACAAAAAATAAAAAAACGTCGGGACATTTTTCCAAGGACATGCAGAGCTTTACTCATCCCCCACTCCATGAATAAGCCGACGAGCCACAACAAGGTTTATTTCTCGGTAATGTTTTTTTCCGGTTCATCACCTTATATATACGGTTGAGCAACCAACGTATTGAACGGGCTGCACCCTCCTTCTACCTTTGCAGCAACTTAATTATTCAGAAAACCAAAAGATGAAAAAAGCATTTTTACTTTTTGCATGTATATGTTACCTCATATCGTGCGATAACTCTTCCAATACGGAAAAAGAGCAACCCGTCAGTGTAAAGGTTACCCGGGCTGAACAGACTGAAATCTCATCCGAACGCTGCTACTCATTCATTTCGCAACCGTACCGGACCACCGAACTGTCTTTCAGAGTAAGTGGTCCGGTATATACATTCGATGTACAAAGTGGACAGTTTTTCCACAAGGGGGAACTGATTGCAGCCATAGACGACCGGGACTTCTTGATACGCAAACAGCAGGCCAAAGCCATCTACAGACAGATGAAGGCTGAGTTTCTGCGAATTTCAAGCCTGTATGAAAAAGGAAACATCTCCGGTACAAGCTACGAGAAAGCCAGAGCGGACTACGAAAAAGCCAAGGCTGAATATGAAAACGCTTGTAACCAACTGAACGATACGCGCCTGTATGCTCCTTTCGACGGTTACGTGCAACAAGTCAACATCGAACGTTTTCAGGAAGTAAAAGCCTCTTCACCTGTAGTCAGCTTCATCGATCTCTCCCGGATAAAGGCAGAAGCCTACATTACCGAAGGCATGGCAATGAACATGCGGCAGCAAAAATCCCCATCTTGTACCGTTTCCTTCAAATCGCTGAAGGACAAAACATTTACGCCCGAAAAGATTTTTATAACACAAGGCACAACCGATAATAATATCTCCTATTTATTTACAGCGATACTTAACAATACAGACAACAGCTTATTGGGTGGAATGGCAGGCTCATTGTCAATCCCTAGCTTAATTTCATCTTCATGTTTACCCTCGAGCGTGACCATTCCCCAATCTGCTGTCTGCCATAATGAAGAAACCGGCTCATACGTCTGGCTGATAAACGGACAAAACCGGGTAACAAGAACACCGGTTACCACAGGAGCTTTACAAGAAAATAACAAAATAGAAATATTGTCAGGACTTTCTGTCGGTGACAGAATTGCCGTAACACGGCTTTCCAGCCTGTCGGAGAACAAGGAGATAACTATTCTGGACTAAAATATATAGAAACTGATGAAAAGTATTGTGAAATTTTTTCTGACGAACAAAGCGTTAAGTTGGCTCATACTGATTCTCATACTTGCAGGAGGAGTATTTGCCTATCAGAGTATGGGAAAGCTGGAAGATGCCCCGTTCACCATCAAGCAGGCATTGGTTACGACTGCCTATCCGGGGGCTTCGCCGATGGAAGTCCAGCAGCAAGTAACTGATGTGCTGGAGGAGGCCATACAGTCACTGGGAGAACTTTACTACCTGAAGACAGAAAACCGGGCGGGACTTTCTAAAATTACGGTCTATGTAAAAAAAGAAATTCGTGCCAAAGACATGCAGCAGCTTTGGGATAAACTCCGCCGGAAAGTAAATGACGTACAAGACAAACTGCCGGCAGGCGCAGGTCCTTCGGTAGTAAACGACGACTTTGGAGATGTACTGGGCGTTTTCTACGGATTGAGTAGCGAAACGCATACATATCGTGAGCTGGAAGATTATGCCAGAGAAATAAAAAACGAATTGCTTAATGTGAAAGATGTGGCCAAAGTCGAACTGTTTGGTATTCCCAACCGCACAATCGAGGTGAAAGTCAATCCGACCTTACTTTCTCAAAGTGGTGTCATGATGAGCGACATCACTTCTGCTTTCGACAAGCAAAACCGGATAGTAGATGCCGGAGCAATAGAAACTTCAACCAATCGTCTTCGCATTGAATCCGAAGGTTGTTTTGCCAGCCTGGACGAAATAAAGAATCTGACGGTTGTTTCGCACAAAGGAGAATATTTCCGTTTAGGAGAAATAGCGGAAGTAAGCGAAGACTATGCGCATCCGTCGCGCAGCCTGATGAGAATCGACAATGTGCCGGCTGTAGGTATCGCCATCTCGACCGTATCCGACGGAAACGTTGTCGAAATGGCAGAGCTGGTATCCAGCAAAATCAAAAGGCTGAAAGCAACTATGCCGGAAGGCTATAACCTGAACATTATCTACGATCAGGGACACGAATCGGCTGTTGCCAACGACGGTTTTATCATGAATCTCATTGTTTCGGTCCTGACTGTTGTCGGGGTACTTTTGTTCTTTATCGGACTGAAGAACGGTTTCCTGATAGGAAGCGGACTTATTTTCTCCATTTTCGGTACACTGGTTTATATGCAGGCCACGGGAATCGCATTGCAGCGTATGTCGCTTGCTGCCATAATCATAGCCATGGGAATGCTGGTAGACAATGCTATTGTAGTATACGATGCTGCACTGGTAAACATGCAGCGCGGCATGAGAAAACGAATCGCGATACTGAATGCGGTATCGGGTACAGCCATGCCTCTTCTCGGTGCGACACTGATAGCCGTACTTACCTTCCTGCCGGTATACCTTTCCCCGCATATCACAGGCGAGATCCTGTCTTCTCTGTTTATTGTGATTGCCGTATCGTTATTGCTCAGCTGGGTACTGGCTGTCACACAGAATGTTTTTTTCGTACAAGAGTTCGTACGCCGTCCTCGTCCGGAAGAGCTGAAGAACGAATTGTTCAGTGGACGGATATACGACTTTTTCAGAAAGGCACTGGCATTTACCATACGCAAACGGTACCTGATCGTAAGTTGTATGGTCGTACTGCTCGCCTTAGCCGGCTGGGGATTCAAGTACATTCCACAGCAATTCATGCCGCTGCTCAACAAGCAGTACTTCACCATTGACATGTGGCTGCCCGAAGGTACACGCATAGAAGAAAGTGAAAAGCAAGCAGCCCAACTGACAACATTTCTGCAAACGCTCGAAGGAGTACGACAGGTTTCGACTTATATCGGACAGACGCCACCAAGATATTATCTGGCCAATGCAGCATACGGGCCTCAGCCTAATTATGCCCAATGCCTGATAGAAGCGGAAAGCCCGGAAAAATCACGGGAGTTGCAGGAAATGTTATACAAGGCATTGCCCGATAAATTTCAGAATGCGCTGATTCGGGTCAACAGTTTCGAAATCAACAGCATCCCGCAGGCACTGATTGAAGCCCGCTTCTGTGGCGACAATCCTGCTGTTCTCGACTCACTGACTAATATTGCCATCGACATTATGCGCCGGAATCCCAAGGTACTGAACGCACGCAATGAATGGGGAAACATGGCAATGATGATAAAAGCCGGCTACGACCCGGTAAAAGCCGGAAAGTTGAACATCGGCCGGAACGATATGATGAATGCCGTTAAAGCAGCAAACGACGGAACTCCTGTAGGCATTTACCGGGACGAAGACAAGAAAGTTCCTGTATTGCTATGTACGGCAGCAAATCCACCGGAAAGCAGGGCGGAACTGGAAGATCTCCAGATATGGAACGGACAGCGCTCAGCTCCTTTGGGACAGGTCACCGACGGTATAAAAACCGGATGGGAATATCCGCTGGTCCGTACTTACAACCGCCAGCTTTCCATGGCTGCGCAATGCGACGTCAAGCGCGGATATACCATGAAGGAAGTTCATTCCGAAATCAGGAAAGAAATAGAAAGTATTGAATTACCCGAAGGCTATACATTTTTCTGGGACTCTCAATACAAAGACCAGAAAGAGGCAATGGAGGCGTTGACGAAATATTTTCCGCTGGCTGTCATTCTGCTGACAATTATCTTGGTGATGCTTTTCGGAAACTTCCGCCAGCCGCTCATTATCTTTCTGATTCTTCCGCTGTCACTCATAGGTATGGTATTTGGCCTGCTGCTCACAGGGTTCCAGTTCGGCTTCTTCTGTATAGCCGGATGGCTTGGACTATTAGGAATGATAATAAAGAATGTCATAGTCTTGCTGGATGAAGTAAATGTACAGCGACGGGCAGGTATTGAAGCCCGTACCGCGGTCATCGAAGCTACAGTATCCAGAGTCCGCCCGGTACTGATGGCTGCACTGACTACGGTTTTCGGTAGCATTCCTTTGCTGTTCGACGTTGTATTCGGCGGTATGGCTGCAACCATTGTATTCGGATTGTCGTTTGCTACACTCCTTACATTGTTTGTTACTCCGGCTTTATATACCATCTTCTATAAAATATAGTGGAAGATACCGACTTTAAGTTAAACTTTTTCTTACCTTTACAAATAATCAGAAGCATGAATAAATGGATAATAATCTGTCTGGTGTGCCTGTCTAATCAGGTACACGCACAGCACAGTACATTATTACAAGAATACCGTAGCAAAGTGAAAGCATACAACCAAGATATCAAAATGGCCGGATACGATGCAGCTATCCAGAGGGAAAAGCAGAAATCAGCCAAAGCCGATTTCCTGCCAGCATTGTCGGGAAATGCCAACTTCGGTTATAAGGGAAATCCTTCGGAACTTTCTGTTACGGTTCCTTCACTCAATGAAAGTCTGAACTTTCAGGGGCAGCATAATCAGTATGGCGCATCACTCACACTGGCACAACCGGTTTATACCGGAGGAGCGCTGAAAGCGGGATATGAAAAAGCGAAAAAAGAAAACGAGCAGGCACAATATGAGCAACAACGAATCATTAACGACATCATGTACGATGCTGATGTTTACTACTGGAATAAAGTTGCACGTCAGGAAATGATTGCGGTTGCCGAAGAATACAAGACATCAGTTTCCGCACTGGTAGAAGTCGTAAAGGATCGGGTAACAGAAGAATACACCGACCGCAACGATTTACTTATGGCCGAAGTCAGGCTTAACGATGCAGAATATCGCTTCACCCAATCGTGCAACGATGCGGAAGTCGCACGCATGTCGATGAATTCATTTTCCGGCGTTTCTTTCGATAAAATCATTCCGACCGATTCTGTTGTCATACCGCTGACAACGGTACAAGCATATACAGGAACCGTAGAAACAGCCATGGCTTCTCGTCCGGAACTAAGGATAGCGACCAACGAAGTTGCCATTCAAAAATCGGCATTCCAAATAGCCAACGCCCAGTATCTGCCCCGGTTATCGGTTGGAATAGACGGGAACTATTCATCTCCCGGATATGATTTCAGATCAGGCCCAGACCCCAATTATATCATTTATGCCCAATTAAGCATTCCTATCTTTGAGTGGGGAAAACGCAAAAATACACGCCGGACAGGAGAATATAGCATAAACAAAACGATAGAGCAGCATCAGAAAGTGGCCGACAACATACGTCTGGAAATAGAAACAGCTTTCTATACCTATTCGCAAGCAGTCGAAAAAGTCAGACTAACGGAAAACTCGCTTGCCAAAGCTGCCGAAAGCGAGAAAATGGCAATGGATAAATACAAAGAAGGAAATGTTTCTATAATCGAAGTGATTAATGCCCAACTGTATCATCAGGAGGCCCGGATTAATTACATCCAGTCGAAACTGAATGCACAAATAGCTAAAAGTGCAATGGACAGGGCAACCGGAAGCAATATCAACGACCATCATAACACAGTAGCATGGAGAAAAAATTGAAATATATAAAGAGATACTTGTGGGATATACTTTTATTTTCAGGTATGGGATGCTTTTCTTATTTCCTGCTTGTTTACTATGCCGATATTCCCCCACGCTATCAGAACCGGCTGATGACTTTTCAGGCTTTCCTGGCTGTAATCATATTGTTCAACGGAGTAGGATTAAGCGTAAAATACATCAACGAAAAGTTGAGCATGTATTACCAATATTTTCTGAAGAACCGCCGGATGCTGTCGGTAGGACTGATTACTGCCGCCATCATTCTGTTCGGCTCCAACTATCTGCTACTGATATCTACCAAGCTGCTCGTCGGACTACCTTATCCTTTTCTCTTAAAAGATAAGGGATTGTACGTAATGCTCGGAGTCTGGTTTGTTGAGCTTATCATTGTGGGACAGTTCATGCTAAACCGGTTTTACATCGATCTGGTAAAATTATACAAGCGGGCAGAAGAGCTGGAAGAAAAGACAACTCAAGCACGCTATATGGCTCTTCAGAACCAGTTGAACCCACATTTTTTATTTAACAGCCTGAATACTCTCATTTCTGAAATAGTATACAATCCGATGGACGCAATAGAATTTACCCGAAACCTGGCAGATACATACAGATACATTCTTTACTGTCAGGACAAGCATACCATTCCGTTACGGGAAGAACTGGATTTTCTCGACACTTATGTCCTCTTACAGAAAGTCCGACTGGGAAACTGTCTGGAAATAGACAATAAAATAGAAGACAAATATTGGGATGTATCCGTTCCTCCATTAACTTTACAATTACTGATAGAAAATGTCATTAAACACAATATTATCAGTCCGGGCAAACCAATGAAAGTAAAGCTTGCAACCGAAGTACTTCATAAGGAAACCTGGCTTAGCGTATCAAACCCTGTTAGGCCCAAGCAAGGAGTAATCTCGTCGGGAAAAGGGTTGGCCAACTTGGCACAACGCTATAAGTTATTGTGCAACAAAGAACCTATTGTAGAAAATAACAAAGACTCATTTGTCATCAAAGTTCCATTCTTGTATGAATAAGAAAGTAAAAGCAGTTATTATAGAAGATGAATATCCGGCAGCCCGTCTGCTCAACAAAATGATACAGAATATTCGTCCAGACTGGGAGGTCACTATCCTTCCCGGCACCATAGAGGGAGCAGTCAACTGGTTCAGTGAGCATGCACATCCGGATATCATTTTTCTCGATATACAGTTGAATGACGGAAACTCATTTATTTTTATCGAGCAGGCAAAACCGCAAAGCATGATCGTTTTTACCACAGCCTACGATGAATATGCCGTACGTGCCTTTACGGTAAACAGCATCGATTATCTGCTCAAGCCTGTACACGAAGCAAGACTACTTGATGCCGTTTTAAAATTCGAACGTCTTTCTTCCATCAATGCAGAGAATGCCAGAAACTTGTCGGACATAGAATTTTTGCTGCAATCGCTTGCCGGAAATAGGGAAAAGCAGTACCGGACACGTTTTCTTATCTACGGAGCACGTCATTTATACACGGTTCAGGTAGCAGACATAGCCTATTTCTACAGTGAAGAAAAAGTAACGTTTGCTGTCACCAGGGATGGCAAAGCACATGCCATAGACTTTACGCTTAACAAACTTGAAGAACAACTGGACAGTAAATTGTTCTTCCGGGCTAACAGGCAGTTCATTTTATCGGCCGATTCCATCAAAAGTATACAGAATTACTTCAACGGAAAGGCTATTGTAAATGTCCTTCCTCCACATAACGAAGCTATATACATCAGTCGTGAAAAGGTTTCTTTATTAAAAATGTGGCTTAATAGTTAAAACTCCTATATCTATGTTGTCTGAATAAGACATTGAGAAGTATTTTCTTACATTTGTGCTTGTAATGAAAATACTCAGCTTATTCATAGTAAGTATACTACTGTTAGCATTTCCTGCCGGCATATCGGCACAAAAGCAGATAGTAAAAGGCCGTATCGTCTTATCTGATGCAACCCGCAAGGCTGAAGCTTTGCCATATGCCAACATCAGTCTGATGCAACTGCCCGACTCAGCTTTCATGAAAGGCACGGTAAGCGATGAACAAGGAAAATTTATCTTCTCATTTTCGCGAAAACCGACAGCCCATTATCTGATAAAGGTTTCGTATACGGGATGCACATCTGTATATCAGTCTATACCGTCAAGACCGGATACAATACAATTAGGAACCATTAAGCTGAAAGACAATCCGCTGCATCTGAAAGAAATTATCGTAACGGCTCCGCTACAACCCATGGAGCAGAAAGGAGATACAACTATTTACAATGCCGAGGCTTTCCCAACTCCGGAAGGTGCTTATCTGGAAGAGCTGGTCAAACGTATTCCCGGACTGACGTACAATGCTCAAGAGCAGACTATTACTTACAACGGTCATACGATAAAGGAAATAACTGTCAATGGAAAAGATTTTTTCAAAGGTAATCAGCAGGTTGTATTGGAAAATCTTCCGGTTAAATTTATCAGCCAGTTGAAAGTATACGACAAACCGACTAAAGAAGAAGAAGCTACAGGAGTTAAATCGACAGAGAAGAATTATGTACTCGACCTCCAGACGAAAAAAGAGGTGAACGATGCATTGCTTCTATCTGCCGAGGCGGGCTATGGTACGCACAAAAGAAGGGACATCAATGGGAAGATTATGCGTTTTAACGAAAGTGGAGACAATTTCATGGTCAACGGACAATCGACCAACCGCTATGCAACTACTCCTTATGAAGGAAACATATCGAATACCGTAGGAGCTAACATAACAAAGGTGAAGGATAAATTCGAGATTTCGGGAAACCTGAACTATTCCAACGATCGGAATGGCAGTGAATCGAGTTCGTACAGTGAACAGTATCTGGCAACTTCCAGTCAATATGCCACCACTGAAACAAATGGTCTGAGTAAAAGCAACAGAATAAACGGAAGTATGGATGTTACCTGGAAGATAGACGACAAGACAACTTTCAATTTTAATGGAAGCGTTAACTCCAGTCGCAACAAGAACAATAACCAAAACCGGGAAGCTACCTTCGACGCCAATCCGGAAGTAGACACAAAACATCCTTTCCTTCAGTTCGAACAAATCGATCCGGCTATCCGTATCAACGACAGCAAAAGACAATCACAGACCTACAACCGGAATACAAACTATAACTTTAGCACAAGTATCATCCGAAAGCTGAATAAAAAGGGGAATAACCTCAGTCTGAACTTTTCCACATACCAGCAAACAAACAACACAGAATATTATACGCTGTCGTCTACTCATTATTACCGCTTGCAAGACCAATCGGGAAAAGATTCCGTGCTTTATCTTAATCAGTATCAACATGCACCGGATAAAGAACAGAATTATAATATGGCAGTTACTTACACGCAAGTACTGACAAAGAAGTCACGTCTGCAGTTCTCGTACGGATTTACCTGCAACAAAGAGAAATTAAACAGCAACACTTATGATTTAAATTCGTTCAGTTCAATGGAACTTCCTGTCGGAGTCCTGCCGGAAGGATATGAAACCACCAACATCGACAGTCTGACAAGCCGTAGCAACAGCCGGACAACAGGACATCGGTTCTCTGCACTATTTACATATAATGGCGAAGTATGGGGCGTACGAAGTGCACTTGCCGCTACCTTACAGAAACGTGCCATCGAAGAAAGTACCGGCAACCGGCTGGCAGATACAACAATTAACTCACTTGAATGGAAACCCAATCTGACTATTACCTACCGTAAAGATGACAATTATGCAATGATCAGTTACGACGGAAGTACTTCACAACCGATGTTGAGTGATCTTATCTCTCCTACCGACTACAGTTCTCCACTAAACATAACTCGGAGCAATCCCAATTTGCATGCTTCGTATACACATTATATATATGCTATGTTCAGTAATTTTCGCAAAGGAATCATGGTAGGGGTCAATTGGAACCAACAAATTAATTCTGTGACACGTGCCACTATCTATAATACGGAAACCGGAGGAAGGGAAACTTTTCCGGTCAATATTAACGGTAACTGGGGTATATCGGGTAATGCTTCTTATGATAAACGGATCAATCTGTTCCGGATGTATGTAGCAGGATCAGGCAATTTCAACCAAAACGTGAGTCTGATAAATGAAGGATACGAAGAAGACATGCCCCAACGCAGCAATACGCATACTACAGGATTAAGCACCGACTTGAGATTGTCCTACCTGCCTTCATGGGGCAATATTGAGCTGAATGGGAAATGGACCTTTTACCAGTCAAAAAATTCCTTGCAAAACCGAAACACATATACCCGGGTCTATACCGTAGGATTGAACAGCTCGGTAAATCTTCCAGCCGATCTTATCTTTCAGACCGATGCGAACTATCGCTTTCGCAACGGTACTGGCATTTCTGGCAACGACGATAACGAACTCTTATGGAACATCAAACTTTCATGGAAGTTCCTGAAAGAAAAACGTGCCGAGCTTTCTCTATACTGGGCTGATATTCTGAATCAGCGGAAAAGCTTATCACGCAGTGCCAGCTCTACCGGATTCTACGAGTATTACGAACAGCAGCTCAGAGGTTATATCATGGTTTCCGTGAAATACGAGTTAAACAGCATGAATTAAATGTTCGCTTCTTAAAAAAAGAAGAGGCGATGCTTGCTTCCTCCACCGTAAGCAGCATCGCCTCTTTTTCTATAAAAATATTGTTACTCAGCCAACTTCTCACCCGTATTCTTTGTCAGAGTCATAACTTCCTTACCCGTTTCATCGAGCAATGACAAAGAAGACTTATCCTGATTCAGCGTAAAACCGGCAACTTTATTAAGAGCCTCCAGAATCATTCTTTCGGTATCCATATTCGGACATGCCATCATGGTAGACAACATCTGAGAAAATTTCAGTGAACTTGCCTTACCCTCTTCTTGCGTAAATCCACCGTTTACAATATTACAACTGGCATTCCCATGAACAGTTTTTTCCTCTACATTGAATGCAAGGAAAGGAGTTTTCTCTTGTTTACCCAGTTCTGTACCATTGACCGACGAAATAATCCATTCACCAGCCAGATCATTGATAGAAACTTCAGGCAATTGACGCTTTTCCAGACTGATAACCGTATTACCATCGGCGTCGGTCAGAGCTACACCCTCGGCTGTTTCAGTATAGCCACTAACCTTATTCAGCGCTCCAAGAACTTTATTCTCTACATCCATGTCCGGACACATCATACGTGATGTAGCCACCTGAGCGAAATGTATGATACCCGGCTTCAACGAATCCATCTCCAACGTACCCATCATATTATTGCACCCGGCATTACCATAGATACGTTTAGCCTCCAGATCCATACCGATATAAGGCATATTTTCTACATTCAATTTTTCACCATCCACAGCGACAATGTTCCATTCACCTGCCAGATCGACCTTCGGTAAATTCTTATTGCTGCTACATCCAGCCATTGTCATCATCAATGCTCCTGCACAAACGGCAGTTACTCCTAAAAACTTCTTCTTCATAGCTATCATATTCATATTTTTAAATAGTACCTTTATAAAAAACGCTACAATCCTTTTACATAAAGAACAAAGAATGTATCAAATAGTTTACCCAAACCGGGCTTATCTATTACAAAAATACGGATATAATCGGAATACTGCATGAGGTTTTAGAAAATTTCTTATCTTTGCATATTGAACGGTAACGTTTACCGGGCATTTAAGATTATAATTAAGATAAATGAGTAAAGTATTGATTATCGGTGCAGGCGGTGTAGGTACCGTTGTTGCACACAAAGTGGCTCAGCATCCTGAAGTTTTCAGCGAAGTAATGATTGCCAGCCGCACCCAGTCAAAATGTGACGCGATTGTAAAAGCAATCGGTAACCCCAACATCAAGACCGCTAAGGTAGATGCAGACAATGTAGACGAACTGGTGGCTTTATTCAATGGTTTTAAACCCGAAATCGTTATTAACGTAGCTCTTCCCTACCAGGACTTGACCATCATGGAAGCTTGTCTGAAAGCCGGAGTCAACTACCTGGATACAGCAAACTACGAGCCGAAAGACGAGGCTCACTTCGAATATAGCTGGCAATGGGCATACAAAAAGCGTTTCGAAGAAGCAGGTCTGACTGCGATATTAGGATGCGGATTCGATCCGGGAGTAAGCGGTGTATATACAGCTTATGCAGCTAAGCACTACTTCGATGAAATCCATTATCTGGATATCGTTGACTGCAATGCAGGAAATCATCATAAAGCATTTGCTACTAATTTCAATCCGGAAATCAACATCCGTGAAATCACTCAGAACGGACGTTATTATGAAAACGGAAAATGGATTACAACCAAACCGTTGGAATTCCACAAAGACTTGACTTACCCGAATATCGGTCCTCGTGATTCTTATCTGTTGTATCACGAAGAACTGGAATCACTGGTAAAGAATTACCCGACTATCAAGCGTGCACGTTTCTGGATGACATTCGGACAGGAATATCTTACTCACTTGCGTGTTATTCAAGATATCGGTATGGCAAGCATCCAACCAATCAATTACAACGGAATGGAGATTGTTCCATTGCAATTCCTGAAAGCCGTATTGCCGAACCCTCAGGATCTGGGAGAAAATTATGAAGGTGAAACTTCTATCGGCTGCCGTATTCGTGGTATAAAAGACGGAAAAGAACATACTTATTATGTATATAATAACTGTTCACATCAGGCTGCTTATAAGGAAACAGGTATGCAGGGTGTAAGCTATACTACCGGAGTACCTGCCATGATTGGTGCCATGATGTTCCTGAAAGGCTTATGGAAACGTCCGGGCGTATGGAATGTAGAAGAATTCGATCCAGATCCATTTATGGATGCTTTGAATAAATACGGACTGCCTTGGCATGAAGTATTCGACGGCGACCTGGAACTATAATACTATTCCCGTAAATCACGGATAAACTGTTTTATCCGATTTATATTATATCCAATAAAAATTAAGAATGTGATGTATTATCTTATTACATCACATTCTCTTATAGTCTGTTTCAGTCTTTGCCGGATTATAGCAGAGAATATCCGGATAAAAGACACTTCATCCAATGATCTGAACAGCTATATATTTTCATTCTATCATTTTTTAATTTATGAACGTAGGAGATAAAGCCCCCGAAGTATTAGGCCTCAACGAGAAAGGTGAGGAAATACGTTTAAGCAATTATAAAGGTAAAAAAGTCGTTTTGTACTTTTATCCTAAAGATATGACCTCCGGTTGTACGGCGCAGGCATGCAACCTACGCGATAATTACACAGCACTTCGTGAAGCCGGATATGAAATTATCGGCGTAAGCATCAATGACCAGAAGTCACATCAGAAATTCATAGAAAAGAATAACCTTCCGTTTACTTTAATTGCTGATACAGACCAGAAACTGGTACAAGAATTCGGTGTATGGGGAGAAAAAAGTATGTACGGAAGGAAATACATGGGAACGTTCCGAACTACCTTCATCATCAACGAAGATGGCGTCATCGAACGTATCATTACCCCTAAAGAAATAAAAACAAAAGATCACGCTGCACAGATTTTGGGATAAATTACTATTTTTACCCCGAATCAATTTCTTGACACATAAAAATATCCAATATGGCGAAAAAAGATGAATTAGAATTCGAAGGAGGAGTAGAAACTCCCCAACCCAATAACAGTGAAAAGCTAAAAGCGCTTCAAGCTGCAATGGACAAGATAGAAAAAAGCTTTGGCAAAGGTTCTATCATGAAAATGGGCGACAATCACGTCCAGGAAGTTGAAGTAATCCCTACCGGTTCCATCGCACTGAATGCGGCACTCGGCGTAGGCGGTTATCCTAAAGGACGTATCATTGAAATATACGGCCCGGAATCGTCTGGTAAAACAACTTTGGCCATCCATGCCATTGCCGAAGCACAAAAGGCAGGAGGTATCGCAGCCTTCATCGATGCCGAACATGCTTTCGACCGCTTCTATGCTGCCAAGTTAGGTGTCGACATTGACAATTTGTGGATATCACAGCCCGACAATGGTGAACAAGCTTTGGAAATCGCCGAACAATTAATCCGTTCGTCTGCTATTGATATCATCGTAATCGACTCTGTTGCTGCCCTGACTCCAAAGGCCGAAATCGAAGGAGATATGGGAGATAACCGAGTAGGATTACAAGCCCGACTGATGTCTCAGGCTTTGCGTAAACTTACTTCTGCTATCAGCAAGACAAATACGACCTGTATTTTCATCAACCAGTTGCGTGAGAAAATAGGTGTTATGTTCGGCAACCCAGAAACAACGACCGGAGGTAATGCACTGAAGTTCTACGCTTCCGTACGTCTGGACATCCGCAAAGGCCAGCCTATTAAAGACGGAGAGGACGTTATTGGGAACCAGACTCGCGTAAAAGTCGTAAAAAACAAAGTTGCTCCTCCATTCAGAAAAGCAGAATTCGATATTATGTTCGGTGAAGGAATTTCTCGCAGCGGAGAAATCATAGACTTGGGAGCCGAACTGGGTATCATAAAGAAAAGCGGATCATGGTATAGCTACAACGATACCAAACTGGGACAAGGACGCGATGCAGCCAAACAGTGTATCCAAGACAACCCTGAACTGGCCGAAGAACTGGAAGGGCTGATTTTTGCAGCACTGAAAGATAAAGAATAACATTCAAAGAGGGTATGATTATGAAACTAACACGTACACTCCTCGCTGTCTGCTTATGTCTGACAGCGATGACAGGATTTGCTCAAAAGGCAAAAGACAATCCTTTTTTCCGTTTCGCAACCAAAGCCGAAGCGCAGATGCTCATAACAGACATCGACGAGTATACCAATAACTGGAATCAGTTCGACATTAATGCTCGTCTGCAAAATAATGAAGGGCGTAAGTCACAATTGCTGACACTTGCTATGAGCTGCGTACAAAACTGGAGCGAACAAGAGAAAAAACAAATTACCACAGCATTCAATGCGATAACAGCGGCAACTAAAAGACAAAAGTTGACCCTGAATTATCCCGACGAAATTATTCTGGTAAAAACATCTATGCAGGAAGAAGGAGGAGCAAGTGCCTATACACGCAAAAACTGGATAGCCATTAGCGAAGACGTGCTGAATAAGATTTCAGCAGCACAACTGCAAATTCTTGTAGCACACGAGTTATTTCATATTCTTACCCGCTATGACTTAAATTTCAAGAAGTCTGTATACCAGACCATAGGTTTTACCGTCTTGGACCGCGAAATTATTTTTCCGACCGACATCATGGAAAAACGTATCTCCAATCCGGACATCAGCCGCTACGACAGCTATGCACCCTTTACCGTTAAGGGTACAATACAAAACTACACCATGATGACATATACCGACCGTCCTTATACAGGAGGTGATATTTTCGACTACATGAAAATCGGACTCATTCCACTGAATGATCACTTTGTTCCGGTACAGGAAAGTGGAAAAACCGTCATTGTTCCAATAGAACAGGCCGAAGACTTTTACGAAAAAATCGGTAAAAACACCAATTATGTCATCAACCCAGAAGAAGTGCTGGCCGATAACTTTGCCTATATGCTAACAGAGAAAAAGGACTTACCCAACCCTGAGGTTATCAGCCGCATCAGAGAAGTTCTGAAAAAATAAGCCCCGAGAGGTGTTATTCGATAAAGCCAGTTTTATGCTTTAACCCTCCACTAAATGGAGATAAGGCATAGAACCGGCTTTTTTATTTCTCCCGTTCTCCCGCACCATCCTTTACGGAAATCTCCAGTCATAAAAAAGCAAAAAGCAATCCCTCCGGTACATAAATTCCAACACACCTCCCCCTTCTCTCTATCAACATGTAAAATATAAGTCAAGCAATATTTTCGCTGTCAGTATGACAAAAATTAGTATTTTTGCAACAAATTTGCCCGATTATCAGCTCGGGCACGAAATTTGTATACGCATTTCATGCATATAATGCCAAAGAAAATAAGAAATAAAAAATAAAAACAGATAACATCATGACAACAAAAAATCATCATTCACAACAAGAAGAGGAAGAAGTGTTGAAGCAACAAGCCGAAGCATCGGAGCAAGCCGAAACACAAGCCGAAGAAGCTCAGGGCACAGAAGAGCAGGCTGAAGAGCCAACTGACGAACAGAAGTTGGAAAAAGAGCTGGAAGAAGCGAAAAAGACAATCGAAGAACAAAAAGACAAATACCTGCGTCTTTCTGCCGAATTCGATAACTACCGCAAACGTACCATGAAGGAAAAAGCCGAACTGATCAAGAACGGCGGTGAGAAAGCCATCAGCGCCATCCTTCCGATTCTCGACGATCTGGAACGCGCCCTGCAGAACATGCAGAAAGCCGATAACGTACAGGCTATGTACGAAGGCTTGGATCTGATATTCCAGAAGTTCCACAAAGTTCTGGCACAAGAGGGACTTCAGAAGATGGAACCGGTAGGTGAAACATTCGATACCGATTACCATGAAGCAATCGCACTGGTTCCGGCACCGGACGAAGCACAAAAAGGGAAAGTCCTCGACTGCGTTCAGACCGGTTATAAATTGAACGATAAAGTAATCCGCCACGCAAAAGTTGTTGTAGCACAGTAATTCTTAATACTTGTTTTTATCATTATGGCAAAAAGAGACTATTACGAAGTGCTGGGTGTCGACAAGTCAGCTTCAGCAGATGAAATAAAGAAAGCATACCGTAAAAAAGCAATCCAGTATCACCCCGACAAGAATCCGGGTGATAAAGAAGCAGAAGAAAAATTCAAGGAAGCAGCCGAGGCTTACGAAGTCCTCAGCAACCCCGACAAACGTGCGCGTTATGACCAGTTCGGACATGCAGGTGTAGACGGAGCAGCCGGTGCAGGTGGCTTCGGAGGATTTGGCGGACAAGGTATGTCTATGGATGATATATTCTCCATGTTCGGCGATATTTTCGGCGGACACGGTGGATTTGGAGGTTTCGGCGGAGGTGGTTCCCAGACACGCCAGCGTAAATTCCGCGGTTCAGACCTGCGCGTAAAGGTAAAGCTGAACCTGAAAGAAATCTCCACGGGAGTAGAAAAGAAGTTCAAACTGAAAAAATACGTACAGTGCTCACATTGCCATGGTACAGGAGCCGAAGGTGACGGTGGAGTGGAAACTTGTCCTACCTGCCACGGAACGGGAAGTGTTACACGCACCCAGCAGAGCATCTTCGGCATGATGCAAACCCAGACCGTCTGTCCTCAGTGCGGCGGCGAAGGTAAAATCATCAAAAACAAATGTAAGGAATGTGGTGGTGAAGGTATCGTATACGGCGAAGAGGTAGTAACCGTCAAGATTCCGGCAGGAGTAGCCGAAGGCATGCAGGTTACCATGAACGGTAAAGGTAACGCCGGAAAGCACAATGGTGTTCCAGGCGACCTGTTGGTTCTCATCGAAGAAGAGAAACATCCAGAACTGATCCGTGATGAAAGCGACCTGATCTACAATCTGCTTCTGAGCGTTCCGACCGCAGCTTTGGGAGGTACCGTAGAAATACCTACCATCGATGGAAAAGCCAAGATAAAGATTGAGCCGGGAACCCAACCGGGCAAAGTGCTCCGTCTGCGTGGCAAAGGTCTGCCCAACATCAACAGTTACGGTTACAGCACCGGAACAGGCGACTTGCTGGTAAACGTAAGCGTATACATTCCTGAAACATTAAACAAGGAAGAACGTCAGGCACTCGAGAAATGGCAGGAATCAGAAAGCTTCAAGCCCAACATGAGCCTGAAAGAAAAGATCTTCAAGAAGTTCAGAAGTCTGTTCGATTAAACGTCAGATACCTCTTTACACAAGGGTACAGCATAGCAACCATCAGAAACAAACGGTTGCTGCGCTGTACCCTTTTTTCTTACAAATCTCCGTTAATCTGCGTTAATCTCTGCTTCCTTCCTGCCTATGCATTACAGAATAATCCGTATCTTTGATACGATTCACTTATAAAGACAAATGACATGAAACAACTATACCTGATACTGTTTGCCATGTTGCTCCCCCTTGCAGCCACATCACAGACCGAAAATTGCCAAAGCATCGAAGCCTCCGAAACGTCCGCCCCGCCTGTAGCAGAAAAAGACAGTCTGAGCTTGCCGCTTGCCTCTCCCATTCCACAGACAGGTTATACGGCACCTTTCGGTATGTATGGCATCACCCCGTTCGATTACGGTTACGCCACCTGGCAGTTACACAAAGGTTTCAACGCCTCTATCGGGCTGAACCTCACCTATAGTCCCAGCCGCTATGCCCCCTCAGGAGTAGGATTCGGACAAGATGCCGCCTTTATGTATGCAGTACCCGTTACCGACCGCCTCAGTGTGGCAGGAGGACTTTACGCCAGTAACATGGACTGGGGATTCTTGCGCTACCGCACAATAGGCGTGGCCGGAGTAGCCGCATACAAACTTACCGACCGTATCAGCATCTATGCCTACGGCAACAAATCATTCACCCCCAAACGTTCCCCCTATTATTACCCGCTTCCCAACTATACGCCCGACCGTATAGGAGGAATGATCAACTTCAAAGTAGGCGAAAGCAGCTCATTCAGCATAGGCATAGAGGGCAGAAAAAATGATTATCCCTGGTGGTACTGATAAATTATGTCAATAAATAAATTAACTTTGCATAGTTAAAAAATATCATAAGCGCAATGACATATCAGGAAACACTCACATATTTATACAACAGCGCCCCCCTGTTCCAGCATGTCGGGAAGGCAGCTTACAAAGAAGGATTATCAAACACACTGGCACTCGATGAATATTTCGGACACCCGCATCGCAAATTCCGCACAACTCACGTAGCGGGCACCAACGGGAAAGGCTCCTGTTCACACACCCTTGCCGCCATTCTTCAGTCGGCAGGCTACCGTGTAGGACTCTACACCTCCCCCCATCTGGTCGACTTCCGCGAGCGCATCCGCATCAACGGAGTCCCCATTTCACAAGAATTCGTTATCGATTTCGTCGAAAAGCACCGCTCCTTTTTCGAACCCCTCCATCCCTCATTCTTCGAACTTGCCACAGCCATGGCATTCCATTACTTCGCCAGCCAGCAAGTCGACGTCGCTGTCATCGAAGTAGGACTGGGCGGACGGCTGGACTGCACCAATATCATCCATCCTGACCTGTGCCTTATCACCAACATCAGTTTCGACCACATACAATTCCTGGGCAATACCCTGGCAAAGATAGCAGGTGAGAAAGCCGGCATTATTAAACCCTCCGTACCGGTCGTCATCGGTGAAACCACACCCGAAACCAAACCCGTATTCCAGCAGAAAGCCGCCGAAGTCAACGCCCCCATTTTCTTTGCCGAAGAAGAGCATCCGCTGCTCAGCGCCCTGCACGATGAATCAGGAAACTACATCTACCAGACCACCCGCTACCACGACCTGAAAGGCGAACTGGGCGGAATCTGTCAGGAAAAGAATACCAACACCCTGCTTACAGCCCTGCCTCTGCTCGAGCAGCAAGGCTACCACATAACCGAAACCGACATCCGAAACGGATTCGCCCATGTATGCGAACTGACAGGCCTGATGGGACGCTGGCAGAAACTCTCCAGCCACCCTACCATCGTATGCGATACAGGTCACAACGTAGGAGGCATCCAGTACATCGTAAAGCAACTGTCATTTCAGCAATACAAACAGCTGCACATCGTCATCGGAATGGTAAATGATAAAGACATCAGCGGCGTACTTGCCATGCTTCCCAAAGACGCGATTTACTATTTCACCCAGGCAAGCGTCCAGCGCGCCCTGCCAGCCGGGAAAGTAAAAGAGCTGGCAAATTCATACGGACTGTCGGGAAATGCCTATCCCGATGTCAAGACAGCCGTCGAAGCAGCACAAAAGCAAGCCGATGCCGATGACTTTATTTTTGTCGGCGGCAGCAGTTTTATCGTTGCCGATTTGCTTTCCACATGCTTTCCGGTAGAATAAAATAACAGATTTGTTTGTGTATCTTGAATAAAATCTTTTTATTTGCATACATTTTACACCTATAATAAAGATAACGATATATACTCAAAAATATGAATAACACATTCTATTACGAAAATAACCTTTGCGGCCTGAAAAGAGCCGACTTCCAGAAGAACATCGGAGGTAAAGAAACAGATTTGTTTATTCTGACAAACGACAACGGTGCCGAAATGGCAGTAACCAACTACGGAGGAGCCCTCCTCGCCATCATGGTACCCGACAAGGACGGCAAACTGGCAAACGTCGTACAAGGACATGACAACATCGAAAGCGTAATCAACAGTCCGGAACCTTTCCTCAGTACCCTTATAGGCAGATACGGCAACCGCATTGCCAAAGGAACCTTCCAGCTCGACGGAAAAGAATACAAACTCACCATCAACAACGGCCCCAATTCATTACACGGAGGACCGACTGGTTTCCACGCACGCGTATGGGACGCCGAACAGACCAGCAAGCAGAGCCTGAAACTCCACTACATTTCGGCCGATGGTGAAGAAGGATTCCCCGGAAACCTCGACATCACCGTGGTATATACATTCACTAACCAGAACGAATTCATCATCACCTATACGGCGACAACCGACAAACGTACAATTGTCAACCTCACTCACCACGCATTCTTCAGTCTTTCCGGTCTGGCAACCCCTACCGCCAGCGTAGAAAACAATATCGTTACTCTCAACGCCGACTTCTACACTCCTATGGATGAAGTATCTATTCCTACAGGAGAAATTCTGAAAGTAGAAGGCACTCCGATGGATTTCCGCACTCCTCACACCGTAGGCAGCCGCATCAACGAGCCGTTCCAGCAACTGGTATACGGAGCCGGATACGACCATTGCTACGTCATCAACAAGCATGAAGCAGGAACACTTGCTTTTGCTGCCAAGTGCGTTGAACCGGTAAGCGGACGTACCCTCGAAGTCTTCACGACCGAACCGGGAGTACAAGTATACACAGCCAACTGGCACAGCGGTTTTGCAGGCTGGCACGGAGCTACTTTCCCTGCCCGCAGCGCCATCTGCTTCGAGGCACAACACTTCCCCGACACTCCCAACAAGGGACATTTCCCGTCGGCAGTCCTCAACCCCGGCGAAGTATACCATCAGGTAACCGTGTACAAGTTCGGAACAGAAAAATGAGCAAACAAATACTTTAGAAAACTAACCTAATTTATTAACCCAATATTTTTCAATTAAACCATGAATCAACAAAAACAGAATGGCAATCTCATCGCAATTATAACGATGTTCTTTCTTTTTGCGATGATCTCTTTCGTAACCAATCTTGCCGCACCTTTCGGAACAATCTGGAAAAATCAATATGCAGGCGCAAACACCCTCGGTATGATGGGAAACATGATGAACTTCCTCGCATACCTCTTCATGGGTATTCCTGCGGGAAACATGCTTGTAAAGATCGGTTATAAGAAAACTGCCCTTATCGCTATGGCAGTAGGTTTCTTAGGCCTGTTTACCCAGTACATTTCCAGCCTTGTAGGTGCCGATGTAGACGTATTTGCAATGGGCGGATATTACATCAAGCTGAACTTCATCATCTACCTGTTGGGAGCATTCATCTGCGGTTTCTCAGTATGTATGCTGAATACCGTTGTAAACCCGATGCTGAACCTGTTAGGTGGAGGCGGTAACAAAGGAAACCAGCTTATCCAGGCAGGTGGTGCCCTGAACTCTCTGTCAGGAACCCTTACTCCCCTCTTCGTCGGAGTATTGATCGGAAGCGTTACTCCCCAGACAGCCATGTCGGATGTAGCCCCGCTGCTCTTCATCGCTATGGGTGTATTCATCTTCACATTCATCATCATTTCGTTTGTTTCCATCCCAGAACCCCACTTGCGTAAAGGTAAAGTAGAGAAAGAAAAATTCTCTCACAGCCCTTGGAGCTTCCGTCACACCGTACTTGGCGTAATCGGTATCTTCATCTATGTAGGTATTGAAGTAGGTATTCCGGGAACATTAAACTTCTACCTGGCCGACTCCAGCGAAAAAGGTGCAGGCTTGCTGACCGACGGTGCTGCTATCGGTGGAGCCATCGCCGCTATCTACTGGTTGCTCATGCTGGTAGGCCGTCTGGCAAGTAGCGTCATCAGTGGTAAAGTATCCAGCCGCGTACAGCTCATCATTGCTTCAACCCTTGCAATCTGCTTCATCCTTATCGCCATCTTCACTCCGAAAGCAGTAACCGTTTCCATGCCGGGCTACAGCGCCGACAACGGTTTCCAAATGGCTTCCGTACCTCTGAGTGCACTGTTCCTCGTACTTTGCGGACTCTGTACTTCGGTGATGTGGGGAGGAATTTTCAACCTGGCAGTAGAAGGTCTTGGCAAATACACCGCACAGGCATCTGGTATCTTCATGATGATGGTAGTAGGTGGTGGAATCCTGCCGCTGGTACAGCAGTTCATCTCCGACTCAGCCGGTTACATGAACAGCTACTGGCTCATCATTGCCATGCTGGCATACCTGCTGTTCTACGGACTGATTGGTTGCAAGAACGTAAACAAAGACATCCCTGTAGACTGATTGACTGAACAGACAACAAGAAAAACAATATTAACCTTTTAAGCTTTTACCATTATGGATATAGAATATGTAAGAAGCCGTTTCATTAAGCATTTCGATGGTACAACCGGAAGCATTTATACTTCTCCGGGCCGTATCAACCTTATAGGCGAACACACCGATTATAATGGAGGATTTGTATTCCCCGGCGCAGTAGACAAAGGCATCATGGCAGAAATCAAGCCGAACGGAAAAGACAAAGTATGTGCTTATTCCATCGACCTGAAAGATTATGTAGAATTCGGTCTGAACGAAGAAGATGCCCCCAAGGCAAGCTGGGCACGCTACATATTCGGCGTATGCCGTGAAATGATCAAGCGAGGTGTCGACGTGAAAGGCTTCAACACAGCTTTTGCAGGCGATGTTCCTTTGGGAGCAGGCATGTCTTCATCGGCAGCCCTTGAGTCGACTTACGCATTTGCCCTGAACGATCTGTTCGGCGACAACAAGATCGACAAGTTCGAACTCGCCAAAGTAGGTCAGGCCACCGAACACAATTACTGCGGAGTAAACTGCGGAATCATGGATCAGTTTGCATCTGTATTCGGCAAGGAAGGCAGCCTGATGCGACTCGATTGCCGTTCACTGGAATATCAGTACTTCCCCTTCCGTCCGGAAGGCTACCGTCTGGTACTGGTAGACTCAGTCGTTAAGCACGAACTGGCATCCTCTGCATACAACAAGCGCCGCCAAAGCTGCGAAAACGTAGTGGCAGCACTCAAGAAAAAATATCCTGAAGTAGAATATCTGCGCGACTGTACGCTCGATATGCTCAACGAGGTAAAAGCAGAAGTAACCGAAGAAGACTACAAGCGTGCCGAATACGTTATCGAAGAAATCCAGCGAGTACTCGACGTATGCGATGCTCTTGAACGCAACGACTACGAAACCGTAGGACAGAAGATGTACGAAACCCATCACGGCATGAGCAAGTTGTACGAAGTAAGCTGCGAAGAACTCGACTTCCTGAACGACATTGCTTTCGACTGCGGCGTAACCGGTTCACGAGTTATGGGAGGCGGCTTCGGTGGCTGCACCATCAATCTGGTAAAGAATGAGCTCTACGAAACATTCATTATCACAGCCAAGGAACGCTTCAAAGAAAAATTCGGACGCAGCCCGAAAGTATACGATGTAGTGATCAGCGACGGCTCACACAAAGTCTGCTAATTATTGTTCTAAATACATCAAACATTTCATGAAAGTCTGACAGGCTTTCTGAACAGAAGGACTCTTCAAGAAAAAGACTTGAAGAGTCTTTTTTATATCAAGCAAATAAAGTAAAAGCAAACATACATAACCTGAGTTGACAAGCTTTTAAATAAAATTCGTTACATATTGAAGAATATTACTATCTTTGCATAAACAAACATATCCAATGATGAAAAACAATAAAGAATTAATGAACCGCGCAGCCGACAATATCCGTATTCTGGCTGCTGCCATGGTGGAAAAAGCTAAATCCGGTCATCCGGGTGGCGCTATGGGTGGTGCAGACTTTGTAAATGTACTGTTTTCTGAATTTCTTGTTTATGATCCTGAGAATCCACGCTGGGAAGGACGTGACCGTTTCTTCCTCGACCCGGGACACATGTCGCCGATGTTGTATTCGGTTCTGGCACTGAGCGGCAAATTTACGATGGACGAACTGGCTCAGTTCCGTCAATGGGGAAGCCCTACTCCGGGACATCCGGAAGTGGACATCATGCGTGGTATAGAAAATACTTCCGGCCCACTGGGACAGGGACATACGTTTGCCGTTGGTGCTGCCATCGCGGCTAAGTTCCTGAAGGCTCGTTTGGGTGACGTAATGAACCAGACCATTTATGCTTACATCTCCGACGGTGGTGTGCAGGAAGAGATTTCTCAAGGTGCCGGACGTCTTGCCGGACATCTGGGACTGGACAACCTGATTATGTTCTACGACTCGAACGATATCCAGCTTTCTACTGAATGTGAAGCGGTAACCGACGAGGATGTAGCTAAAAAATATGAAGCGTGGGGATGGAAGGTTATTACCATCAACGGTAATGATGCTGACCAAATACGTGAAGCACTGACTGAAGCGAAAGCAGTAACAGGACAGCCTACACTGATTATCGGTAAGACAATCATGGGTAAGGGTGCGCTGAAAGCGGACAATACAAGCTATGAACGTAACTGTGCTACTCACGGTGCTCCGCTGGGCGGCGAGGCTTATATCAATACAATCAAGCATCTGGGTGGTGACGTGGAAAATCCGTTCCAGGTATTCCCAGAAGTGGCTGAGCTGTATGCTAAACGCCGTGAAGAGTTGAAGGCTATCGTGGCTGAACGTTATGCTGCGAAGGCTGAATGGGCTAAGGCTCATCCGGATCTGGCTGCCAAGATGGAATTCTGGTTCTCTAACCAGACTCCGAAAATTAACTGGGAGGCTATCGAACAGAAAGCGGGTGGAGCAACACGTGCTGCATCGGCTACTGTACTGGGTGTGCTGGCTACACATGTGGAAAACATGATTGTGTCTTCTGCCGACCTCTCTAATTCGGACAAGACTGACGGATTCCTGAAAAAGACTCATGCCTTTACAAAAGGTGACTTCAGCGGTGCGTTCCTGCAGGCGGGTGTGTCTGAGCTGACAATGGCTTGCTGCTGTATCGGTATGGCGCTGCACGGTGGTGTTATCGCTGCATGTGGTACTTTCTTTGTATTCTCCGATTATATGAAACCGGCTGTACGTATGGCTGCACTGATGGAAATGCCTGTGAAGTTTATCTGGACTCACGATGCGTTCCGTGTGGGTGAAGATGGTCCTACGCATGAACCGGTAGAACAGGAGGCTCAAATCCGACTGATGGAAAAACTGAAGAATCATAAAGGACATAACTCGATGCTGGTACTGCGCCCGGCTGATGTAGAGGAAACAACTCAGGCTTGGAAGCTGGCAATGGAGAATACATCTACTCCTACTGCCTTGATTTTCTCTCGACAGAATATCGCGAACCTGCCGGAAGGTACTGACTATACGCAGGCTGCAAAGGGTGCTTATATCGTAGCTGGTTCGGATGAAAATCCGGATGTGATTATGGTGGCTTCGGGTTCTGAAGTTTCTACTTTGGTAGCGGGTGCCGAACTGTTGCGTAAGGATGGTGTGAAACTGCGTATTGTTTCTGTTCCGTCGGAAGGTTTGTTCCGCAGCCAGAGCAAGGAGTATCAGGAAAGCATTATCCCGACGGGTGCCAAGGTATTCGGACTGACTGCTGGTCTGCCTGTCAACCTGCAAGGGCTGGTTGGCGCCAATGGTAAGATCTGGGGTCTGGAATCGTTCGGTTTCTCTGCTCCTTACAAGGTGCTGGACGAAAAACTGGGATTCACTGCAGAAAATGTATATAACCAAGTAAAAGCAATGTTAGAATGAAAGTAATAGGACTGGCTTCCGATCATGCCGGATTTGAGCTGAAAGAGTATGTAAAACAGTGGCTGAAGGCAAAAGGATGGGAGTATAAAGATTTTGGAACGTATAGTACTGAGAGTTGTGACTATCCGGATTTTGCTCATCCGCTGGCTCTGGCTGTAGAGGCTGGTGAATGTTACCCGGGAATAGCTATCTGCGGAAGCGGAGAGGGTATCAGCATGACACTGAACAAACATCAGGGTATCCGGGCTGCTCTCTGCTGGATGCCGGAAATAGCGCATCTGGCACGACAGCATAATGATGCGAATGTGCTGGTTATGCCGGGACGTTTCATCGATACGGAAATGGCGGATAAAATCATGACGGAATTCTTCGCTACGGGCTTCGAAGGTGGACGCCATCAGGCAAGAATTGACAAGATTCCAGTCAAATAATCTTTCTTCTGACAGATAATATAATGATATTCACTACAGGGCTGCAAGGGCTTGTAGTGAATATTTTTATTTTCGGACATTTCCTTTTTTTAGCAAGCTTCTCTTTACTTCCTATATTTTTATCTGTATATTTGCTTACTATAAAAAACAAAAAAGAAAATCAAATAGAAAAATTACCATGAAAAAACTGTTATTTATCCTACTAATGTGTCTGCCAATAGCTGGTATGGCAAAAGACAAGAAAGATAATACCGACCCAAAATATCTGGCCGGTGCTGTAACGACAATCGACGGAAAGGTGGCTTTTACCAATGAAATAAATGCACCGGGACTGTCGAAAACGGATATATTCAATCAAATGTTAGAATGGGCTAAAGGACGTTTCAAACCCGACGGCAAGCTGTATAGTCAAGTGTCATATTCAAACAAAGAGGATGGAACAATTGCTGCAACAGCTGAAGAATATATGATATTCTCTTCCTCTGCTCTATCACTCGACCGTACACGTATCTATTATCAGTTGCTCATTAATACGGAAGACGGTAAATGTAAAATGCTGATGACACGTATCCGTTACTGGTACGACGAAGCAAGAGACGGTGGACAGAAATATACTGCCGAGGAGTGGATAAACGATGATATGGCACTGAATAAAAAGAAAACAAAACTGGCTCCTATCTGTGGCAAGTTCAGAAGGGAGACTATCGATCTGAAAGATGAATTGTTTCAATCAGCATCAGCTGCCTTAGGTCAGAAGCTCTTAAATAATACACCAACTACTGCACAAAGTGTTCCCATGCAGACGTTGCAGCCTGCTACTCCGGTTATCAATGCTTCGGCAGAACTGAAAGAGGTCGGTCTGGAACAATTGCCTGCCAACCTGAACGAGATTGCGGCAAAGGGACGTATCACGCTGACGGCAGCAAACGGTGAGGAAATCGATATCAAAGCTGAAAACTGGAGCGGATTCGGCAAGATGTTCAACAAGAATGTTTCTTATCTGCTGATTGACCAGAGCCGTATAGCTGCTACTGCCTTGATGGAACAGAGTGATACATACAAAATCTCATTCTATACAGACAACAACACAAAGGCAAGTGTGGTTGTGGAATGCAAGAAGGCTATGTCGCAAAAGATGACTGCTGATGACTTGAAATCGCTGAACCAGAATGTAGATGCTTCGAAACAATATACTATGTATATCGGTGAGGTAACAAAAACTTGGATGAGATAAAGGAAACGGAATTCCCGTACTGACATAAAAAGAGAGGGGAAATTTGAAAGCTATTCCGCAGAGAATAATTTCAAATTTCCCCTCTTCTATTTTTCTGACTGATCAGGTCTTATCGGGTGTATGAATGGCTTACCGGTGTCATGATGAAGGTAAATTCATAATCGCCGTAAGGTAACATATACTGTGGTTCGGGAACGGCTCCCCAACTATCGATACATCCTAATCCCATCTGCGCCTTGTCGATCAGGACATTGGTCAGGTCTGCCTTTTCTACTTCGTTGGAGTGTTCCTGTTTCTTTTCCCATCCTGAATCGAGCGAGCTGATGGTGTAATGCAAAGCAGATGCTGAGAACGGAGCTTCGGCTACAAACATCAGTCCGCTGCCGGCTTCGTTCAATTGTTTCCACCAGCGGATATCCGACTTGGTACCGTTTTCCTGCGGACGGATATAAGCATAGAACTGCTCGTCTACGGTCTGGTTATAAACGCCGAGGTCGGTAGATGTCTTACGATCAACGTAGTTTTCAATTGGTCCACGACCGTAATAAGAAATCTTCTCGAAGGATGCCGGCATTACCAACTGTAAACCGAAACGGAACATATTGGCTACCTTGGCATTCTTGTCGGCTGTCATCTTCTGAGTAACCTTGACGGCACCTTTGTTATTGATGGTATAGGTAAGCAACAGTTTAGCTGAAACGTTCTTCATGTCGTATTCGGCTGAAACGACTGCCATGCCGTCTTTCATTTCTCCCTTCAATGAAAGCAGTTTGATGTCGGGATTCTTCCATGCTACATATTTCTGCTGAAGACCAGCACCGAAATCGTTATCGGTCGGAGCACGCCAGAAGTTAGGTGTCATGGCTTCTCCTTCTTTTATCATATTCAGCCCGTTCACTTCATACTTATCCATGTAACCATTTTGCTTATTGAACTGGATATTGAAGTCCTCTCCGACTACAACCATACGGTTTACGTTTTCATTCTTGATCTGCGGAGTAACTACTGCTACGTTCTTTTCTGCAACATTGGCAAGATTCATAGCAGGAGCTTCGTAAGCATTCAGTGTAAGCTGGGCTTTAGCCACTACATGACCGGCAGGAAGCAGGCCTTCGCGATTTTTCTGAATGTATTTTACGTTAAGCAACCATTCGCCGCACTTGCAAGTCTTGCCCCAGTCGAGTTTTATACTGGCTGTCTGGCGTGGAGCGACCGACAGATTCTCAACACGTCCGCTACGGACTGCCTTTCCGTCTTTCAGAAGTTCCCATTCGAGTGCATAAGCAGATAAATCGCGGAAGAAGTTTTCATTATAGACATTGATTTCTCCTTTCGACAAATCGCCTGCCGTGGTCCAGATGTTCTGATAGAAATAGCCAACCTCGTACATGTGTGGATTGGGCTTGCGGTCGGGACTGATCAGTCCATTGTCGCAGAAGTTGTTGTCGCTGGCATCGAAACGGTTGAAATCGCCTCCGTATGCATAAATCATCTTACCGTTCTTTCCGGTCCAGCGGCATGACTGGTCAACGAAATCCCAAATGAAACCTCCCTGGAACTTCGGATACTTACGTATCAAATCCCAGTATTCCTTGAAACCGCCTTCCGAGTTTCCCATGGCATGAGCATACTCACACTGGATAAGAGGCTTGGTGCTGTTTTCATTCTTTACATAATCCTCACAGTCTTTATAACGGTAATACATCGGACAGTAGATATCGGTCTTGCCTTCCAGACCGGCTCTTTCGTATTGTACAGCTCGGCTCGGGTCTTCGGCTTTTACCCATTCGTAAGCGGCATCAAAGTTCGGTCCGTAACCGGCCTCATTACCCAATGACCAGAAAATAATGCTGGGATGATTGAATCCGCGTTGTACATTGCGTTCGTTACGCTCCAAATGAGTCTTTTTGAATAAAGGAACTTTGGCCAATGTCTTTTCTTCATAACCCATACCGTGTGATTCCAAATTGGCTTCAGCTACTACGTAGATACCGTATTTATCGCACAAGTCATACCAGAAGTTATCGTCCGGATAGTGGCAGGTACGCACGGCGTTGATGTTGAACTGCTTCATAATCTGGATATCCTGAATCATCCGTTCGCGCGATACATAAGATCCGCCGTCGGGATCCATTTCGTGGCGGTTGGCTCCTTTTATCAGTACCGGTTCGCCATTTACCAGTATCTGTGCATTCTTCAGTTCGATCTTACGGAAACCTACTTTGACCGGAACAACTTCACTGACTTTGTTTCCATCTTTCAGTGTAGCACGCAAAGTATATAAATAAGGAGTTTCTGCCGACCATTTGTGAGGTGCATCGAGGTTGATGGTTGTGGAAACCTTGCCACTTCCTGCTACGTTCTGGGTTGCTACTACCTGATTGCGGGCATCCAGAAGGTCAAGAGTGACTGTGGAACTGCCTTTCAGGCTTAACTCTACCGCCAAAGAACCGTTTTTGTACTCGCTGTCCAGGTCTGGTGTGACACGAATGTCATCGATGCGTTTCTTGTTTCGGGCATAAAGATAACAGTCGCGAGCTACACCTGTATAGCGAAAGAAGTCCTGATCCTCAAAGTAACTACCATCGCACCAGCGGAATACTTGAAATGCAATAACATTCTTCTGTCCTAATTTCAGATAAGGTGTCAGGTCGAATTCGGCCTCCAACTTGCTGTCTTCACTGTATCCTACATATTTGCCATTCACCCATAAGTACATGTTCGAACTTACAGCTCCGAAATGTGCGATAATGTCTTTTCCTTTCCAGTCGGCAGGAACAACAATCTCGCGGCGGTAAGAGCCTACGTGATTGTTTTCTACAGGTACATAAGGAGGATTATTTGTAAACTGGTTACGCCATGCATAGCCTACATTCAGGTATATCGGGTCACCATAGCCGTTCAATTCCCAAACTGCCGGGACTTGCAAATCATCCCATCCCTTATCATTAAAATCAACTTTCCAAAAATCGGTGGGACGTGCGTCTGCATTCTTTACCCAGAAGAATTTCCATTTTCCGTTTAAAGTCATGAAGTTGTCGGAGTTTTCCTTGATGGCCTGAGTGGCAGCATCCGTACTTTCGTAAGCAAAGAAATTGGTGTGCATCGGAGCGCGGTTAACTGCATTGACTTCAGGATCTTGCCATTCCTTGAAAGTCTGCGCCTGGGAAGAAAGTGTACAAGCTCCCAAGATGCCGAGCAAAAGAGGTTTTCTCATAATAAATTTAAGTTCTCTTACAATTATAAATATATTCTATACAAAAGTAATCATTTTTTGTATATTCACAAACAACAGGCTGCTGGAAGCAAAATAAAAAGAGATTGCCTCAAAATAGAATTGCAAAAAATAAAAATCTGACAGATTGAATTTAGAAATAAAAAGATCTCCTACTTTTAGTCCTGTAATTGAAGAAAACAAAGACTAAAGTAGGAGATTTTTATGTTGTAACTTATAGATTATAAGTAAGCCTATCTCAGTTTTTCATTTTGAAACAGCCTCTTCGTCTATTCTGATTGTTCCATAGCAAACTGTCCAGCCTTGAAGATTTCACCCTGACAATCGCTTTAGGAAAACAGGTTTACAATCTTAATGCTGCATTATCCGCGTAACTGCTTGTCCATTGCTGCAGCTGCACGACGTCCGTCTCCCATAGCCAGAATTACGGTGGCCCCACCACGGACTATATCTCCACCGGCATAAATAGTCGGTATAGACGATTGCATATCGTCGTTTACAGCAATGGTTCCTTTACGTCCCAGTTCCAGTCCGGGGATAGAATGTGGAACAATCGGGTTCGGAGAAACTCCTACACTGACAATAGCCATATCAATATCGATGGTTTCTACTGCGCCGGGGATAGGCACCGGACTACGACGTCCTGAAGCATCGGGTTCGCCCAGTTCCATCTTCTGCAAGACAACCTGTTTGACACGTCCCTTTTCGTCGGCAATGTATTCTATCGGGTTATGCAAAGTCAGGAATTCCACACCTTCTTCTTTAGCGTGCTTAACTTCTTCCAGACGAGCCGGCATTTCTGCTTCCGAACGACGATAAATAATCATGGCTTTTTCGGCTCCCAGACGACGGGCAGTACGGACAGAGTCCATAGCAGTATTACCTCCACCGATGACGGCTACTCGTTTGCCGAATGTAACCGGCGTATCAGAATCTTCGCTTGCCGCATCCATCAGGTTGACGCGAGTCAGGTATTCATTGGACGACATGATGTTGATAGAGTTCTCACCCGGAATATTCATGAAGTTAGGGAGTCCGGCTCCGGAAGCAACAAATATTCCTTTATAGCCTTCCTGTTCCAGTTCGTCTACGCTGATAGTCTTACCGATGATACAGTCTTTGACAAACTGCACGCCCATCTTCGACAGGTTTTCTATTTCTACATCGACAATCTTGTTCGGCAAACGGAATTCGGGAATACCATATTTCAATACTCCTCCGATTTCATGCAAGGCTTCGAACACGGTTACATCGTAACCCAGTTTCGCCATATCGCCGGCAAACGACAGTCCGGCAGGTCCGGAACCTACAACTGCAACTTTAACGCCGTTCTTTTCGGCTATTTCAGGAACCGAAATCTGTCCGCTTTCACGTTCATAATCGGCAGCAAAGCGTTCCAGATAACCGATAGCTACTGCTTCGTGTCCCATCTTCAGGTGTATACATTTCGACTCACACTGCTTTTCCTGCGGACAAACACGACCACACACGGCAGGCAAAGCACTGGTCTGCTTCAAAACACGAGCTGCCTCAAGGAATTCACCGCGCTCGATGTTCTTGATGAATCCGGGAATATTGATGCCAACCGGACAACCTTCCATACACGACGGATTAGCACAATCCAGACAGCGTTTGGCTTCGGTCAGTGCCTGTTCTTCGTTCAGCCCCAGGTTAACTTCTTCCTTACGGCTATGAGAACGGTACTCCGGATCGAGTTCATTCATCTTAACACGTGGAATGGCTGTACGTTCTTTCGGTTTCATCGCTTTACGCAGGTCTGCACGCCATGTTGCATTACGGTCGTCGGCTGCCTTTACAGCTTCGCATGTATCAGGCTGTACAGGATCCAGTTTGTGTATTTCTTCACGCTCAATATCCTTAAACGCACCCATACGTTTCAGCATTTCATCGAAATCGACCTGATGTCCGTCGAACTCAGGACCGTCAACACAAACGAATTTTGTCTTGCCTCCTACGGTAATACGGCATGCACCGCACATACCGGTACCATCTACCATAATCGTGTTGAGTGAAACGTCGGTAGGAATCTCATATTTTTTAGTAAGCAGGCAAACAAACTTCATCATAATAGCCGGACCGATGGCAAAACATTTGTCAACTTTTTCGCGCTTGATGACTTCCTCAATACCTTCTGTTACCAGACCTTTCTTGCCATACGAACCATCGTCGGTCATAATGATTACTTCATCCGAACTTTCTCTCATTTCTTTCTCTAAAATGATCAGTTCCTTAGAGCGTCCTGCCAATACAGTAATAACACGATTTCCGGCAGCCTTCAAGGCCTGAACGATAGGAAGCATCGGAGCTACTCCTACTCCACCTCCAGCACAAACTACGGTGCCAAAGTTCTCGATGTGGGTTGCCTTACCCAGCGGACCTACTACATCGGTAATATAATCACCTTCATTCAGTTCGCACAAGCGGGTCGATGACAGACCAACCTCTTGTACGACCAACGTAATAGTTCCCTTTACGGGATCGGCTTCAGCAATGGTAAGAGGCATACGTTCGCCTTTTTCGCCTACACGTACAATCACAAAATGACCTGCCTTACGTGACTTAGCAATCAGAGGAGCTTCGATTACCAGCTTAAAAACCTTTTCTGAAAAATGTTCTTTTGAAATAATTTTATTCATTTCCTCGTACTATAAGTTAGTTATTTTTTGCAATTTATTGTCTTTTGCAAAGTTATCACTAAATAAAATAATACCAAAAGAAATTCCTAAATTCACAAATTCTGTCTTGTATTTTTGTCTTATGCCCTTCTTGTTTTGACCCAAACTTACAATAACGATGAATGCATGATATATTACAGACAGACCAAATGGTATTTTTATAGAAATGATACGTAAAGGAACTACCTTATCCTATTTTATTCCATTACCTCATAGGATTGTGAATCTTCCGCATATACAAATCATTTCACTATAGTGAAGCGATCGCCTCACTATGGTGAAGATAGCGATTCATTATAGTCAGGCAATCGCCCCACTGCTGTTAAACATTATATTCTTAGGGAAAACGTAACACGAACTGCTCAATCAAACCATATATAAAAATAAAATCTCCTCCGGACTTTTTTTTAAATCCGAAGGAGATTCCATTTTCAATTATTCTTTTGTATAGTCTGATACAACTACATCAACGTTTTACCTGAATCGCTTTATCAAGCTCAGCCCAATGCTCGTCCGTCATGTTGGCAGGAGTAAACAATGCAACTCCGGCAGCTCCGGCCTCAATCGAACCACGAACAGCTTCACCAATTTCAGAAGGTGTCAGACCGTGACCTTCCGGATCTTTAATATTAGCCTTGTTCTGCCAGTCATGACAAATGAAGAGGCCACTGTAAACAGGCTTTTTACCGTTTACGGAAGTCACTTCTTCTTTGGTTATTTTTCCTACCCAAGAAGCTGGTTCCAAATAAAAGTCATTGTAATTCATCGGGAAAAACGCATCGATATCCCATTTGTTCCATTCCTGACGAACCAGTTTCTTTGCATAAGAATCAGGACCTGGGAATACAGCAGCACTGACTTTTTTACCTTTTGCGTGAACCGCAGCCGCAATCTTATTCACCAGATTGGTAATGCGGTTATAACGGAACTGCTTCCATTCCTCGCAAGTAGAAGGATCTTCCACAGCCTTGATATCTATACCACTTTCAGCCTTGAAATCGGCTACACACTTGTCGCAGTAACAATAATCGGCTGTAGGATACTCTTCATTCATCACCAAACCGTATTTTTCCCAAAGGCCGCGAGCCAGAATTACATCTACATAGCGGATATAATCCAAATGAACAAAATCTACATCCGGTATTTCTGCTATCTTGCTATATTCGGTAACCAGATAATTGATTACATCCGGATTATTCGGACACATACATTTATAATAAGGAACATATGCCTGCACAGAATATGCCGACTCTCCTTTACGGTTTACTGCATACCATGTAGAATCAGCATCTCCTTTCAGCATGGCAGGAATCCATGCATGGTACTCCAGCCCAGTAGCATGAGCTATTTTTGCCGCACGAGCGTGTTTCTCCACATTGAAACCACCCGCATTGTAACATATACCTACCAAACCGTGATCTTTCCATTTCTGGAAATCGGACTGGATAGATGCCTCTGTAGCTTCCTCCCCTTCTCCTTGCCAACCATACACAGGGATAGTTTTCACTGATTCATTTGAGCATGAAGAAAAGCCCAATACGCATGCAACTGTGGCAGCTAACAACAACTTGATTTTCATAAATTCGATTATTTATTAATAAAAAACATTATAATCAGCAAATATATAAAATAATTAGACACTAAACGACTTCATTAAAGTAAATATATATTCCCGAATAATATAGAGATGCCCTTGTTTCTTCAATGCCGCAATATAATTTTTTGCAAAAAAACGAATCTATATCCTGCATAAAGATTAGAATATTGTGCAGCAAAGCACATCAAATCGCCACTGTATTTCCGAAAAACGCTTATATAATTAAACAAACAACTTTTTCAAATGAAACATTTTGAGCATACCAATAAACAATTTACAATCAACAAATTGCACAAAAGAGAAAAAAATTTTTTCATCTATTTGGAGGAAATAATTGCCTAAAATTCCTATTCGATTGAAAATAAACTTTATCTTTGTGGGTATACTATAAATTCATAATCATGACCGAAAAGCTGAAAGATATAAAGAATTTAATCGCCGAGGGCTCTACAGATCACGCAATCGACCAATTGAATCAATTCATCAATCAAAACCCAGAATACGCATCCGAAGCGTATTATTTATTAGGGAATGCTTTCCGGAAAAAAGGTGACTGGCAAGGGGCGCTGAACAATTATCAGGAAGCCATTGCACTAAATCCGGAGAGTCCGGCAGCAGAGGCCCGAAATATGGTGATGGATATTCTCAATTTTTATAATAAAGATATGTTTAATCAATAAGATAATCGACTTATGGCTAAAATGAAAGGTGTAGTTGTAGTGAATACAGAACGCTGCAAAGGGTGCAACCTGTGCGTGGTAGCCTGCCCGTTACACGTACTGTCGCTCACCGCCAAAGTAAATCAAAAAGGATATAATTACGTTCAACAGGTTGTAGAAGATACCTGCAACGGATGCTCTTCGTGTGCAATTGTATGCCCAGACGGCTGCTTGACCGTATATAGAGCAAAATGTGAAGAATAATTTTTAAGTGCTTATAAGCTAAACAATCAAAATTATGGCAGAAGAAGTAGTTCTAATGAAAGGAAACGAAGCCATTGCCCATGCGGCTATCCGCATCGGTGTAGATGGATACTTCGGTTACCCTATCACTCCCCAATCAGAAGTATTGGAAACTCTTGCCGAACAGAAGCCGTGGGAAACTACCGGTATGGTGGTTTTGCAGGCCGAAAGTGAAGTTGCAGCAATTAATATGGTATATGGAGGTGCCGGAAGCGGTAAAATGGTTATGACTTCATCTTCCAGTCCGGGTGTCAGCCTGAAACAGGAAGGTATTTCATACATTGCAGGTGCAGAATTGCCCTGTCTGGTAGTAAACGTTATGCGTGGAGGTCCGGGACTGGGAACCATCCAGCCCAGTCAGGCTGATTATTTCCAGACAACAAAAGGTGGTGGACACGGTGACTATCATCTGATAGCGCTGGCGCCGGCTTCGGTTCAGGAAATGGCCGACTTTGTGAGTCTGGCTTTCGAACTGGCTTTCAAATATCGCAATCCGGCAATGATTCTCGCCGATGGAGTTATCGGTCAGATGATGGAAAAGGTAGTCCTTCCAGCTCCTCGCCCACGACGTACGGAAGAAGAAATCATTGCACAGTGTCCATGGGCTGCAACCGGATGCAAGGGACGTAAGCCCAATATCATCACTTCGCTGGAACTTGATCCTGCTGTAATGGAAAAACGAAATCTTCACCTGCAGGAAAAATATGCAGAAATCGAGGCTAAGGAAGTTCGCTACGAAGAAATAGACTGCGAGGATGCAGAATATCTGATCGTGGCATTCGGATCATGTGCACGTATCGCACAAAAGTCAATGGAGCATGCACGCGAAGAGGGTATCAAAGTCGGATTGTTCCGTCCTATTACCTTATGGCCGTTCCCAAGTAAGCCATTAGCCGAAAGAGCTAAAAATATAAAAGGCATCCTTGTTGTGGAATTGAATAGCGGACAAATGATTGAAGACGTAGAGCTGGCTGTAAAATGCAGTGTCCCCGTCGAACATTTCGGACGCCTGGGAGGTATCGTCCCCGATCCAGACGAAGTTATCGATGCGTTAAAAGAAAAAATCATTAATAAGTAAGAAACTTATGGGCAATATAGATCAGATCAGAACCGTACTCAATGTAATATTTATGATAGGAGCCGTAGCTTCTTTCATTCTGTATTTTTCATTGGGAGATGATAAAACCATTTTCTTTTATGTGTGCGGCGCATCGCTGTTTATAAAGATGATGGAATTTGTGTTCCGTTTCTTTCTACGCTAACCCGACAAGGAGGAGATATTTATGACAAAAGAAGATATAATGAAGCCCGAGAATCTGGTTTACCAGAAGCCTCGTTTATTGAATGATAATCCAATGCACTACTGCCCGGGATGCAGCCATGGAGTAGTTCACAAACTGATAGCTGAAGTTATAGAAGAAATGGGCATGGAAGAGAAAACTATCGGTATCAGCCCGGTAGGATGTGCCGTATTTATGTATAACTACCTCGATGTTGACTGTCTGGAAGCCGCTCACGGACGTGCACCTGCTCTTGCCGGAGCCATCAAACGTTTGTGGCCGGACCGACTGGTATTTACTTATCAGGGAGATGGTGACCTGGCATGTATTGGTACAGCAGAAACAATCCACGCCCTGAACCGTGGAGATAATATAGCTATCATTTTCATCAACAATGCGATATATGGCATGACAGGAGGACAAATGGCTCCTACTACACTGATAGGAATGAAAACAGCCACCTGTCCTTACGGACGAAATCCGGAAATACACGGATATCCTTTGAAGATGACAGAAATAGCAGCAACCTTGCAAGGAACATGCTACGTTACCCGTCAGGCAGTTCATACGGTAGCAGCTATCCGCAAGGCTAAAAAAGCAATCCGCAAGGCTTTCGAAAACAGCATGCAGGGAAAAGGCTCAAACTTGGTGGAAATCGTATCTACATGTAACTCTGGATGGAAAATGACACCCGAAGCAGCCAACAAATGGATGGAAGAAAACATGTTCCCGTTCTACCCGCTGGGCGACTTGAAAGACACAAGCGGAGATAACAAATAAAATCATCAAAAAAAGAACTATCATGAAAGAAGAAATCATTATAGCAGGATTCGGCGGACAAGGTGTATTGTCGATGGGTAAAATCCTGGCTTATTCAGGACTGATGGAAGACAAGGAAGTCACTTGGATGCCTGCCTATGGTCCCGAACAACGAGGAGGTACGGCCAACGTGACCGTCATCATCAGTGACGAACGCATTTCCTCTCCTATTCTAAGCAAATACGATACAGCCATTATCTTGAACCAGCCTTCGCTTGCCAAGTTCGAAAACAAGGTGAAACCCGGCGGCGTACTTATTTACGATGGCTATGGTATCATCAATCCGCCGACACGCAAGGACATTCATGTATATCGCATTGATGCCATGGATGAAGCCAACGAACGGAAAATGGCAAAAACATTCAATATGATCGTACTGGGTGGCTTATTGAAAATCCGCCCGATTGTTTCTATTGAAAGCGTCATCAAGGCACTGCGCAAAACACTGCCCGAACGCCATCATCATCTGATACCGATGAATGAAGAGGCTATTCATATTGGTATGGACATCATCAAAGAAGTAAAATAACAGGAATTATCCATATCATACCAAGACATGAGAGAGGCGTACGGATTTTTTCAGCAAGAAGATATTCCGCACGCCTCTGTATCAATAGATATCTTCTCGTATTTTTGCACTTTGCACACGGTTTCTTTCGTTTTTAAATTGTATCTTTGCCCCCATTATGAGGAAGATATTTTTTATAGTAACAATATTACTGATTTGCGGTACGATTTCCGCTCAAAACACCTATCAGCAAAGTCAGTTTACGGGACAGTTTGGTAGTTCTGCTTCGGGAGTAGACAGCAATCTGTACGACCGTAACGGAAACCCGATTGACACAACCTCTGTGATTGATGCCAGCACTATTCCTATCGGATTGTCTTGCTGGAAAATAGACCGTCAGTTCGGCAACATGACTGAAGTTCCGGTGGATACCTTGCAGCATGATTTCCAGAACACAAATGATACTGGAGGGCCAACCGGTCATTATACTTATTTGGGTAATCTGGGTTCTCCACGTATTTCACATATCTTTTTCGAACGGAAAGACCCCGAACAATTCTTTTTTCTCGACCCTTACGACTTTACCGTCATCGAACCGGAAGACGTGGTATATACCAACACCAAGTCCCCTTTTACAAATCTTACCTATTACAAACAAGGAGGAAGCTCTGACGGAGAAGAGCGTTTCAAGGCTTATTTTGCCGTCAATGCCAACAAAAGATTGGGATTTGGATTCAATATTGACTATGTGTATGGACGCGGAAAATACATGAACCAGTCTACAGCCTTATTCAACGGAGATCTTTTTGCCTACTATCTCGGCGATAAATACAACATGCATTTCAGTTTCATCAACGACAACCTGAAGGTTGCCGAGAACGGAGGTATCGTAGACGACCGGTATGTTACCCGTCCGCTGGATATGGCGGAAGGCGGAAAGGTATATGCCAATGATGAAATTCCTACTAACTTGTCGCAAGTATGGAACCACAACACCGGTTACCACGCTTTTCTGACTCACCGTTATAACGTGGGATTCTACCGTGAGAATCCGGATGCCAAAGATACAGTCAACACAGAAGTTTTTGTACCTGTGACAAGCTTCCTGCACACCCTCAAGGTAGACATTAACCGCCGTCAATACATTTCATACGACGAAACTCAAAACCAGCAATATTTCCAGAACAATTACCTGACGGATGTACAGCGTGACGAAACGGAACAGCTGGCTGTAAAGAACACTTTCGGTATATCGTTGCGTGAAGGATTCAACAAATGGGCGAAGGCGGGACTTACGGCGTTCATGAGTCACGAATACAGACGCTTTACCATGACCGACACTATTGCACGAACTCCGGGTCAGCGCATACCCACCGATTATGTGGAAAACACAATTTCGGTAGGTGGACAGCTTATCAAGGAACAGGGACAGACTCTGCATTATAATGTAATGGGAGAAATCGCCCTTGTGGGAGAAGATGCCGGACAATTTCAGATACAAGGTAAAGGCGACCTGAACTTCCGCCTGTTCAGTGATACGGTACGTCTGGAAGCCAATGCTTATATCAAAAACCTGAACCCAATTTTCTACTACAGACATTTCCATTCCAAACATTACTGGTGGGATAATGACGATTTGTCTAAAATCATGCGTACCCGCCTCGAAGGAAAGCTGAGCGTTGACCGCTGGAAAACCCAGCTTAAAGCCGGAGTAGAAAATATCAAGAACTATACGTACCTGGATAATACCTCTGTTAAATATACAGAAACGTCTTCAGATAAAGAAGTCACGACTTACAAGAACGACGTGGCTGTAAGACAGAACTCTGGCAACATACAGGTCTTCAGTGCGGCTCTGAGACAAGATTTCAAGTTGGGTATCTTCCATCTCGACAATGAGATAACTTATCAGAAATCGAGCAATCAGGATGTTCTTCCATTACCGGAACTGACTCTCTACCACAATTTATATATCAAATTCGGTTTGGCAAAGAAAGTGCTGCAAATAGAAATGGGAGCAGATGTACGTTATTTCACACAGTATTATGCCCCCGATTACGCTCCGGCTATCGGACAATTTTATTTGCAGAACAAAGAAACCCGCTACAAACTGGGCGGTTACCCGCTGTTGAACGGATATATCAACCTCCACCTGAAACGTACACGTATCTTCATAGCCATGTACAACCTGATTCAAGGACAAGGAGAAAAGAGCTATTTCCTGGCTCCTCACTACCCGCTGAATCCTCGCTTGCTGAAATTCGGACTGTCATGGAATTTCTTCGATTAAACCTGTACGCTTATGAAAAAGAAATGGTTACGATATGGTTTTATCGCACTGGCTATTGCAGCAGGCATCATCCTGCTGAATACGCAAAAAGAGCAACAAACAGCTTTTACACCACGTGATTATGATGAAATAGCCAGTTCGGGCATTCTTCGTGCCGTAACCGAATATAATGCGGTAAGTTATCACGTAACCGACGATACCTTGCAAGGATTCGACTACGAGCTGCTGAATATTTTTGCATCGGAGAAAGGACTGAAACTCGAAATAACTCCCGAAATGAGTTTCGAGAAACGCCTGCAAGGCATCATATGCGGTAAATACGATATTCTGGCTACGGGAACTGTAGTAACCACTCAGCTAAAAGATTCGCTATTCTTTACGCGAACCTTGCTGCTGAGCAAGCAAGTGCTGGTACAACGGAAAAAAGAAGATGGAAAGGACAGCCTATACATACACAACCAGCTCGATCTGGCCAACAAACACCTTCACGTTATCAAAGGTTCTCCTGCCCTGCTCCGCATACACAACCTTATCAATGAAATAGCAGATACAATCTATATTGATGAAGTCGACTTATATGGTCCCGAACAATTGCTGGCAATGGTTTCGGGCGGAGATATCGACTATGCAGTATGCGACGAAAATATAGCCAAAGCTTCCATAAAAGAATTTCCTAATCTGGACATTAATACAGACATCAGCTTTACCCAGTTTTATGCATGGGGAGTAAGCAAACACTCTCCCGCCCTGCTGGACAGCCTGAATGTATGGATGGACAGCTTTATACAAACCAAGACATATAAAAATTTATATAATAAATACTTTAACTAATACCGTTAGCTATGATACAATTAGATAATGTACGCTGGGGATTTATCGGTTGCGGTGAAGTGACTGAAAAGAAAAGCGGTCCGGCCTTCAACATGATAGAAGGATCGAAAGTCGTTGCAGTAATGAGCCGCGATGAAGAAAAAGTAAAATCGTATGCACGCCGGCATAATATACCACGATGGTATACCGATGCGCAGGAACTGATAGGCGATGAAGACGTGAACGCCATTTATATTGCTACCCCTCCCTCATCGCATGCGACATTTGCCATTATGGCAATGAAAGCAGGAAAGCCTGTCTACATCGAAAAACCGATGGCTGCCAGCTATGAGGATTGTGCACGCATCAACCGTATATCGCAAGAAACCGGAATACCTTGCTTTGTTGCCTACTACCGTCGGTATCTGCCTTATTTCCAAAAAGTAAGGCAACTGGTAGAAGAAGGAGAAATAGGAAATGTCATTAACGTACAGATACGTTTCGCCCAGCCTCCGCGAGCACTCGACTATAACAGTACCAACTTACCGTGGCGTGTTCAGCCGGATATTGCCGGAGGTGGATATTTTTATGATCTGGCACCTCATCAACTGGATCTCTTGCAGGAAATGTTTGGCTGCATACTCGAAGCCGAAGGATACAAGAGCAACCGTGGAGGACTTTATCAGGCAGAAGATACCATCAGTGCCTGTTTTAAATTCGCGTCCGGTCTGCCGGGTTCCGGCTCATGGTGCTTCGTGGCTCACGAATCTGCCAAGGAAGACCGCATAGAAATCATTGGCGACAAAGGAATGATATGCTTTTCTGTCTTCACTTACGACCCGATAGCCTTGCACACTGAACGTGGACGTGAAGAGATTCTTCCGCAAAATCCACCTTACGTACAGCTTCCCCTGATTCAGGCTGTAGTAGAGCATTTACAGGGAAAAGCAATATGTACGTGCGACGGTGTAAGTGCCACTCCTACCAACTGGGTAATGGACCGCATTTTAAATAAACTCTAAAAAGCCTTCAGTTACTGTTTTTATTCGGACAGCCGCATGAATTTTTCACGATATATCCTGATTCTGTCGCTGTTTTTCGGTCAGACACTATATGCTCAGACCGAAAAACAGCACAAATTCATGCAGCGCCTCGGAGAAATTTTCAGTGAAACAGACTCCAGTTATATCGAACCCAACAAATATAATCTGGCATTTATGATCGAACAAAGCTTTTGGCATGAGCGCTATCAGCTGGGAGCACGTATCGACAACCAACGCCAGAACATTACTTTCGCACCGACTCCTACACCTAAAATCGGAGCTTATTTCGGATGGAGATGGATTTTTTTGGGAATATCTTTCAGCTACCCGGAACTGTTGGGTAAAAGTCATAACGGTAAATCGAAAAAAGAATATGTATTCAACCTGTACAGTTCTCGCATAGGAGTGGACTTATATTACCGAAAAACAGGAAGCGACTTTCATATTACTTCATATTCCGGATTCAACCTGCCCGAAGATTATGAAGGACATAAATTCGAAGGATTCCAAAGCAAGATAGTCGGGCTGAATACTTACTGGATTTTCAACAACAAAAAATTCTCTTACCCTGCCGCCTACAGCCAGTCTACCAACCAGCGGCGCAGCTGCGGCTCATTTATGGCAGGATTTTCTTATTCACATCACAGCATCTCCTTCGACCATACCAAACTGCCTGCCGACATGATTGAACAAATCCGTTCACCGCTCAAGTTCAATAAGCTGGAGTATCGCGACTACAATCTCAGCTTCGGATACGGGTACAACTGGGTATTTGCAAAGAACTGCCTGCTGAATGTATCACTGATGCCTGCCATAGCCTACAAGAAAGCAAAACTGAACGGACAGCCGGCTGAAATGGAAAACAACTGGATGGAATGGATCAATGATATCAACTTCGATCTGGTGACTCGCGCGGGTATCACCTGGAACAACAGCAAATACTACGTAGGCGCTTCACTCGTACTGAATACCTACGATTACCGTAAATCAGACTTCTCAATGACCAATTCATTCGGCAGCCTACGCATCTATGTCGGCTTCAACTTCTGGAAGAAAAAGGAATACAGAGAAGATAAACAATAAAAAAACTTCACCACAGGCAATAAACATTGCCCACGGTGAAGCAGATAAACACACACAATTTAAATCCTATCTTTTTAGAAATGTACTCCTACTGTAAATAACAATTGATGACGCTCATTGTTCACTTTGGTAGGCGCTAACATCAAGTTTCCTGCCTGATCTATCCCACCATCGAAAGCATAGAAATCACCTTTGTAAAAATCGTATTTATAAGCTACGTCCGCATAAATCAGGCGTCCTCTGTAACCCAGTCCGACACTGACTGCCTGACGCGATTTCAGGTTCATATATTCGGCATCGGTACGAGTATTATCGGTAGCCGGAATATTCTTGAATGCGTCACTCGTAATAGGTGTTGAGCGGAAATGATATCCGGCACGCACACTGAAAGCCGATGAAACTTTTGTTTCCATACCAACACGGAACGAATGAACTCCTTTCAAGGTTTCCTTTATAGCAGCCTGACCGTTCAGTTCCCGACCTTCATAATCCTGTAGCTTGGTAGACGAATAACTCTCGAATTCATATTCGGCATCCAAAGCCATGATACCACCCACTACAGTACCGGCACTGACGTTGAAACGCCACGGAGTAATCAGCCTGTAATCCCATGCATATTGTCCACCGCTCAGATAGTCCATCAGATTTTCGGTATAGCTGGATGTAGAATTACCCAATGCTAAATTGCTTGTCAAGACAGAAGTGTAACGGTCGGACATATTATACCATACAGGCGTATGTATAGCCAGACCAAAACGGAACGGAGAATATTCGAACGGACGGATAATGGCACCCACCTTCAAGTCCAGTCCTGTACCCTCAGTCTTATACGTATTGTTCAATGTAAAATTGCCCTGATAGTCACCGTTCGATCTTTGCATATTCTCACCATACGAAGAATAGCGCAGATAATCTACATCGTATACGCCCAATGTCGCACCAAAATAAAAGCGGTCGCGGACATTAAAGGCAATATTGAAATCGTATTCGTTGATAGATCCCGTTTCGCGGCTGTAATATTCTCCGTCGATACCATTCCATCCATAAATACGAGTAATATTTCCCTGATCATTCCAGTCAACATCCACCAGTCCGGTACGTGCACCCATAACACCTAAATAAGGAGTATCGTAAAACGCACTTTCCGTATACGGGTTACCCGCATCCAGCAGAGCATCAAAATTTGTTTTGTTCTGATATCCTGCTCCGTTAATCATATCAGCCATCTGCCACGTCAGTGAGTTGCCGTTCAATCCCCCTTTCGAAGCAAACTGACGGTTAAAATTCACCAGTTTATGATAGTTGAATGCAAAGTTCAAAAATCTCAAATCGGTCTTATTACCAATCTTCGTACTCCATACGAAACCGATTTGATCGAACGAAGCACGATTACGCTTTTCGTCCATCACGCTTCCGCTAAAATCACTGTGCGACTTATTGGTATTAAAGCCAAAACTCAAAGCCACATCGTTACTCCGATAAAGACCAATACCGGCAGGGTTTGTACTGATGGTAGACAAATCAGCTCCCAAAGCACTCATTGCACCCCCCATACCCACAAAACGAGCCGTACCATTTACATCATTTCCTAAAAAGCGGAGCGCATCATATTGATTTTGTGCTGCTGCGGCAGAAGCCAGTGCACCTGCCACAGTCAGAACCATTATTTTCTTTTTCATAATTCAAACAATCTTCTATTTTACATTTTTATCTTCTGCTTGAACCTCCACCTCTGGAGCTGGAACGTGAAGAGCCTCCACCTACAGACGAACCACGGTTAAAGCTGCCGCCACTTCCTCCAGAGAAAGAACTGCTCGAACTACGAGGAGCAGAATAGCTATTGCTGGAACGGGTGTTCGAGTTATAGCTGGAACTGCGTCGGGTACTGCTCGGACGATTGTAGGTAGAGCCCGTACGGTCGACCGTACTGCTGGGACGTACATACGAACCGTTTCCACGAGAAGGCCGAGTGACAGAAGAACCGCTGCCAGGCTGGAAGCTGGAACCTCCACCTGCCGACGGACGTACAGAGCTGGACGTATTGTCGAAACCACTTCCCGGACGTACTACACGACCTATGGTAGAGTTAGAAGACGAACTTCTCCGCGAAGAGGTATTCGTATACCGGCTGGTATTACCGAAAACGGCGTTACTCCGTCTGGAAGAAGAATAACCTGTATATCTCGACGGACGATAGTCTGTGTGTCCTACACGATAATTGCCTGCCCAGTACGGATGATGATGATGCCAGCCCGGTCCCCAGTAACCGCCCCAGTAGCCTCCCCAATAGCCCCCCCAGTAGCCACCGTACCAATAGGGAGAATACCAACTGCTATAATACCATGGAGACGACCATCCCCAGCCAAATCCCCATCTTGGACCTGCAACGCCCCAGTTCCAGCGCCAGTCCCACCACAGCGGATTTGTAGCCGTCGGGAAAATATAAGCATACAAACCATCATCATACACATTCCAGTCCCATGAAGGATATACGCCATACACTACATCCCAGTAAAGCGGACTGCTTACAGGTATGGCATAACGCGGACTGCGGAAACGTACGATACGCATGGCGTATTCATAATCGTCTTGTGAACCTTCAAAACCGTTCACCCATTCCCCACGCTCACTATAAGGCTTTTCTTCTATATACAATGTATCATTCTGCATAGAAAAAGTATTGTCGCGCGAAGTATAGCGTCGGTTGTATTCATCAATATCGCGAGTCTTTCCAGTTACGTCTTTCACCACAACTGTCGACCCGGGAGCTGCATATACCGTCGTATTGTTTGAGGTTTGCTTCGGAACGGACTGTACCTCTGTCTTCTGCTCCGTTTTATTTTCTTTTTTCGGAACGAAGTAAAGGTCGTCATTACTCTGCGCCATAGCCAGCCACGGCAAGCAAGCTATCAGCAACGAAGCACATATTCTACTTTTCATACACATATATCATTTATACGGTTTATTTCACTTACAAAAGTAAGGAGTTAATCGTTATGTACAAGTAGAAATTCCCTATTTCGATATAGGGTTTTCCCTATTTTCACTACCTTTGTGTGTACAAACGAATATCTCCATATATATATGAAATACTTTGAAGTCACTTTTACTGCACAGCCGTGCAATGAAATTGTTACCGATGTCCTGTCGGCACTGGCAGGTGAAATAGGTTTCGAAAGTTTTGTCGAGTGTGAAGGAGGCGTTCAAGCTTATGTACAGCAAAGCTTGTTCGACGAAAATGCCCTGAAAGAAACACTGGAAAACTTCCCTATACCCGATACGAAAATCACTTATACCATTACCGAACCGGAAGACAAAGACTGGAACGAGGAATGGGAAAAGAATTTTTTCCAGCCTATCGTCATCGACAACCGCTGCGTGATACACAGTACATTCCACCACGATTATCCGCGTGCTGAATATGACATTGTCATCAATCCGCAAATGGCTTTCGGAACCGGACATCACGAAACGACAAGTTCTATTCTGGGAGAACTGCTGGATGCCGACCTGAAAGGCAAGTCTGTACTCGACATGGGATGCGGCACATCCATTCTGGCTATTCTGGCAAGCATGAGAGGAGCAGACCCGGTAACGGCTATCGACATAGACGACTGGTGTGTAAACAATTCACGCGATAATATTGCCCTGAACCATATTTCAAACATTACAGTCGAACTGGGAGATGCATCGCTGCTGAAGGGACGCAAGCCGTTCGACATCATCATAGCCAATATCAATCGCAACATCTTGTTGAATGATATGGCTGCCTATGCAGCATGCATGCACAAGGGATCTGAACTTTATATGAGTGGCTTCTATGTAGAAGACATTCCTGCTATCCGCGAAAAGGCAGAAAGTCTGGGAATGACTTTTGTTCATCACCGGGAAAAGAACCGCTGGGTGGCTGTAAAGTTTGTAATGTAACAATATAAAAGACCTCAGTATCTCTTTCCGAAAAGATGCTGAGGTCTTTATTTTTTTTGTACAAAAGATTAGAAAATTTGTACAAATTTTCTGCCATAATTCATCGTCTTTTTGTCAAAAGAAAAGCGACTTATTCTTCTTTTTCCGCCTTCTTCAACTTAACTTCCGTAGTAGCCTGATAAGTACCTTGGCTCCAGCCGGACCCTTCCTCTATTTTTTCAAGCTTCATATCTTTCAGTAAAATAGAATCCGACTTGAAAACCTTGTTTTCGTCATTGAAATAGACTTTCTGCTCGTCCGGCACGGAACCAGTTGTAACAAACTTCTCTGCAGCAAATGCTCCTTTGCTGTCCGTGTAAATCGTATCCCCCGAACGATAATCATTATTGTACGCTCTGCGTACGATAACCTGAATATCTTCCAGCGGATTGCCTTCTTCGTCGGTTACTACCCCTTGAACCTGAAAACCAACCGTAGGTGTTCCATATTCCAACGGAATATCACCCGGGTCCTCATTACTGTTGCATGAAGCAAAGCCTAACAAGGCTAAAAATCCAGCCCAGACACGAGTACTAAAACAACTAACTTTTTTTCTCATAACTGTATGATTTTTACATTAAGGATTGACGATTCTTTTCAAATGACAGACCATTAACTCTCCTTGTCCATCACGCAAATGCATACCATTTCCACGACAATAACGGAAATACTTGCATGTAGCACACTCTCCTTTCTTCATCCATGTGCGGTCGCGATAAGGCTGATAGTTATTCTCCCAAACATCCATAAACTCATCTTTATAAATGTTTCCCTGATGGTAATCAGCACGAATGCTGGGGCAAGCGGATATAGAACCATCGATAAGGACTGATCCCACTGTTACTCCTGCCTGACAAGAAAAGAAATGATCGCGTACGTCGCCTTCATAATTACCTAAAAATCCCTCACATCCATAACTGATGCGTATACGCCCTTCCTTGCGAGTTTGCTTGATAAAATCGAGCATTCCACGAAATTCCTCGCCGGACAATTGAAGTTCGGCATCCCTGGCTGCACGTCCTACAGGAAATACCGTAAACAACCTCCACTGCTTTAAGCCAATGCCAATGAGAAACTCTTTCAATTCACTTAACCGTGCATAATTATGTTTATTGACGCATGTTACTACATCGAACACAAATCCGGGGAGAGCAGCCATCATACGAATGGCCCGAACAGCCTTGTCAAAACTTTGAGGATGCCCGCGCATCCAGTTATGCTCATCGGCAAACCCGTCCAGACTGACTGTAGCGGTATGCATTCCGGCCTTCAGCAAAGCAGTAAGACGTTCGGGAGTCATAGCCAGTCCATTGGTCACCATTCCCCACGGAAATCCTTTGTCGTGAATCGCTTTTCCACACTCTTCCAAATCTTCACGCATAAGAGGTTCCCCACCCGTTATCACGACAAAAACATGATGCGGATCGGTATGTAAAGCTATATTATCCAAAACCCGGAGAAAATCTTCTTTAGGCATATCGGCATAACCGGATATTTTCTTGCAATCGCTGCCACAGTGACGGCAATGCAAGTTACAGCGTAAAGTACATTCCCAGAATAATTGTTTCAGAGGATGCTGTTCGACCAATGCGTTAGTCATCTTACGGGCTATCTCTAACCCCAGCCTGCGACGAAGAGACAGATTTGTATTCATAGTTTTCGGATTTATCACAAAAATAGTTTTTTTTTTATAATAAAAAAGCAAGACTGCAGAAATTATACTCCAAGCAATACTGTCTATAGGGAAACTCCTATTTATTATAGGAATTTACCTGCATATTTATAGGATTTTCTATTCGTCTGCCCTTATTTTATTATCTATTTTTGCAACATCAACCAAAAAGAATGAAGAATATGAAGAACTTAATGAAAGCAATCACTATGGCAACCTTACTGGTAGCAATGACCAGTTGTGGACTTTACGATACTGCCGGACAACGTGCCCAACTGATGGAAAACCTGCACGAAGGGATGACGAAACGTGAAGTCGTAGCTATATTAGGAAATCCTGAATTCAGACGTTCCAACAATGGAATAGAACAATGGGAATTTCATAAGACACACTTCAGTGGAGCACAAACAGTTATCCTGCTCGATTTTCGGAACGACAAGGTCATTTCATTCGATTCGTATGACGGAAACTATCCCTCTCCTGCCTACCCACCTATAGCTATTTGCCCGCCTGCTCCTGCCGGAAGCAACTCCTCTCTTCCCGCCTCGACAGACGATCAGGTATGGTTTCGCGAATTATGCCAAAGAGTAAAGGAGAAACCCTTCAAGGACGGACGTCTGGATGTACTCAGAAACGCTGCTCGCCAGTCCGACTTTACGTGTGATGAAATTGTACAACTGATGAAAATATTCAATTCCGACGATGAAAGACTGGAAGCATTGGTCATTCTGGAACCGACGATCATTGACCGGCAGAATGCAGACCGCATTATCAATTCCATGACTTTCATTTCGGGAGAAGAAAAGGCACGAAACATATTGAATACCAAGCATTGCAGCAGTCGCCTATATACTGATGCCGAAATCAATACATTATACGACAGAGTTAAGAATGCTTTTCCATCGTCCGAGCAGTTGAAAACTCTGGAAACAGGATTGAACAGCCGAAACATTACCTGCAAGCAATGTGTCAAGCTACTTTCGATATGTGACTTCGACAGCGAACGAATGAAGTTCCTGCAAGTCATGGCTCCTCATATATACGACTGTCACAACCAGCAGATTATCATCGATACGATGGATTTTCCTTCGGAGAAAGATGAAGTACGACAACTGATACAACGATATTGCAAATAACTTCCAAACAAAAAAAGCATTTTCCACCCCTCTATACAGAGAACGGAAAATGCTTTTTATTTAGATTTTCAATTTAAATCAGTCTTTTGCCTGATGAACAGTGAGCTGCGGGAACGGGAACCCGATACCTTCTTTATTGAATGTATCATACACTACCTGGTTCATGTCGAAATAAACATTCCAGTAATCGGCCGACTTAGTCCATACACGAACCTTAATGTCTACACTACTTGCCGAAAGAGCCCCCAGAGCAATCATCGGAGCCGGATCTTTCAATATACGTTCGTCTGCGTCAATAATACGCTGCAACACCGCTTTTACCTTTTCAAAATCTTCTCCATATTCTACACCGAACACCCATTCAGCACGACGAGTTTCCTGCTTGCTGTAATTAGTGATGGCATTGCTGCTCAAAGCTCCATTCGGAACATAAATCACCTTATTGTCTACCGTAGTCAGAATTGTATGGAAAATCTGAATTTCGCGGACTGTTCCGTTTGCATTCGGTCCTTCAATATAATCGCCCACCTTGAAAGGTTTGAACACCAATATAATCAGTCCACCTGCAAAATTGGAAAGATTTCCCGACAAAGCCATACCGATGGCAACACCGGCAGAAGCAAGCAAAGCAGCAAAACTGGTAGTTTCTACACCCAGCCTGCTCACAATGGCAAAGGCCAGTACCAAGTTCAGCAGTATGCTAACCAGACTCTTCAAGAAAGTCTGTACACTGATTTCCAGTTTTCTCTTTTCCAGAATACGAGAAAGCAAACGTCCGACCTGTTTGATGATAAAGCGTCCGACAATGTAAATGATAATTGCCCCCAGCAGGTCCTTGCCTACCTCTATGCCCCAGTCAAGTAACTTCGACAGCAACGGTTCTACATCTATATGCTGAGAACCAGCACTAAGTAAAGTTGCATTCAGTAAAGATGATAATAACATAGTTGTTTGTTTTTAATGATAAATTATTTATTCTTCCAGTATACCTTTACCCTGTCGGATAATTTCAGGTACATCTTCACAACAATTTATGACGGTAGAAGGTTCAATGCCTCCTATTCCTCCGTCTATTACCAAATCGACTTCCTCACCAAACTTTTCGTCTATCAGTTCCGGATCGGTAACATACTCTATATCTTCGCCGGGACGTAAAGGCAGCGTGGTGGTGAGGATAGGAGCATCGAGCAAATGACATATTTCACGGATTATATTATTATCCGGCACACGGATTCCTACCTCCTTACGGTTTCGGAATATTTTAGGCAACCGGCTGTCGGCATTCAGTACAAACGTAAACGGTCCGGGCAAGTTACGCTTCATCAACTTAAAGGTAGCATTGCTTACACGGGCATATTCGCTGATGTTGCTCAAATCATAACAAATAATGGAAAGGTTGTTTTTACGCGGATCGATGTTTTTCAACTTACAAATCCGCTCGATAGGACGCTCTTTTAATGCGTGACACCCCATAGCATACATGGTATCGGTAGGATAAATGATTATTCCACCGTCATTCAAAATGTCCACAATGTGCTGCAGCACTTCGGGATCATTATTTTTGGAGTATAATTTCTGTATCATAATCACAAATATAATGTTTTTTAGAACACAATGACATTTTTTAGCCACTATTATTCATCACAAGATTTTTTGTCGAAAGCCGACAATCACACCACCCAATCAGACCAACAACTGCACAATAAAAAAAAACCGCATCACCACTCTATAATAGAGAGTTTAATACGGTTCCTTTATATTTTACGCTATAAAATTCGTAACGCTTACCAGACCATCAACGGTCAGCTTTCAAGCGGTCGGCCATAGCCTTGGCCAGTTCCTTAGCCTGACGGTAAGTATCTTCTTTCATGCTCTGCTTCATTTCCACCGGATTGCCGACAACCTCGAATTTCAGTTTTTCGGTATATTCACCCAACTTCTTGACAGCAGCACTTGCCCATGTAAACGAGCCGAAATATCCCATCACACGATTCTTCATTTCGCGGGCAGCTACCTTGCTCAGCAATGCCTCCATTTCAGGATACAAGTGCATGTTGTAAGTAGTACATCCCACAATCAGCCCCTTGTACTTAAAGATATCCGACAGAATAAATGAATGATGAGTCTTCGAAACATTGTGCATTACAATATTCTTGATTCCCTGAGCGCTCAACTCCTCAGCGATGGTTTCGGCCAGCTCCTCTGTATTGCCGTACATCGTACCATAAGCAATAACAACGCCTTCTTCACCTTCGTAACGGCTCATCTTGTCGTACATATCGATAACCTGAGGAATCTTTTCCTCCCATACCGGTCCGTGAGTAGGACAAATCATCTTGATAGGCAGTCCACCGCATTTCTGCAATGCCTTCTGTACAGGGTTTCCAAATTTACCTACAATATTAGAATAGTAACGACGCATCTCGTTCCAGTAAATATCAGTATTGATATTCTTGTCGATGCAACCGCCATTCAATGCACCAAAGCATCCGAAAGCATCACCCGAGAACAAGATACCTTCTGTTTCATCGAAAGTAACCATTGTTTCAGGCCAGTGCACCATCGGTACCAGATAGAAACGTAAGTTGTGGTGTCCCAGCTTCAGGAAATCGCCGTCACCTACTACGTAACGGTCACCTCCCACACCATAATAACCTTCTACCATATCGAAAGTCTTCTTGTTTCCTACCAATACGATGTCAGGATAATATTGTTTAATCAATGCGATAGAACCAGAATGGTCAGGTTCCATATGATTAATAATCAAATAATTGATTTTACGGTCACCGATAACGGCACGAATTTTCTTTAAATACACCTCGAAAAAGGCTACATCAACCGTATCTACCAATGCCACCATTTCATCGTCAGCAATCAAGTATGAGTTATAAGACACTCCATAAGGTAACGGCCAAAGGTTTTCGAACAACGCTTTCGAACGATCGTTCACACCTACATAATGTACTTTTCCTTTAATTTCCATTTTTGTTATCCGAATTAGTTATACTATATATTTCACTACAATGTTTTCCTTGCCATGCATCACGCTCTTCCATCCGGCGTTTCAGCCGAGCCGTAAACTCATGATTCTTCAAGCCCCAGTCGGGCGCAATCAGCAATTCCTTAGGCGACTGCGACACAAACCGTTCCAGAACCAAGTCCGCACGAAGATATTCTATATAGTCAATGACCAGATCAATGTACTCATCGACCGCATATAAATGAAAATCTTCGGGATGCAATGCAAATTCGTGTGCCATACGCGTACCTTTTATCAGTTGCAACTGATGCATTTTCAATGTTGTCAGCGGCAGTTCCGACAAAGCTTCAGCCTGATGAATCAGTTTTGCGGAGTCTTCGCCGGGAAGTCCCAGTATCACATGACCTCCTGTCAAGATACCTCTTCCGGCAGTACGACGAACAGCATCCTGGGTGCAGGCAAATGTATGCCCTCTGTTTATTCTTGCCAGTGTTTCATCATCAGTACTCTCTATACCATATTCTACCAATAAAAATGTCTGCCGGTTCAATTCCTCCAAATAGTCCAGCAATGAATCGGGCATACAGTCCGGACGAGTACCGATAACCAATCCTACAACATCTTCTACCGCTAATGCTTCTTCGTACATCCGCTTCAACTGTTCCAGTTCTCCGTATGTATTGGTATACGCCTGAAAATAGGCGAGATACTTCATTTGAGGATATTTGCGGGCAAAGAATTGCTTTCCTTCCTCCAACTGGACGCTGACCGTTTTCTCCGTACGACAATATTCAGGATTGAACGTCTGGTTATTACAATACGTACATCCGCCGTAACCTTTTGAGCCGTCGCGGTTGGGACAGGTAAAACCTGCATTGACCGACAGTTTCTGTACCTTGAACGGAAACTTTTGAGCCAAGAAGCCGGCGAAGTCATTATATCGTAACTGTTTATCCATTTGCCTATTATTTGCGAATGCAAAGATAACGGTTTCCAGCGAACTAACAAAAAATGTCCCTCGGCACATACTAAAAATTAGTTACCGAGGGACATTCTATCAGGCAATTTCATCAATCTGCCTGATACAAATCTTCCAAAAATACATCCAGGTACGCACCTCTCATGTTAGTTTTATAAAACCGTCCTTCTTTGTCCAGAATCAGACACATCGGGATAGCCTGGATATTATAAGTTTTCGCTCCGGATCCATAAATACCACCGTCCATTCTACCCTGAGTCCAACTCATATTTTCCTCTTTCAGAGCCTTCTGCCACTCCGATTCTTTTTCATCCAGCGAAATGCTTACAATGGCAAAATCTTTATACTTTTCATGTATCTTGCGCAAATGCGGTATCTCTCCACGGCAAGGACCGCACCAACTTGCCCAAAACTCCAGCATGACATATTCATTCTCAGGAATCAGAGAAGACAGTTTTACCGTTTTGCCGTTACGGTCGAGTACATCGATATCTTTATATTTCTGCCCTACTGCCAGCGGACGTGCAGCCGATGCAGCCTGCTCAAAAAGTTTCAGTTCCGGCGTACCCGCCCAATATTTTTCAAACAAAGCCTGCAACTGGTCGATTTCGACTACATCAGGTAAGAACTCCATGCCCAAAAGATAATACATAGCCTGATCCATAGCTACCGGAGAATCAGCATGATCTTTGATAAACTTCAACTGATAAGCCAGCAACTTATCTTTCCATTTCATTTCTTCACGAGCAATCTCCATACCAACGGCACTGACATCCTTACCTTCAGAATCCGGAATCAAATATTCATCAGAATACCGATCCGACAAAACATTCAGCGTATCAGAATATGTTTGCATTCCTTCATTCATTTTTGTAAACAAATCATGCACGGAAGATCCCGTTATCTTTGGGGCTTCGCTCTTACGTTCGGGAGCATAATAAAAGCCCGGTAGCGTAGCAACATCTCCCTTATATGTAATATCCGAGTTCTCCAGATACAGCATCGTACGGAACATCTTGTTCTGGTAGTCGGGTTCCTCTCCCGGCTTGTTCAAATCGATAACAACAAAATATAATCCCGGACGATCTACCTTTCCTGAAAAAGTAAAACTTCCATTTTCCACTACCGTACTATCAACAACAGTCGGTTCAGCCTGATATTCCGAACGTTCCAGATAAACCTTTCCGGAATCAGCATTTCCAGTCAACGAACCTTTTATTGTATATCCGTCTGTTTGCGTATGACATGACGCTAACATACCAGCCATCATGCCCAATAAAAAAATTTTCTTCATAACTATGTATTTTCATTTAAGGGTTTTGAACTAACAAATCATTTCCAGCTATAGCAGCACGAGGTATAGGAAGCATCAATTTTGTCCACGAATTGACATATCCCATTGCAACCCAATCGACACCATCAAGCTTATTATAACGTACCATATCGAACCAGTCTTCAAAATTTTCTCCAAACAATTCCAAATACTTCTGATAGAAGACAGCCATAAGCATATCTTTTTCGGAAAGATTATCAACAAAATAAGCAGCAAATCCAGCACGGTCTGTTATCGGACGAAGAGCTTCACGAGCAGCTCCAAAATCAGGAACTTTCTTACGAATAGCAGCCTCAGCCTTCACCAAATACATTTCCGACAAGCGTAACATATATAAAGAGTTACCCGGCACTTTATCTACATTATCATTCATCTGATATTTATTCATACGATAAGATGACACCATATGTTCCGCATCGAATGCCCACTTATAACGAGTATCCTCCGGATAGAGAGCCGCTATTTTCTTCAGAGTACTTCCTGCTCCGGCATTCCAGTCGTAGCGATAGCCGGCTACAGTTTGCTGGCTATTCATTGTATACGGATAGAACAATAAGTCTGTACTTTGGAAACTGCTGAAAATATTGCCATATACAGGATCAAGTACAATTCCCTGCTCTTGCCCCTGGGCTATCACCTCATCCGCTTTCTGAAAGGCTCCATCAAAATCACCCATCGACAACAATACTTTCGCCTTTAATGCCCCAGCCGATAAAGCATTTGCATAATACATGGCAGGAGTACCAGAAGAAGTAAGCTTTACCGGTAAAGTTTCAGCTTCAGTCAAATCATTCAAAATAGAAGTATAACATTCACGAACTGTTGAACGCTTCTTAGATACGTTATCACGTATAGGAGCCTCGTTCAATACAATACCATACTGAGAATCCAAGTTCCAGAACTCTCCATATAAGCGCAACAACATAAAGTTCGCCATGGCACGATTAAACTTTGCTTCCTTCTGATAATTCTGATTTTCTTCTTTTGAAAGCCCCTTTATATCTTTATCCAAGGCTGTCAAGACAGAGTTTGCCTGATTGATAATATAATACAGATAAATATATGTTTCTTCTACAATGACGTTATTATCTTGTATATCACCATTAATAAAGCTTCTTGCCCCATTTACACTCGAACTCTGCATAACTCCCGTACGCAAGAACATTGCGTTGTAAATAGAACTTTTCGCTCTCCACCCTTCATAAATGCCATTAACAGCAATAGCAGCCGACCGGGCATCAGTTATTACAGTTTCATCATCCAGCACATTTTCCGGATGAATATCGTCTATCGGTCCAAGCAGGCTGCAAGAAGCCATTGCAAAAGAGAGCAAACCTGCCATCAAACAATATCTTATATTTATTTTCATAACCAGCTTTTTTTAGAATTGCAGTTTAACACCCAATGAGAATGAACGACTTAACGGATAAGGATCATTATTTGTACCCATACTTGTTATACCGGTTGCTACAGTTTCCGGATCAAGTCCCGGCCACTGAGTAACCGTAAACAAGTTAGTAGCAGTTACAAATAGAGAAGCATTACTTACATATAATTTAGAGATCCACGCTTTCGGCAATGAATAAGAAAGAGTTACATTCTTCATTCGTAAGTAAGAAGTATCAAAGACAAAACGATCATTGGTCTGATAATTATAGCTCATTGACCCAGCCACAAGACGCGCATATTTTGCATCCGTACGCTCTGGTGTCCATGTATTTCCATACAATTCACGACCTACACTCTGTCCAAGAATTCCAACAATTTCCTCACCTAAATTACTGTATACCGCTTCACCTCCACAAGAAAACTGCATCAGAAATGACAAAGAAAAATTTTTATACGTAAACGTATTGGTCCATCCCCCGAAAAACTTCGGCTCGGGAGTTGCAATTACTTCCCTATCATCAGAAGTAATGGTACCGTTTCCATCGATATCCTTCATCAAAAAATCTCCGACTCCCGTACCCGACTGATATTCAGCATAGCCATTCTCCATTGCCTTTACATTCAACTGATTAACTTCATCCATATCTTGCACGATATGGTCTACCACATATCCCTTTACCGTACCAGCCGGACGACCTACAATAAAGGCATCCTGCATGTACGAATTAATCTGAGCATTGTTCAATGATTCGATACGATTCCGGTTCACCGAAATATTTAAATCTGTATTCCATGAGAAATTCTTTCCACGTACGGGATATCCTCCTACAGCTACTTCTACCCCACGGTTTGATACATCTATGATATTGTCATAATAATTCGACATTCCCGATTCCAGAATATGAGGAGCTGGCGCCAGCGCACCATTCGTATAACGATAGTAAGCATCCATACTTCCGTACAAACGACCGTCGAAGAAAGAAAAGTCTAAACCAAAATTCACTTCATTCGTCTTTTCCCAATGAATACCACGATTGGGAAGCAAGTCCTGTAACTTGACCGAAGAGTTTTCGCCATACTGACTGGATGTATAGAACTGCCGGAATGAAAAGTCAGACACGTTAGTAGAACCGGTTTGTCCCCAGCTCAAACGCATTTTCAAATTATCTATCCACGAAGCCTTTTCCATGAATGATTCACGGTTTATCACCCATCCGGTAGAAACTGCCGGAAAAACGCCCCACTGATTACCCGGTCCAAATTTTGACGAAGCATCAGCACGCATACTAACTTCCAGCAAGTAACGAGAATCATAATCATACGACAATCTACCATAAACAGAATTTAGTCCACTTTTTACGACATAATCTGAATACATCAGAACAGACTGTGCCGAACCTACATTATCCAGATTATCATCATTTGGAAAACCCTGATACATGTTTGTTCCTCCGGTACTACGTGTACGATCAGCTCCATAACCAACCATAGCCCCCAATAAATGCTTGCCTGTATGATAATTATAATCCAGACGGAAATTTATTGACGTACTTACATACTTCGAATTATTGGTCGTCAGCTGTGCATAGTAAGGACTCCCTACCCAAATTTCCTGCAAATAACTGGGAGAGAAATAACTATTATCATAGTTATAAGAAGCCAAAGTAAAGTCTGAATGAAACTTCAGATTACGTAACAATTCAATGTCAACGTATACATTTCCCATAAACTGGTCACTTTCATATTCAGCCTTACGATTCAGCAAAGCAACCGGATTAGGGCCACTCACATAACCAGCCGGCATAAAATATAAAGCACCTCTATCCAGACGGGTATAGTCACCATTTTCATCGTAAACCGGCAAATCCGGACGAACCAGCCAGGCATGTGTATCGGGCATCATAATGCTTTCCTGACTCGGACTGGTACGCTTGGAATATGAATAACTCAGCAAGGCACCCATACGTATACGGCGGGTTATATCCGTATTGACAGACAGACGTCCGCTGTACGTTTCAAGATTATCGTTTTTATACAAGCCCTCCTGGTCGATAGCATTGAAAGCAAACGAATAATCTGTTTTTTCGGAACCACCACGAACAGAAACATTATACTGATTGGTTATTGCATTCTTGTTTCTTGTTTCATCTACCCAGTTAATATTTTCCTTACCGTATGCACTTTCATTCAATCCCAAAAATTTGGTATACATAAATGTATTCCAGTCCACTTCAAAGTTTCCATACGCCATCAATATTGTGGGATCGAACATCATGCTGTATTGCGTAGTCATGGTATAGTTTGCCATATCATAATTATATGCATCCATGGTATTTCGCAAAATCTCCTCCTGCAAGGAACGGAACTCCTGATTGTTTAAAGGTTCAAACATTTTCACCGGATTGGCTATACTTAATGTATATCCAGCCTCCACAGTCGCCTTTTCTCCTTTCCGGCCATTTTTGGTAGTAACTATAATAACTCCATTGGCACCGCGAGAACCATAGATAGCCGTGGCAGAAGCATCCTTCAGCACATCAATGCTTTCTATGTCGTTTGGTGCAATATTCATTAACGGATTCAGCGCATTACTATCTACAAACATAGGCACTCCGTCTATGACATAAAGCGGAGCATTGTTTGCTGTAAGTGAGGTAGAAATAGGGTATGGTGAAGTAATACCACGCACGTTGACTGTCATTGTAGCCCCGGGCTCTCCACTGTTCTGAGTCACTAATACACCTTTTATCGTTCCACCCAACATGTCTTGAACCGTAGAAGAAGTTTTCGACAATTTATTCAAATCATCCTTCTTTACCGACGAAATAGAACTGGTAAGACTCTTTCGGTTCTTACTTCCATAACCGATAACTACAACATCATCAAGCACCTGATTATCCGGTTTTAGAACTACATTCAATGTTTTCTGCCCTGTATATTCCACATCAACCGATTTCAGACCGATAAAGGAAAAACGTAAAACAGCTTTCTTCTGCGACAATGAAAGCGAATATTCTCCGTTCATATCAGTCACAGCACCCTCTGTAGTTCCCAAAACCATCACTGATACTCCGGGAACAGAAAGCCCGTTCTCGTCAAGTACAGTTCCGGTCACAACATTTTTCTGTTGATTTGCCTGCTGTACTATTCCTTTTTCCCATCCAGGAGCTTCTGTAGCAAAAACAGATTCTGCATGTAAAGTTCCTGCACCCAGTACAGCCAAAAGATTTACCAACTTACAACAATTCATATTTACATTGATTTAAGATTTCCAGAAACAAGTTTGTTTTCGTGTGATATGCAAATATAAAATATATTAAACTTTTCCGCAATCTTTTCATCGCATATTTTTCACATAGATATAATATTATATGATTTTACTAACATTTTGTTATTCTCTTTATCCTAACGAAAAGATATTCGCAACAAGATATTCAGAACAAGCAGTAACTAAAGCCCGAACTTATCTCAACACGAACGTGTCATGTTCTCATCACGTATGTGCTGACACCTTAACACGAACGTGACGAGCTCCTGACACGTTCGTAGCAGGTTGAATACAGCTCGTCACTTTTGCATAAAACACAGGAAGGGCATCTTCACCTTACAACTTTATTTGCTGCACATCGGCTGAAATTTACAGGTTCTCATTATTTTTGCACCCGAAATAACAGCAGAAACTCATGGCAGGAATTTATCTTCATATCCCTTTTTGTAAACGTCGCTGTATTTACTGCGACTTCTACTCAACGACACAAAACGAAAAGAAAGCCGCTTATATCAATGCGCTCTGCCGGGAACTGGACCAGAGAAAGAGCTATCTGGAAGGTGAAAAAATAGAAACAATCTATCTGGGAGGCGGAACTCCGTCGCAACTTGAAGCCAAAGACTTTGAACAGATTTTCCAGGCACTCTACCGTTTGTACGAAATTTCCCCGGAAGCAGAGATTACCATCGAAGCCAATCCCGATGACCTGACAGACGAATACGTCGGCATGCTGCGCACCTTCCCATTCAACCGTCTGAGCATGGGTATCCAGACATTTCAGGAAGATATTCTGCGCCTGCTTCACAGACGGCACACGGCACAGCAAGCTGTGGAGGCTTTCAATCGCTGCCGGAAAGCCGGATTCACCAACATCAGCATCGACCTGATGTATGGACTGCCGGGAGAAACACTGCAAACCTGGGAAACTGACCTGCGTCAAGCTGTCAGCATGAAACCGGAACATATATCTGCCTATCACCTGATTTATGAAGAAGGTACCGTGCTCTGGAAACTACGCGAGCAACACCGGGTAGAAGAAGCAGATGAAGACTTGAGTGTTTCGCTCTTCACTCAACTCATCCACAAGCTGAAAGACAACGGATACCAGCACTACGAAATTTCCAACTTCTGCCTGCCGGGAATGCATTCCCGGCATAATTCGAGTTACTGGACTGGAAAGAAATACCTGGGATGCGGACCTTCGGCACATTCGTACAACGGTATCTCCCGACAATGGAACGTTGCTTCGCTGGACAGATACATCGAACAGGTAAATAACGGGCAAACTTACTTTGAGGTAGAAGACCTCGATCTGTATACCCGCTACAACGATTTTGTCATTACAACCATCCGTACTATGTGGGGAATGCAGCTCGACGCACTGAAAGAGCAGTTCGGTGAGAAACTGTACAACTATTGCCTCCGCATGGCTCAACCTCATTTATCACAAGGGACATTGGAGCTTAGCAACAATGTGTTGAAGCTTACGGAAAAAGGTGTGTTTATATCCGACGGTATCATGAGCGATATGCTATGGGTAGATTAGTCAACTCCATAGCTCATTGCCGACTGTGAATTGCCGATTATATTATTTTCAATAAGTCCTTAATGCCAAAGAATAGAAATACCACAATGTAGCAAGCGGACAGAATGAGTGTCGTAAGATGACAGATACGATATGCCTGCGAAAAATCCTTCATACATGTTCCGGAAGACTTTATCTGACCGATAACAATATCAAGGCTGTAAATAAAGAACAATATATAAACCAGAACCATGAGATAAGGTGTAAAAAGTCCATAAGGATAAAAGAGAACAGATTTATCAATCAGGATTTGCCCCATCATAGCCAATAATACAATATTATTCCACCATGACTTTCTTACTGTTTTTTCCATGTTCCAACTAAGGTTAAAAGTTTTATATTTTTAAAGTTATAACATAATATGCAAACAGTTATGCTTGCATGGACTTAATAACATAATTTAACGCGGTTCGTTTCTATTCAATAAAGCGCTCTTTTATGCATCAATAAAAAGGCAGATTTCTGTGCTACTTATATACAAATTCCACCCGATTCTTCACGAACAGGGTGGAACAAAAAATATGAATATGTTTGTGAGAATTATTAGTAGCTTACACCTCCTCCCAATGCATGATAAAGACTGATAACACTTTGTATTTCCGAATTTATATCGGCAACGATTGTCAGACGAGAAGACAGAAGCGACTGTTGTGCCGTCAGCACTTCCAGGTAATTGGTCGTACCATGTTCCATCAGCAAACGGGTATCGTGAACGGCAACCGACAGATGTTCAACCTGCTGTTCATCAAGTACAACCTTCTGCCGGGCGTTCTGCCATTGATTCAAAGCATTATTTACTTCTCCACCCGCATCGAGAAGCGTTTGCTGGAATTGCAGCAAAGCTTCTTCCCGCTGTGCCTTCGATATTTTCAGATTAGCAATGTTTTTACCTCGGTTGAAGATAGGTTGTACAAGCGAACCGATAGCCTGAAGCAACCAGTTACCGGGATTGGAAACAACAGCTCCGGCACTGTTTGTCCAACCGGCTGATCCGCTCAAGGTGATACTTGGATAGAAATTCGACTTTGCCTGATTGACTCCGTAAAAAGCCTGTTTCAACTCGGCTTCTGCCTGCATGACATCGGGACGGCGTGACAGCAACTCCAGCGGTATGCCCACCGAAAGTTTCTGCGGGAAACGCTGACAATCGAGTGAGCTACGTTCTATATGCTGAGAAGACCATGCCAGCAGCGAACAAAGTGTATTCTCCATTTCCACCATCTGCTGCTTCAAGTCGAGCAAGGAGGCCTCTGCTCCCAAACGAGAAGCTTCTGCCTGACTGACTGCCGCACGGTCTGCCTGACCGGATTTCATCAGTACGCGCAAGCTATGAATATATTCTTTCCAGTTCGTAATGGTTTCGGATGTAATGGCAATCTGCTCATCCAGCATCAACAACGTATAATAGCTTTCGGCTACCGTGGCAATCAGTTGAGTCTGTACCGCCTGCCGGTAAGCAACACTCTGCTCCAGTGCTGCCTGTTCACTGCGCTTGGCATTGGTCAGTTTGCCAAACAAATCGATTTCCCAGCTTGCCGAACCTCCAAGAGTATACGTCTTACTGGTTTGTCCGCCCTTCACCTTACTTAAAGAGCCTTCCGGATCAAGCTGTACGGAAGGCAAATAAGCCAACCGTGCCGATGTCAGCGAAGCCTGCGCCTCCTCTACTTTCAACCTCGCCACATTCAAGTCCGTATTGGCCTCCAGTGACCGGGTTATCAGCTTTTGCAACAATGTATCGGTAAACAACTCATGCCATTCCAAATCTGCCAGCGAAGATGTGGTGTCTATCTCCGCAGACATTTCTCCGAAAAGCGAATCCGTCTTCACCTCCGGACGCCGGTACTTATTGTAAATACCGCAACTGCTCAACAGCAGTAGTGCAATGGCGAAAGTCAATATATAATTGGTTCTTTTCTGCATATCACTTTATATTAATAGCTACATTAAAAACATTAGTTCCGAGCGACGACTTCTTCACCGTCCTCTTCCCGATTGTGCCGGGGCATTACCCGCTCCTCGACAACCTGGAAAATCATGAACAGTACCGGAACGATGAAAAGCAACGCCAATGTTCCGACCAACATACCTCCTACGGTACCCACTCCCAACGAACGGTTTCCGTTGGCTCCGGCTCCCGAGGCCACGATAAGCGGGAACAAACCGATAATCATGGTCAAGGCAGTCATCAGAATAGGACGCAAGCGAACGCCCGCTGCCGAGATAGCTGCCTGAGCGATAGTCATTCCTTGCTTACGACGGGCAGAAGCATATTCCGTCAACAAAATAGCCGTCTTAGAAAGCAAACCAATCAGCATAATCAATCCTGTCTGCATGTAAATATTATTGTCCAGTCCGAAGCATTTGGCAAAAAGAAAACTTCCCATCAACCCGAACGGGACAGACAGGATAACTGCCAGCGGAATAAACAGACTCTCGTACAAAGCGCACAGAATCAGGTAAACGAACAAGACACAAATGATGAAAATAATAGTCGTATTACTCGAACTCTGATCCTCTTCACGTGTAATACCACTGAACTCATAACCGTATCCGGTAGGAAGCGTCTGTGCAGCAACCTCCTCAATCGCCCGAATGGCATCTCCCGTACTATATCCGTCGGCCGGCATTCCATTCACCGGAATAGAAGTATACATATTGAAACGTGTCAGCGTTTCAGCTCCATACACTTTGGTCAGTGTAACAAACTGTCCCACAGGTGCCATTTCTCCGCTACCCGTACGTACAAACATGTTATTCAACGACTCTGTATCCAGACGGTAATTCTTGTCGGCCTGAATCATGACACGGTAAAGTTTCGAAAAACGGTTCAGGTTGGAAGAATAGTTACCGCCAATGAAACCCGAAAGTACGCTCAGCACATCGGAAACCTTGATGTCGGCCCGCTTGCATTTTGCCGCATCTACTTCTACCATGTACTGCGGGAACTTGGTATCGAAAGTGGTATAGGCCATCGATATTTCAGGACGCTGGTTTAAAGCCGCAATAAAATTCTGACAATACTTCTGTAAAGTACTCACGTTTCCTCCGGCACGATCCTGCACATAAAGCTCAAAGCCACTTCCCATACCATATCCGGATATGGTAGGTTGTGCAAAAACAAAAAGCTTAGCCGACTTAATATCTGCTGTACGCACATAAATCTGTGAAATAATCGCATTAATGTTATCTTCCGCCCTGGTACGTTCGTCCCAGTGCTTCAGTTTAATGATGAGCATACCTCCCGAAGCAGCCTGTCCTCCCATCATACTGAATCCGCTCACATTACTATAAAGTTTGACTTGAGGAATTTCCCGGATACGCTCATCTATCTGCTCCATTGCTTTCTTTGTTTGCGACAGACTACTACCCGGAGGTGTGGTCACATTAACAAAAATGGTTCCCATATCTTCATCGGGTACCAATCCCGTCTTGGTAGTACGAAGAAAAAGTACCAGCAATACACAAGCCGCAGCCAATGCAACCCCTGCCAGCCATCTGCGATGCAGGAAAAATGAAACTCCGTTCTTATACTTCAACACCAGCCGGTTGAAAGAAGCCTCGAAGGCATGGTGAAAGCGACTTGAAAAGCTCAGTTTTTTACCCGACTGCTTATCCATGTGCGGTGTCATGATCAATGCACACAAAGCAGGACTCAACGTCAGGGCATTGATGGCAGATATACCGACAGCTACTGCCATAGTCAGTCCGAACTGAGTATAAAAGACTCCACTGGTTCCTCCCATAAAAGATGTAGGAATGAACACAGCCATAAAAACCAACGAAGTGGTTACGATAGCTGCCGAAATGCCGTCCATAGCAGCCAAAGTCGCCTTGTAAGGAGAACGATACCCTTCATCAAACTTTGCCTGCACCGCTTCTACCACGACGATAGCATCATCGACCACCGTACCGATAACCAGTACCAGGGCAAAAAGTGTAAGTAAGTTCAAACTGAATCCGGCTACATAAAGAAAGGCAAATGTACCGACCAAAGATACGATGATAGACACCGATGGAATAATGGTAGAACGTACACTTTGCAAGAAGAAATAAACAACCAGAATAACCAGAATGATGGCCTCTATGAGTGTCTTTACCACTTCATGGATAGATGCATCAAGAAAGTCTTTGGTACTCATCAAATCGGTAAGAACCAGTCCTTTCGGCAGTTCTTTCGAGATTTCCTCCACTAACTTATCTACATCTTTTACTATTTCATTGGCATTCGATCCGGCCGTCTGGGCAATCATACAGGTAGCTCCCGGATGCCCGGATATCTGACTGTTATAACTGTAAGTCTGTGCCCCCAGTTCAATCCGTGCAATATCTTTCAAGCGAAGTACTTCTCCCGACGGAAGTGCCTTGATTACCATGTTGCCAAACTCCTCTTCCGTTTCATAACGTCCGCGATACTTCAATGTGTATTGGAAAGTGTTTTCCGAATCTTCGCCCAAGGTTCCGGTAGCCGCCTCGATATTCTGCTCATCCAACAGGGATGTCACATCATCGGGGACCAGCCCATACTGAGCCATGACTTGCGGATTCATCCAGATACGCATCGCATAATCTCCACCCATCACATTCACGTTACCCACACCGGTAATACGTGATAACCGAGGCTCAACGTTTATCTTAAAATAATTATTGATAAAATTCTGGTCATAGTTATCGTCTTTACTATAAAGCGCCAGAATCTTGACCATACTGTTCTGACGTTTCTCTACCGTAACACCAATCTTGGTAACTTCGGCAGGCAGAAGTCCTTCTGCTTCCGACACTCTGTTTTTCGTATTGATGGTTGCCATATCCGGATCGGTTCCCTGCGCAAAGTAAACGGTAATGGAAGCCGACCCGTTATTGGTAGCAGTAGACGTCATATAAGTCATATTCTCTACACCATTAATTGCTTCCTCCAATGGAGCAATCACGCTCTTCTGAACCGTTTCCGCATTGGCTCCGGTGTAAGTAGCCGAAACCATAATGGTAGGCGGAGCAATGTCCGGATACTGCTCCATCGGCAAATTGGCCAGTCCAATAATTCCCAGCATCAGGATGAGCACAGAAATCACGCACGACAAAATGGGACGGTCTATAAATGTCTTCAGTTTCATGATACCCTCCTTCCTTTATTCTTTTTCCGGTGAAGCACCCGTCACCTGCGTATCTTCCTGAATCAGTCCGGCTCCTTCGGCTATAATTGTTTCACCTTGCTGTAAGCCACTTTCCACAATATACTCCGTCCCGTTGTTTTGCGGGAATACCGTAACCTGTGCCGACTCAGCCTTACCTTCCTTATTTATTTTATAAACGTATATTTTATCCTGTATTTCGAATGTAGCTTCCTGAGGAATAACAAATATACCTTTCTTTACATAAGGAAAAATAACTGTTGCCGTACTTCCATTTCGGAGCATTCTTTCAGGATTCGGAAAGACAGCACGCAGCGTAATCGCTCCCGTTTCCGTATCGGTCGTACCACTGATAGCATCAATTTTTCCTTTATGCCCGTACATTTGCCCGTCACTCAGACGAAGTTCTACCTCAGGCATTCCTTCCAGAGCCTTATCCATTGTGCCATACTGGCGGACAAGCGAAAGAATCTGCTGTTCGGTCATGGAAAAATAAACATATATCTCTTCGTCGTCCGAAACAGTCAGCAAGGGAGTAGTAATAGAAGAGTTAACCAATGCTCCGACACGATAGGACGACATACCAGCCACCCCGTCGACCGGACTTTTGATTACGGTATACGAAAGGTTGTTCCTGGCATTCACCTCTTCGGCTTTTGCCTGTGCCAGCGTAGCTTCTGCCTCCAGCAAGGAGTTGCGTGCCGTTTGACGGTCAAAATCGGAAACAACATGTTCTCGGAATAATTCCTCCTTACTGTCTGCTGTAAGTCGGGCCGTAGCAACGGCTGCCTCCGCACTCTTCACATTTGCCAATGCCGTCTGTAAGGATGCCTGATAAGGAACCTGATCGATAATGAATAAGGTCTGTCCTTTATGGACCTTGGCTCCTTCATTCACACAAATATCCGTAAGGGTACCACTTACCTGCGGACGTATTTCTACACTCTGCCGACCACTGATGACTGCCGTATAAGCACTGGTCAGCGTCCGGTCTGTTCTTTCTACTGTTATCAGCTTGTATTCACTTCTTCCTTGCTGTCCGGCAGACTGACCACATGCCGTAAGAAGCAACGCCAAAGAGAAAGAAGCAATACTCATCGGTAAAAACAATCTATTCATTTCCTTCCTTTTTTAGTTAAAATCCGGTGTAAAATTAAAAGGCTGTATCAGCAAATCATTTGTCTTAAACCGAAAGATACTTGCCTCAAACCGACGTTTAGGAATTTTTCTGTTTACAAAACATAAAACACTTAAAAGCCCTTTTCATGATAAAAATATATTTCTACATTTATTGCCTTCAAAACATCATGAGCAATGAAAGAAAATATTATTTTTCAATGGATTAACGATAAATCTATAGCTAACAGACAAGTTGAAATTCTGGCAGCAAACGACAAAATGACTATACTGAAAGCACAAGGAGAAAATGTAATTTGCCCTGACCTGCTGGAAGAATCACATCCAACTTTTCTTTTTCTATCAAAAGGTAAATTAAATTTCTGGATGAACGGAGATTACATCGAGATTCAAGCTCCGTCACACATCGATTTTATCCTTATCTATCCGTGGAAAAAGATAAAAACAAGTAAAGACTTTGAAGGATATTTCGTTACGACAGAACAAAGTTTCTTTATAAAAGTATCGGCAAGTATTCGTTCCAAATTCGGAGGGCTTATCTACCAATATGCACAAAAACCTTTCGTTCCGCTCAATGAAGAAACTATACAACGAATTATCCTTTTTCTGCACTTACTGATAGCCATTATCAAGCAGCCAGAATATCATTTTCGTTATGAAGTCATGGAAAACATGCTGCGTACACTCCAGCTTGAGATATGGAATATTGTCTTTAATCTGTATAAAAATGAAGTAGTGGACGAACAACAGCTATGGAGCGATATTCTCTCACACTTCTTGCACTTGGTACGTACAAACTGCCGTTACCATCACGAAGTAAAATGGTATGCCAACCAGTTGTGTGTTTCATCGGATGCGCTTTCTGCCAGGGCAAGAAGGACCTACGACAAATCGGCTGGACAGATTATAGACGAATATTTAATGATAGAAGCAAAAGCTTATTTACAGAATCCGAGCCAGTCAATACAATATATAGCAGAGTTACTTTGTTTTTCAGACCAGGCTTCCTTCTGCAAATTTTTTAAAAGATGTTGTGGCATATCGCCCAGTGAGTTTAAAAAGGCACAAGGGTTGACTATGAGAACGTGAAAGATATGAAGGGTTAAAAAGCAAAAAATAAGTGTGCCACCGCAAAGGTAACACACTTATCCTATAAAATTCTATCTTAATCGTTATTTTGCCAGACTATAAACGATGTCCATAATCTGCTTACCCAGTTCGTCGGCAGCCTCCATGGTGGCAGCTTCAGAATATACACGGATAATCGGTTCGGTATTGCTCTTCCGCAGATGAACCCATTTATCAGGGAAATCAATCTTCACACCGTCGATATCGTTTATCTCTTCATTCTTATACAATTCTTTCACTTTAGCCAGAATAGCATCTACATCTGTCTGAGGAGTCAGGTCGATACGGTTCTTTGCGATGAAATAGTTAGGATAAGAAGCACGAAGTTCGGAAACCTTCTTTCCCTCGTGTGCCAGATGACTCAGGAAAAGAGCAATACCTACCAGCGCATCACGTCCATAGTGTGACTCCGGATAGATTACTCCACCGTTTCCTTCACCGCCAATAACGGCATTTGTTTCTTTCATTTTGGTAACCACATTTACCTCTCCTACAGCAGCTGCGTTATACTGCATACCATATTTACGAGTGACATCGCGCAAAGCACGTGTAGAACTCAAGTTAGATACGGTATTGCCCGGTGTATGTTTCAGTACATAATCGGCAACAGTCACCAGTGTATATTCCTCACCATACATGGTTCCATCTTCGCAAATCATAGCAAGACGGTCTACATCCGGGTCAACTACAAAAGCAACATCAGCCTTACCTCCTTTCATCAGGTTCATGATATCACCCAGGTTCTTTTCAAGAGGTTCCGGATTATGCTGGAAATTTCCCGTAGGTTCACAATATAGTTTTTCGACATGCTGCACACCCAAACGCTCAAGCAACTGCGGCAATATGATTCCTCCAACAGAGTTTACACAATCTATTGCCACACGGAAGTTAGCACGACGGATAGCTTCTACATCCACCAACTTCAAAGCAAGCACACTGTCGATATGCTTTTCATTATAAGAATTATCTTCTGTATAAGAACCCAAGTGATCGATGTCTGCATATTCGAACGCTTCTGCCTCGGCAATACGAAGGACTTCCTGACCTTCGGCTGCGTTCAGGAACTCACCGTGTTCATTCAATAACTTCAGTGCATTCCACTGTTTCGGATTATGGCTTGCAGTCAGAATGATACCACCACATGCGCCTGCCATTGTCACAGCAAGTTCGGTAGTAGGTGTAGAGGCCAGACCGATGTTTATCACGTCGAAGCCCATTCCCATCAATGTACCACAAACTACATTCTTCACCATTTCACCCGAAATACGGGCATCACGTCCTACAACAATCTTGTTGCTGCCAACCGTCGATGTACGACGAATCAGCGTGGCATAAGCCGAAGTAAACTTTACGATATCCAGCGGATTTAATCCTTCACCCGCTTTTCCTCCGATAGTACCTCTAATACCAGAGATCGATTTAATCAGTGTCATTATTTACCTAAATTATAAGTTATTTCGTAATAGCAAGGATATACATACTTAGAAGCCTGACTGGTTCCCTGTCCATGTGGAACAATCAGACGTACACGCGCCACTTTCTCTGAAGAAGTAGTACGACTCGGCTTTACATATTTCAACGGAATCAACCATCCTGAAGGTACAGAAGTCGTACTATAAATAGAATACATCTGGTAACTTTCCGTAAATGCAGCAGAATAAGAAGAGCCACTTATCGTCAGTTTATACACTTCCGGATAAAGCATATACTGTGGTAAACTCCAACTGGAATTAACCCTATACGCAGGATAATCAAGCAAATTCATATTCCCAGAAAGCGTATCACCGACAGCAAACATTCCGTCACGATTCTGCATTGCTATTTCAAAATAACGGGAAGCAATTTCGTAATACCCGTCTGCCAACTTAGAAGTACCTTCTCCCGGCTGTACGATATTCATGTAAACACCACTCTCCTCGAACAGCACAAACTGGTTCTCATTTGTGATTGTATCCTGATTGTAAAAATCTCTCTCGCTGATGACCTGATAATTATGACTCAGAATCCATGCGTTAATCGCATCGGCTTCGTCCTCTTTCATTTCAGCATAAGTCTTGCCATTATTACAACTCTGCAAACAGCAAGCCACTACACAAACTACCGCAAAAAACAGTTTTATCTTTTTCATTTTCATATTATTTACGCCGCAAAAATAGCAAAATGCTTCATATATTTCAAGATGAGCCAAAGCATTAACAGCCCTTAACACAAGCCTATACCCTCCTCGTCAAGACAAAAAACCTTACTTTATCAGGGATGCGATATATGACTTCATTTCAGGTACGGCACGTCTTGTTTCCTGATACAATGTATATTGTGCCAATGTACGAACGTAATTATGCTCGGCATATTTTATCTGATAATAAGTATCGCCATTGATATAATCGGCCAAAAAACGTACCGCCTGCATGTACGGGAACAAGGTTACGGCATAAGGCAACAACTCTATTTCAACAGGCGTCAGAAAACTTCTGGCTGATTCAATATATCCTTTGGCAAAAGCCTGAAAAATATCGAATCTGAAATGTATTTTGCTTAAATCCGGTTCGTCTTCTGGAGCCGTATTGGCTGCCGAACGAAGGAAATCGCCAAAATCGGAAAAGACAAAACTCGGCATTACCGTATCCAGATCGATAACGCAAAGTACTTTTCCCTGCTCATCGAACAGCATGTTGCTTACCTTCGTATCGCAATGGCAAATACGTTTCGGCAACTTACCCTCCCGATACAAACGTTCCGCACAGCACATTTCTTCGGCATCTTTTTCTATATCTGCGACCAAAGTATGTACCTTTTCCATCCGTCCGACCGCATCCTGCTGTACAGCCTCACGCAACTGTTTCAGACGGAACTCCATGTTGTGGAAGTCGGGAATGGTTTCGCCCAAGGATTCGGTCATATCTGCCAGCATGGCTTCAAACTCCCCAAACTTCAGTCCGACAAGGTATGACGAGTCTGGAGTAACCACATCGAGCGTCTGCGAATCGGGAATAAACACCGACATGCGCCAATATTTTTCTCCATCAAAATAATATGTCTTACCGTTATCAGCTTTTACAAAACGAAGTACCTTCCGGTCAATATCGTCTTCGTGAGCCTCTTCCAGCTTCTGCCGGATATGTGAGGTAACTGCTTCTATATTGTGCTGAAGCATATCTACGTCTGTAAAAATATGATGATTGATACACTGCAAAATATAATCAGGATCTGTCACGCTCTTAGTCTGTACCAGATAAGTCTGATTAATCAGTCCGGAAGTCAAAGGTTTGATTTGAATAATTTCACCCACTTCGGGAAAGTGGGCTATAACATTGTTTAAGGCATCCATTACTCGTTATATTTAATCTGTTTCGAAGTCTTTATTTTCGGCTTATTACTTTATTTACTCTTTGCCCATTCCTTGGCACCTTGTGCTTTTAGTCGTGATGTGGCTTCTGAAGCCTTCCGTGCAGCTTCGGCCTCATCCTCAGGAGCAGCAAACGCATGCTTATACCCTTTTACAACATTCCATTCTCCACGGGTAAAATCGGGAAAGGCTACAGGTGCACAACCGTTATCCATGGAAAGTTCTCCCAGCTCGGCAAGGCAACACCATTCAGCCAGATCGTAGACATCCATATCCAGTGGCAGGCCATTCTGCAAGCAGTATACCAAACGACTATCCATGATAAAGTCCATACCGCCATGTCCGCCGACTTCTTTAGCCATTTCACCATATTTTTTCAAGATAGGATGCTGATACTTTTCGACCAATGCAGCCATTTCCTTTTCCGGCAAAAATCCATGTGAGCTCAAGTCATCCACTTTAGGCTGAACTCCCGATGCTGCCAACTGTTTGGCATCCAATGCATAGCCTTCTACCGGATATTTATTGGCGAAGCCTTTCGTTCCCGTAAGCTGATACAAACGGTTATAAGGCTGTGGCGTCATGACATCGTGCTGTATTTCGATTACTTTTCCATTCGCTGTACGAATCAAGGTTGTAGTATGGTCACCGTTACGGAAATGATTGCAAACAGAATCAGTGCGTTCTTCTACCAATGCCTTACCAACGACCGACTTGGTATCCATAGCTACCAGTGTAGCCATGCGGTCGCCACGATGAATATTGAGTGCCTGAGCAACAGGGCCGAGTCCATGGGTAGCATAAACATCTCCCCGATGCCGCATATTATAATCCAGACGCCATCCTAACTTATCGTCTTTTCCTTTTTTCCAGTAATAATCCCAAAAAGCGTCCAGATTATGAATATAAGCTCCTTGAGCACGGATTACTTCTCCGAAAACTCCTTGTTGCGCCATATTCAGCGTATTCATTTCGAACCAGTCATAACAACAGTTTTCCAGAATAAAGCAATGCTTACGAGTTGTTTCACTTAAATTAATAAGTGCCCAGCATTCTTCCAGATTCATGGCAGAAGGAACCTCTACCGCTACATTTTTCCCATGCTCCAAGGCACATTTCGCAACAGGAAAATGATGCAGCCAGTCGGCTGCGATATACACGAGATCAATATCTTCCCGTTTACAAAGTTCCTCATATCCTTTTTCACCCGAATATACAGCAGCCTTAGGCAGAGATGCTTCCTTTAAATACTTCTGACAAGCCTCAGCACGTTCTTGCTCATAATCACAAAGAGCCACAATCTGAGTGCCTGGAATATGTGTAAAACGTTCTACAGCTCCCGGACCTCTCATACCCAGTCCTACGAAACCAACACGGACTACTTCCATTTTCGGAACAGTCAGCCCCAATACACTTTTCTGTCCGGCAGGACGTTCCGGCGAATGAACCACAATTGTCCCTTTATTCCACTCCCACTGGGTTCCTCTTACAGAAGTATAAACTTCGGAAGCAGGCCTTGCAGCACATACTCCCAGTGTAAAACACATACTTAGAATTAATACATTCAGTCTTTTCATGTTTTTCATTGTATTAAAAGCCTGTTCGAACCAGTCGTTCCAACAGGCTTATTCAGGTTGTTAATTTTTTCCAGTTTCACTAAGCAACAAACTTTCGTATTTCACCAAAGCCTGCTTGAACAAGGTAATAGCTTCCTCCATCGTTCCATAAAACTCACCTCCCGAGGCATTCAGATGACCTCCTCCATTGAAGAACTCCGAAGCCACTTTATTGCAAGGGAACGTACCTACCGAACGAAGCGAAACCTTAATCATGTTCTTTTCTGTATCTTCACGCAAGAAAGCAGAAAAGCATATTCCCTTCATCTGCAAAGGTATATTGACAAATCCTTCTGTATCTCCCTTGATACAATGGAATTTGCTTTGTTCTTCCTTTGTCAACCAAATCAGTGCCGAACGGAACTGTGGAAGTACCTGCATCTTGTCATACAGAATATATCCCATCAAACGTAAACGATCTTCGGAATAGGTATTGAAAACCTTGCGATAGATTTCATCTTTATCAATACCCTTCGACAAAAGCTCACTGATGATGAAATAAATTTCTCGGTTATTCGAATTGTAAGTAAAGCCTCCAGTATCGGTCATCATACCAGTATAAATACATTCAGCCCCTTCCCGTGTAATATCTTCAAAATTTCCCATACGGCAAATCAGACGGAATATCAATTCGGAAGTAGACGATATTTCCGGGTGAGAAATGGTAACCCGACAAAAATCTTCAGGATTCAGATGATGGTCGATCAATACTTTCCGTCCGGGAGCTGCCGCAACAGGTTTAGCGACTTCGTCTATACGCGACAAAGCATTAAAATCGAGGCAGCAAATCACATCAGCCTCAGCTATCAGCCGGTCGGCAAATTCTGCATACTTATCGTAACGGATAATATCTTTGGCTCCGGGCATCCAGCGAAGGAAATCAGGAAAAGCATTGGGAACAATCACATGAACATTTTTTTCCTGAGTTTCTAAAAAATGAAAAAGTCCCAACGATGAGCCCAACGCATCGCCATCGGGAGAAACATGAGTTACGATTACTATCTTGTCGGCGCGCTCAAAATATTTGGCAACCTTATCGATATTGGCTTGAAGTATTACTTTCGTCAACATAAAAATTTTCGAATTGATTTGAGAG
>NZ_JBBKBJ010000007.1:0-162295 GCF_037890145.1 Phocaeicola sp. HCN-6420
GAAACCAAAAAATCTATCAAGCCTATCCCAAAAAGGCATGAAAAATATACGGCTGATAGGAATAAATTCTGTCATTAACGGGCAGTCGGATTAAAAAAAACGGATTTTTCCTCCGAAAAAGTCAAGAGAAAAAAACAAAAGAATCCGGGATCTGAATAAGAAAATACGGGAAAGTCCGAAAAGACATGCTGAAATTTCCTCTGCTTTTTGTACAAAAAATATTCTGTTTTGTACAAATTCCTAAAGTTTTTGTACAAAACAAGCCCACGACAACGGGAGAAAAGCCGAAGAAAAAGAAGGCATCTTTCTGAAAAAACAGGAAAGCTATGGGAAACACCGTAAAACCAAGCTTACTCAATCACTTAATAGTATTTATAAATGAGCAACAACCCGACAAAGGAACTTTTCTACAAAACATCCGAATCATACTGATTCAATGAAAAGCCAAACGTCACAGAACAAGATGCTTTGACATTTCAACAAAAAAAAGAGCTTCATTGAAACGCCAAAGCATCCCATCCTCTAATTCCTCATATCAACGGGAATTTAAACTAACCTTTTCCACATTCTTATTACACCTAAAGATGCAACAACTAAATCTACATTTCAATACAATAAACCATCTATAAAGATTAACGAGATAAAGCCCAAAAAGTTCAATGAACTTCCAAAAAAAAATTATAAAAAAGAGCTAAATACTATCTTCTTATTTATAAAAGGAGTAAGAAAGTGACATGAAAGCTAATTATCCTTCCAACAATCAATAAGAACTTAAATACAAATTTTATCTAACTTTTAGGAAAAATATCATTTACAACAAATTGATAAACAGCGCATTAAATATAATTTAGATTTATTCATTCTCGTAAATATTATTACAAATAGAAACTAAAAAATCAAAAGTTGCCGACCAAAATTTATTTTTTTCAAATAAAATCAAGCAAAATATTGGTTAGTTGATATATTTTCTATACGTTTGCACACACAATCTTACAATAACTATCAGCTATGAATTTAAAAAATCATCCTTATTGCTTATCGCAAGCTATTCCACCAATTAAAAACTGGCTGCATGGCAACAAGCTTAATTATTTGGTTTTGGCTGCAAGCATTTTTCCGATAGCCAACACCCAAATACACGCAGCTACTGAAAACACGCCTAACCAAACTATTCAATCGAATCAGAATAGTAAAGTAACTTATCAAGGTACTGTCATCGATGAAACCGGTAATCCCCTACCCGGTGTAAACATTACTTATAAAAACTCAAATGGGATTGGAGTCATTACAGATATCGATGGCAATTTCACCCTTGCCATTCCCCAAAACGTACATTCGCTTATTTTCTCATATGTAGGAATGAAAACGCAAACGGTACGTGTTAACAATCCTTCTGAAAAGGTCAAAGTACGTATGGAGCCCGATGCCGTAGCTATTCAGGAAACCGTTATTACCGGTATCTATACCCGAAAAGCTGAGAGTTTTACCGGATCTATGGCTACTTATTCGGAAAAAGAACTGAAAACAGTCGGCAACCAGAACGTGCTGCAAAGCTTGAAAGTTCTTGATCCGTCGTTCATTGTGCTGGAAAACAACCTTGCCGGATCTGACCCGAACGCCACCATGAACCTGAACATTGGAGGTAACACTAATATAGTTGGACTGGAAACTGAATATACCACCAACCCGAACCAACCACTTTTCATCCTGGATGGATTTGAAACAACTCTGTCGACCATTACCGACTTGAGCATGGACCGAGTTGCAAGTATTACCATCCTGAAGGATGCCGCATCTACTGCCATCTACGGTGCGAAGGCTGCCAACGGTGTAGTAGTAGTGGAAACAAAAAAACCGGAAGCCGGAAGATTGCAATTCAACTACAACGGCAACTTTGGTATAGAATGGGCCGACCTGACCGACTACAACCTGATGAACTCTTCAGAGAAGCTTCAGTATGAAAAGCTCGCCGGATATTACGGATCATTGGACGACAACGGAAACATCATCGATGAATATTACCAGAATCTATACAACCAGCGTATGTTGAGAACCAAACAAGGCATCGACTCTTACTGGTTGAACGAACCGCTGCAAACCGGTTTTACCCAAAGCCACAACATCTTTGCCGAAGGTGGTGATGCAGCTTTCCGCTATGGTATTGGTATGACCTACACACAAACTCAAGGTGTCATGAAAAATTCTAACCGTGACGTCTTGAATGGAAACGTACAGTTGACATACCGTATCGATAAATTCGCGTTTACAAACCAGACCAATATCACAAATACCGATGTAGAAAACCCGACGGTTTCATTCAGTGATTTTGCACGTACCAATCCGTTCTACGACAAATACAATGAATACGGAGAAATAGAACAGGTTATCGAAGAAATCAAATCGCCTACAGGTGGTACACAATATATAACCAACCCATTATGGGACTTGAACCAGAAGAGTTACGACAAGAATAACCAGTTGTCGTTTACCAATAACTTCCAGATAGAATACCGTCCGTTGCCAGAATTACGTATTCGAGGCAAACTGGGCCTCATCGTAGGACGATACAATTCTAAACAGTTCGATTCTCCGGAAATGAGCAAGTATCTGACAACCGATGAGTTGAAACGAGGTAGTTATACCGAATCGAACACCAAATCGTCTTCATACGATGGAAGTCTCGACGTATCATACGGAAAGACGTTCGGCAAACATACCGTAAACGCCATTGGTGGTATGCAGATTAGTGAAAACAACTCCAATCTGTCTATGTTCCAGGCAATCGGATATTCCAGCGACTTGTTCTCAAACCCCAACTTCGCCAATGGTTATCCGGAAGGTGGAAGACCGAGTTCTTCGATTGCAAAATCGAGAACAGCCAGCTACTATGCTAACTTCAACTACGGTTACCAGTTGAGATACCTGGTAGATTTCAACTTACGTACCGATGGCTCTTCTGTATATGGAGTAAACAATCCCTTCTCTACAACCTGGTCGTTAGGTCTGGGATGGAACATCCACAACGAAGATTTCTTCAATAAGAACGGCGTTCTCAATTATCTGAAACTGAGATACTCTATCGGTAACCCGGGAAATGCGAACCTGGATGCCAAGATGGCTAACAGTATCTATACATACTACACACAGTATCCAAACATGTTCGGTCTGGCAGCCCTGATCAGTTCATGGGGAAACAGTGGGTTGAAATGGCAGCGTACTAATGAAAACAACGTGGGTATCGACATTGAAATGTTCCACAACCGTCTGCGTCTGAGCACCGATTTCTTTATTAAGAAAACCGACCCGTTGTTGCTGAGCATCGACTTCCCGCCTTCTACCGGTATTTCACAAGTACCGATGAACATCGGAGCCATGAAAAATGTTGGTACTACTTTCACCGGAAGTTATATCATCATCCGTAAACCGGATATGAACTGGACGGTCAATGCCAACTTGCGTCACATCCGCACAACTTATTACAACATTGGCGACTTGCTGGAAAAATACAATGAAAAAGGACGTACCAACCAGACCCTGACACGATACTATGACGGAGCCAGCAACACAGCCCTCTACGCTGTCCGCTCGGCAGGTATCGACCCGATGACCGGTAATGAAATCTTTATCCGCAAAGACGGTTCGTATACCTTCAAGTGGGATTCGGCCGACGAAGTTATCTGCGGAGATTCTACTCCAGATATTGAAGGAGCATTCGGTACAAGCTTCTACTGGAAAGGCTTCTCTGTCAATGCCATTTTCAGTTACCGCTACGGAGGACAAGCCTTCCTTTCTACCCTCTTCAACAAAGTAGAAAACATCAGCGACGTACAGGTAAAGTACAATCAGGACAAACGTGCACTGTACGACAGATGGCAAAAGCCGGGAGATATTGCCAAGTTTAAACGTATTGATGATACAAGTACCACCAACATGTCATCACGCTTCATTGCCGATGACAATACACTGGAACTCTCTACCGTATCTGTAGGTTACGAAACTACAGCCGGAAAATGGTTACAGTCTATCGGTGCCTCATCATTCAACGTACGTATATACGGTAATAGCCTGTTCCGCCTGTCAACAATCAAGGAAGAACGAGGTATCGATTATCCGTTCTCCAGAAAGATTTCAGCCTCTGTCGGCATCCGTTTCTAATTATAAAAACTACCATTATGAAAATAAAGAACTTACTGAAAAACCTACTAATAATAACAGCTATCAGCTTCACCACTTCCTCGTGTGCCGACTGGTTGAAAGTGGATATGGAAGATGGTATCATGGAAGACAAGCTGTATAGCGAAAATGAGGGATTCTTTACCGTACTGAACGGTATATACAGCAGCATGAACGAAACTTACGGCTCTACCCTGTCGATGGGAGTGATTGATGTCATGGCACAATATTACAATGTACCTGCCAACGGTACACATCCCTATAAAGTATATGCCAACTACGACTATCAGGATGATTCATTCGAAAGTACTTCCAGTTCGCTCTGGGAAAAGACGTACAAAATGATAGCCAACATCAACGTACTGATAGATCATTGTGATGCTCCGGAGACTGCTCTTTCTTCACGTTACTACCCGATTGTGAAAGGAGAAGCACTTGCCCTGCGTGCCATGTTGCACTTCGATTTACTCAGACTGTATGGTCCTATTTACTCATCTTCAACAGAATCGAGCCAGGCTATCCCCTATCTGGATATTCCCAACAACAAAGACATCATGCCCATTCTCTCAGCCAAGGAAGTATGCGACAAGATTCTGAAAGACTTAAAAGATGCATCCGATTTGCTGAAAGATGATCCGATTCGTACAGAAGGTGTACAGGCCGACGACTCGGACGAACAATCGACCAACAATCAGGAAAATCCTACCTTCCTCCGCAACCGCCAGTACCGACTGAATTACTATGCCGTACAAGGATTACTGGCCCGCCTTTACATGTGGATGGGAAACAAGACCGAGGCCTATAACTGCGCAAGCCAACTGCTGGATGAGATTACGCTTAATCAAACATTTCCATGGGTAACCAGAGCGGCAGCGACCTCTACTTCCGCCCCCGACAGAGTATTCTCTACCGAGGTAATGTTCGGTCTTTACAACACCAGTCGCGGAACCTTGTTCGACGGACTGTTCTCACAGAGCCTGGAAGGTGATGCTCTCACTTTTGTAGGAGGCTTGTCGGGAGATGACTCCAAACTGGCTCAGTTCTACGGAACAAACAGCAGCAGTGACTACCGCCGCAAAATGTGGGAAGAAGTAGTAACCAGTACCGACAGCGAAGGAGAAGAAGGAGGCGTAAGTACAAGTATCACCTATTCACTGAAATACGAACAGGTTACTACCGATTCCTATTTCAAGTCGATGATTCCACTTATGCGTATCAGCGAAATGTACCTGATCGTAGCCGAATGTACCGACGACTTGCAAGAAGCACAGGATGCTCTGCACCAGATTCGCTGGAACCGTAACCTGACTACGGACGAAGAAGTAACTGCCGACAATAAAGAACAACTGATTACAGATGAGTTTGCACGTGAAGTCATCGGCGAAGGACAATTGTTCTTCTACTACAAGCGTCACGCTATGGAAGAATTTGCATCCGGTACCGATGTTACAACTACCTACAAAATGCTACTTTCCAATTATGTAGTACCTCTGCCTAAGAGCGAAACAGATAACAGACAATAAAATTTTATCGTATGAAAAAGCTATTGATTTATATATACATACTGGCATTTGCCGCATCTTTCACTTCTTGTGAAAAAGAAATCATGGACTACGAGGGAGTGGACGGACTGTATTTTGATGTACGCTGGGGGGAAGACTTCCGATCTCCCGACCAATGGGCACACCAATATTATACCCCAGTAGAATTTGGTGCAATGACTGCCAATACTTATACCGTACAATTGCGAGTAGCCACCAGTGGTACAATTAAGGATTACGACCGCCCATTCAGCATTACCATCGGCAAAGACAGTACCGATGCTGTAGCAGGAAGAGATTATGTAGATTTTCCTAAAGACTACGTCATCAAAGCAGGAGAACAATATGCCTATATAGACATAACCTTCAACCGTACTCCGGAAATGGTAGATGATACACTCACATTGCAGCTAAAGTTACAACCCAATGAGTACTTCGCATGCCCATTTACCAACTACGTGGATAATACGAAGTATGACCTTCCGGAAACTCAGTACGGTTACAACAATGACGCAACTTACCATAAAGTAATTATCAACGACGTAATGGTACAACCTGATGGATGGTGGGGCCAGAACGGCTTAGGAAGTTTCGGCAGCTTCTCACGTAAGAAATGGTTACTAATGATGGAAGTTTCAAATACCACCGTAGAAGATTATGCCGATAAGAACATCATGCCGATGGGACGAGCAGGAGCCATAGCTGAATCTCTTGCCCGGTACTTGCTGGAACAAGCGAAAAAAGGAAGAGAATATGCCGTTCTCGAAGACGACGGTACCATGATGCACTGTCCTACCGTCAACACCATAGACCCTAACGCATGGAAATACGGCGATACTCCAGACGATTACTATAACAAATAATAATTATAAAAATAGGATTTTACTATGAAGCTAACTCATATATTATATCCAGCCATGTTCGGCTGCCTTTTCAGTCTCTACTCATGTGTAGAAGACAAAGGCTCGTACGATCATCTTCCGGTAAACGAAATTACCGTTACAGGTACAGAAAAAACATATTCTGTACTGGCTGGTATCACAGAACTGACAATCGAACCGACGATAACCGGAAGTATACTGGGTGATGACGACAGCCAGTACGAATATACCTGGTATGCCTGTCAAAAGGATTTGGGAAGTGACCAGCATACCCATACCGTACTTGGCAATGAGAAAAACCTGAAAACAACCGTAGTCATGAATCCGGGAAGCTACAACCTGTACCTGATTATCAAAGACAATTCCACCGGTATGCAATGGATTATATCAGATATGACACTACAAGTCAGCACCTCACTGACTACCGGTTTCTATGTGTTGGGTGAAAAGGAAGACGGAGTGATTGGAATAGATTTCCTGAGTATGCCTAACAGTGTAGGTGACACTACCATGATACACGATATCTTTACCAATACAGAACAGCTCAAGGGAGCAAAAGACTTGTTGTATACCGGATACATTTCCAACCCGTCCATGCCGGTCAACTTATGGCTGATTACTGAAACCAGTTCTTACAAACTGGAAAACTCTATTCAGGACAAGACCTTATTCGATATCGATCCAACTTACAATGAGGCCTTCACTTTCCCATCTCAGCTCATCAAACATCCGGTGAAAGTACTCGACCAGTTCCCGCATCAAGGAATATATGGAAAAGCATACGATACAAGCAACCGTGGTTTCATAACAGAAGATGGAGTTTTTGCAAGCAGTATCATTTTCGGAGAAATCTTTGCAAGTCCGATTAACCGCTACGATGCATCCACGGCTAAACTCTTCAAGCCCTACCCTCTGGGATTCTGTAATCCTTACGGAAGAATGAGTGCAGTAGTATTCTATGATATGGATTCAGAAAGTTTTGTATACCTGAAAAACATGTATGCTAAATACTGTACCAAGTTGACTGAAACGGCAGGAGCCTTCTCATGGCAACAGACTAATCGTACCATCGTATATGGTGAAAACAATCCGGCATCCAGCTTTGCTCTGATGAAGAGTACGGAAAATAATACGGATTACTATATCTACCAGATGACCATTAGCTATTCAACCGTCAGCAAGACCAATGCATACAGCTTTACTGCTGCCGAAGCTACCGATATTGACAAGGCTACATTCTACAGTTTCTCTTACGAATATCCTATCATGATTTACGTAGCAGGCAACAAACTGTATCAGTTCAATTACGAAAACAAGGTATGCAAAGTCGTAAAAACTTATCCGGGAGAAATCACTTATGCAAGTTTCGAATGGCAATCACGTGGCGAACTTGACCTGGTAGTCTGCACCTACGAAGAAGCAGCAGAAACAGACAAGAGAGGAACAATTTACAAATACACCATGGGACAGGATTTGAACATCGAACCCATTATGACAGGTGTAGCTCTGGATAAAGAATTTGTATATCATACTCCACTGAAGATTAAGAAAATAGAATACCGTAACAGCTCGAGATAACTTAACAATAACAAGAGATTGCCAGAAGACCTATTTCCCCATCGTAGGAATCAACTTCCTGCAATCTCTTTTTCAGAAATAAAATATTATAATTCATCTATTAACTCTTATGAAAAAAACACTTTCATCAATCCTGTTGGGTCTGACACTGGCAACAAGTACCGTAACTGCTCAGACCAACTTCCGCAGCATTGATTTCAACGAAGCAGTAAAACAGTCACAGGCTGAAAATAAACTTGTATTTATCGATTTCTATACAGACTGGTGCGGTCCTTGCCGGAAAATGTCGAAAGAAGTATTTCCACAAAAGCAAGTCGGCGATTACTTTAATTCACAATTTGTCTGCATCAAATTGAATGCCGAAAAAGAAGGAAAAGAACTGGCTCAGCAGTTCGAAGTAAAAGCCTATCCGACCTTTGTCATAGCCGACCAGCAGGGTAAGGCAAAAGTAACTATCACTGGAGCTTTTCCGGCAGATGCATTTGTAGCTAAAGTGAAAAACGAACTGAACCCGGAAATGACTCCCGAACGCATGAAGCAACGCTACGACAGCGGCGAAAGAACTCCTGAACTGGTAGATGCCTATGCCATGTCGTTTATGGAACAGAAAAAGCTGGATGAAGGCTACAAGATAATCGATGATTACTTCAACTCACTAACCGACAAACAAAAGCTTTCTGCCGACAATCTCTTTGTCTTCACACGCTATACGTTCGACGTTTCCGACCCGAAATGTCAATTCTGGACAAAGAATGTTGAAAAGGCAGACAGCAAGACAAAAGAAGCAGCACTGGCTCACCTCCAGAAGCTTTATCACTCGGCGACTTCGACTTATCTTTCGGGCTATATCTTCGCTGAAAATAAATTCAATGAAGCAGACTACCAGCAGCTCAAGCAAGATATCTACTCGCTGAAACTGGACCAGAAATATCCGTTCGCTCCTGTATTCGAACTGATAGAATGCTATGCCAAGGGAGATAAGAAAGCCTATTTCGAAATGGTTAAGCAGAAAAAATCAGAACTCGACTCACAAGATTTCGAACTCATCCTGCTCAACGTCACTCGCTTGTTCCCAGACTCACCGGAACTGATGCCTGAAGTAATCAAGTATATCAGAACTTCACTTCCTGAATTGCGCGGTTCTTCCATCATGATGCTGGGACGTGTACTGATGAACTTGGAAAAGAATTAACAGATTTATCTATCATTTTATTGAGAGAGGTTTTCGCTCCTTGCGAAGCCTCTCTTTTTTTGTATAAGTGACTTAACAAACCGATGTCCAAACATACGGGCATAAAAAAAGGAGTACCGCTGTACTCCAACCTTTGTTAACCTTAAATCTAATACTATGAAAAACACATTGCAAAGATACGGAGTATCTCGTTATTAGCAAATAAATGGCATAGAAAAGTGTGTTTTACAACATAAATTAAGAAAAGATACGCAATCCATAACAGTGTTTTACAATTTTCCAAAGAAAAGACTGAGTTCCCGACTTTAGCATATACTTGCATTCAGGAACTCAGTCTATCAAAAAACAGGAAATAATATGTTTAAAAGCCTTATTTCACCGTTACTTCGTCGATGAAGAACCACGAAGGATGACCTACCCCATAATGCCAATGAGGACAGACTTTTGTCCCCGTTATTTCAACCTTCAGGTACCGTGCCTGCAAAGGAGTATCCGACTCAGCCTTCACCCCTCTGAAAAGTACCTTTCCCGAACGTTCCTCAGGCATATCAATCGTTTTCCATGACTGATAATTTTCGCCATCTGTCGAATAGCTATACGATACGCTCAACGGGAAAAGAACCCATGCACCAATCTGATGCAGAAAATCGGTTTCAATGCTTCTTACATCCTTCACTTCACCCAGGTCGAGTACAAAAGATCCGTCTGTACCTTCCCAGCCAATCCAGCTTTCTACGAACCCAGCACCTCCAAACAATCCGTCGGTTAATGCTGTTTCACCTAATTTCTCGTAACGCTCGTGAGGACGCTGTAACCAGATGACTTTAGCACCTTTTGCCAAATTGACGTTTTCTTTCGGCAAATAACGCTCACGATACAACTTGCAATAATCCAGTGCATGATTGTTACGCTCGTTCAACATCGGATCGCCCATGCGTTTGGCTTCCTGTTCAAAATAATTTAGTTTTTGCGTTACGGTAGCCAAATCCTTTTCAGTTTCCGTACGCAACAGTTCCAGTTCGGAATAAAGCAACGGCATACGTGCTCTCTTTACCCGCTCCAACAAGACTGCATCACTGCCAACAGCAGCTTCGGCCTCATCAAACAGTTTCTGATAACGCTTCATCAGTGCCGGACGCAACATGCCGTTCTTGTGGGAAACAGGAGAATCGTAAATCCACAGACGCTGTCCGCTGCCCAGCAAAGCACCCTCCATCACCTTTATATAACGATACAAATAATCACCAGCCGCACCGTAATATCCATTCAGGAAATGCTTCATCAACTTGTCTACATCAGCATCGGGATTCCACATTAACTTGGCTACAAGGTAAGCTCTCAATTCCGCAAAATCACCGCACCAGCTACCTGCAATCTGAGAAAAGTGCATTTTCACATGATGGTCGCGGAAAGTACGTATATTATCTTGCAAGATGTGAAAATTAGGGAATGGAGATAAGTAATTATCGAAGTTTATTCCGTAATCCCACACAAAAAGATTGTCTGAAATCTTCGACCAGCCATCGAGTGCCTTCATAAACTGGCGTCCACTGGCATTTTCCGTCAATGAAACTTCACGGTCACAATCAATATCACACAGCATTACCGTCACATTGGGCAAAGGCTTGACATGCTTGGGAGGATTCATGGTATACAAATAAGCAAGTGTCGCAAATTCCTTGTCGGGAAAACGTGTGGCCAGCTTATTCAGAAAATGAATGACAGAACCCGACAAAGCCCCTTCTTCCTCATCTATTTTCCGACAGTTTTCACATGTACAATTCGTATAGTTACCATCATTCTGACTTACACAAATCAGTTTTTTATCAGGATTTGCCTTGAAAATAGAATCAATACGCTGCGATACGATTTCGAAGACTTCCGGATTGCTCAGACACCACTGACTTGCCTTGCCCGGATTTCTCTTCCCATTGAAATATGCATAATATTCAGGATGCTTTTCTCCATAGACTTCTGCCGGAAGCAATTTATCGAACGTGTGTACCCAGTATCCGGCAGCAAATTCTTCCTGAGGTTCTTCCAGCCGGTTCCACCACTTATAGATGGAATCGTTCTTGGTTGCATAGCACTGCGTTTGCCGATAACGGAATGCAGGGTTATCAACTTTTTCAATCAACGGCAAAGATATATTATCCGATTTCTTCAGTGAGTATTCGTTTTCCCCCCAATAATCTACTCCCAAATAATCTTCAAGCAAAGATACCGCACCATAAACTACTCCATTTGCTTCACCCGAAATTTTCAGGATTCCCCCGGAGGTCGATAAAGCATACCCATCCTCCTTTACTCCGTCTGGTGCTTCGGCTCCGATAAGTATATCGCCTTTCTTCACGACCTTATCCGTTACAATAGGAATATCCGCACCCGAAATACGTCCAACAAACAAGCGCAAAATATTTGCAGCCGTACGATTCTCTCTGGAATCTTGCTGCAAAACGATGACTGATTTAGTTTTCCCACCTTTCACTAAATCAATCTGTGCCTCGGCTTGCAGACAAGCAGAAGCCAGCAAAGCTCCTAAAGCAAACCTTGAAAAATGTCTTAGTGTTTTCATAATAATTTATTGTTATAAAATAGATATAAAAAAGAAGGCGTCAGACCTTGTCATAGGTAACGCCTTCTATGTTGCATCTTATTCGGTCAATTCAAAGTACAAAGAAACATATTTATTTCTTTCCATCCAAACGTTCATTGGGCGACCATACCGTTTCGCCTACCGAATGAGCATCATTTCCATGTCCGGCATAGTCTTTAAAGTTATTGCCAGAACCTTCATCCATCTTCCAGTATGCCTCCAGTCCCTCCGTTGTCGGATCAATAGCATACATATTCTCCTATTTAAATGATAACAGACAATACCACTTTTATACATTCTTCCGGAAAGGTGGTTTCACCACTTTTGCCTTCAGATGCCGTCCACGATTGTCCAGATAAATTTCCGTACCCGGCTTGGCAAATGCAACCTGTACATAACCTAATCCGATACCTATTTTACGAGTAGGCGACATTGTACCCGAAGTAACATGTCCTATTGTATTTCCTTCTGCATCGAGCAATGCATATCCTTGACGAGGAATACCTCTGTCTATCATTTCAAATCCTACCAAACGGCGTGTCACCCCTTCGGCCTTTTGCTTTTCCAAAGCCTGACGATTGGTAAAATTCTTTCCTTCAACAAATTTTGTAATCCATCCCAAGCCAGCTTCAAGCGGCGAGGTAGTATCATCAATATCATTGCCATACAGGCAGAATCCCATCTCCAGGCGAAGCGTGTCACGTGCACCCAGTCCTGCAGGCTTTATGCCATATGCCGCACCCGCTTCGAAAATAGCGTTCCAGATACGGTCTGCATCCTGAGGATAAAAATAGAGTTCGAAACCACCGGCACCCGTATAGCCCGTATTCGATATAATAACATTCGGTACTCCGGCAAAGTCACCTACACGGAATGTATAATAAGGTATTTCGGAAAGGTTCAGAGAAGTAAGTTTCTGCAACGTATCGATAGCCTTTGGTCCTTGAACAGCAAGCTGTGCGATACGGTCGGAAGAATTTTCAAGTTCCGCTCCTACTGTGTTATGACTTACACACCAGTTCCAGTCCTTTTCTATATTGGCAGCATTCACCACCAGCATATACTTGTCAGGCTCATAGTAATACACCAGCAAATCGTCGACAATACCTCCTGTTTCATTCGGGAAGCAAGTGTACTGCACCTTACCCGGGGTAAGTACAGCTGCATTATTCGAAGTAACCTGCTGGATAAACTCAAGAGCATGCGGTCCTTTCACCCAGAATTCTCCCATGTGAGAAACATCGAATACCCCAACCGACTGACAAACCGTATTGTGTTCATCAAGAATACCCGAATACTCGATAGGCATGTTATAACCCGCAAATTCATGCATTTTGGCGCCGAGAGCGATATGCTTCTCGGTAAAAGGAGTAGTTTTCATCAAATAGAATGTTTAAGGTTAATATTTAAATTATCACCACAGATTATACTTCACTCCGCCCGAAAAGTTCATCTCAACCGGTACTGGTTATAACCTGTGGTGAAAGGGGAATATCCCCGTGTGTTTTACTGATCTGTCATCAATATCTTTTTGCTGTCAGTTCGGCTATTTTGACTACCACGTTCATAGCCTTTTCGATAGACTGAATGGGAACAAATTCGTAACGACCGTGGAAATTCAGTCCGCCGGCAAAAATATTCGGACAGGGCAGCCCCTTGAATGACAACTGCGCTCCGTCTGTTCCTCCGCGGATAGCCTTCACTTTCGGCTCTACACCAGCTTCCTGCATGGCAGCAAAGGCAATGTCGATAATGTGCATCAACGGTTCTACCTGCTGGCGCATGTTATAATACTGATCCTTTATGTCGACCTTAATTGTACCCTCGCCGTATTTCTTGTTTATTTTTTCGGCACATCCCTGCATAAAAATCTTGCGTGCTTCGAACTTCTGACGGTCGTGGTCGCGGATAATATATGAAACGGTAGCCTGTTCTACTTCACCTTCCATACCAATCAGATGATAGAACCCTTCATAACCTTCGGTCGTAGCAGGAGTTTCGTTTGCCGGCAACATACCCACAAATTCATTGGCTACGAGCAAAGCATTGATCATCTTGTTCTTGGCATACCCGGGATGTACATTTCTTCCCTTTACATGTATCTTGGCAGAAGCCGCATTGAAGTTTTCGAACTCCAGTTCTCCTACTTCGCCTCCGTCCATCGTATACGCCCACTTGCAACCGAATTTCTCTACATCGAACTTATGCGCGCCCAGTCCGATTTCCTCATCCGGATTGAATCCGACACGGATTTTTCCATGCTCTATTTCAGGATGCTCCTTCAAGTAAGCCATAGCAGCTACAATTTCTGCAATACCCGCCTTATCATCGGCTCCCAGCAAGGTGTGGCCGTCGGTCACAATCAAATCCTCTCCTACATGATCCAGCAGTTCGGGAAACTGCTTCGGAGAAAGAATGATACCTTCTTCCTTGCACAGAGGAATATCTTCGCCTCCATAATTACGGACAATATTGGGATTCACGTTCTTTCCCGACATATCAGGACTGGTATCCATATGAGCTATAAATCCGATAGTGGGTATATCTCGATTCACATTGGCAGGAAGAGTTGCAAACAAATAACCGTTGTCATCCAGCGAAATATCTTCCAGCCCCAGAGCTTCCAGCTCGGTTTTCAGATACTTGGCAAACACCATTTGTTTCGGTGTACTGGGAGTAACACCGGTTGACTCGTCAGACTGCGTGTCGAAAGTTACATACTTCAAAAAACGTTCTATTACTGTCATATATTCTTTCGTTGTTAATGATTCTTTTGTGTAAAAATAGGAAATAGCTTCCGAACAGCCAAACACATTACCATTTTTTAGGCCTAATTTATAATCGGTATGTGGTATTTAGCACAAAGCCGTTAAAAACACATAGCATACCACAAACTCTTATAAAAATACGGGACAGATAATGCTTTTTTTCGTACTTTTGTGCCTCGAAAGAATATAATTATGAAGAGATTATTTTTAGTATGCCTAACATGCTTGTTTGCAATAGCTTGCCTGGCTCAGGAATCAAGCAGCACACCTGCGAGTGACACCCTTTCCACACATTCATTGAATAAAAAAGAACTCCATCAAAAAAAATTAGCAAAACGTAATCTGCACTATAATATTTTGGGAGGACCGAGCTTCAGCCCCGACTTTGGTCTGCTGGTGGGAGGAAGTGCCCTGATGACGTTCCGTATGGACCCGAAGGACACGACCATGCGTCGTTCCGTACTGCCTGTGGCTATGGCGTTTATGTTCAAGGGCGGACTGAACATCATGGTAAAACCTCAACTTTTCTTCAAGAACGACAAGTTCCGTATTTTCGGACAGTTCAGCTACAAAAATACACAGGAGAATTTCTACGGCGTAGGCTATACTACCAACAAAGACTACGTACGAAGCGATACTACCAGCCAGTACCGCTACAGCGGCATACAGATTAATCCCTGGTTCTTGTTCCGCCTTGGCGAAAGCAACTTCTTTGCCGGTCCGCAAATAGACTTGAATTACGACAAGATAACCAATCCTGCCAAATATCTGCCCGAACAGGAGGACTACAAGAGAGCAGGAGGTACTGCAAGCGGATATAGCAATTTCAGCTCGGGACTGGGATTTCTGTTGACATACGACACTCGTGATGTTCCGGCCAATCCTTATAAAGGTATTTATCTGGACTTCAGAGGTATCATGTATCAGAAATGGTTGGGAGGAGATGACAACTTCTATCGCTTCGAGTTCGATTACCGACAATACAAACTGGTAGGCAAACGAAAAGTGCTGGCATGGACAATACAGACTAAGAATGTGTTTGGAAACAATATTCCGCTCAACAAATATGTTCTTAGCGGAACGCCTTTCGACTTGCGCGGATATTATATGGGACAATATCGCGACAAAAGCGGGCACCTCGCTCTCGTAGAATACCGCCAGATGTTTAATACGAACCAGAGCAACTGGATAAAAAAGGTAATCAGCCATCTGGGATTCGTTGCCTGGGGAGGAGCCGGATTCATGGGACCTACTCCGGGAAAGATAGAAGGTGTTCTGCCTAATGCCGGAGTAGGACTACGCATAGAGGTTCAGCCGCGTATGAACGTCCGGCTCGATTTCGGACGAAACTTCATCAACCGCCAGAATCTGTTCTACTTCAACATGACAGAAGCGTTCTAAAAACGCTTCCAACGCAAGAAGGAAACAATTATTTATCGTCTATACAAAAAAGAGTTCCCCGAAAGCATTCAGCCTTCGGGGAACTTTTATATAAGGGAATCTCTCTTTATCTCTTTCCAGTGATACTCACACTTTCCTTTTTTCAAAACTTGCTGGAACCGTCGAAACAGTGTGTGCAGACCTTGCATTTCGGCAGCCCGATAGCTTCTATCAGGGTTTCCAGTGTATTGAATTTCAAGGAAGTAAGTCCGAAGCGGGCACGGATACGCTCTACCAGTTCCTTGTATTCGGGCGAGTCGGTGGTAGCATACTTGTCGAGCTTGGCATTCTCATCGCCTTCTATTTCCTTGATGATACGGCGGGTAATCAGTTCCATGTCGCTCTTGGAAGAAGTGAACCCGATAAACGGACAACCGTAAATCAGCGGCGGACAGGCAATACGCATGTGCACTTCCTTTGCTCCGTAATCGTACAATACATTTACATTGTCGCGAAGCTGGGTACCACGTACGATAGAATCATCGCAGAACAGGATACGTTTTCCTTGCAACATGGCACGGTTCGGTATCAGTTTCATCTTTGCTACCAGCGAACGCATCTCCTGATTGCTGGGAGTAAAGCTGCGCGGCCAGGTAGGAGTATACTTGGCAATGGCACGGTGGTAAGGAATACCTTTTCCTTCGGCATATCCGAGAGCCATACCCACACCCGAGTCGGGAATACCGCAGGCACAGTCCACTTCCGATTCATCCGTCTTACCCATCTTGTAACCGCTCATGAAACGTACCTCTTCTACATTGCGGCCTTCGTAGCATGATACAGGGAAACCATAATATACCCACAGGAACGAACAGATCTGCATTTCTTCATTCGGTTTGCGGAGCTGTTCCAGTCCGTCGGCACGCATACGGAGAATTTCACCCGGACCCACATAACGCTCTATTTCATAATCGAGGTTAGGAAAGCTGCTCGACTCGCTGGTAGCTGCATAGGCTCCGTTTTTCTTTCCGATCACGATAGGCGTACGTCCCCATTTGTCGCGGGCAACGATGATGCCGTCTTCCGTCAGGATCAGCATGGAACAGGAACCCTTTATCCGCCTGTAAACATTTTCGATACCGTCTACAAAATCCTTTCCCTGCACAATCAGCAATGCGATAAGTTCGGTCTGGTTGGTTTTGCCCAGACTCATTTCAGCAAAGTGCATGTTGGCATCCAGCAAATCCTTTTCAAGTTCGGCTATGTTATTGATTTTTGCCACTGTCACAATCGCAAACTTTCCGAGATGAGAATTAATCATGATTGGCTGCGGATCGGTATCACTGATAACGCCTATACCCGACTTACCTCTGAATTTTGGAAGTTCTGCTTCGAATTTCGTACGAAAATAAGAGCTTTCCAGACTATGAATAGAACGAACAAAACCTTCTCCTTCCGAATAAGTCGCCATACCGGCGCGTTTTGTTCCTAAATGTGAATTATAATCCGTACCGTAAAATAAATCGGTTACGCATTCAGCCATTGAGACTGTACCGAAAAAACCACCCATTCCTTTTTAATTTTTAATAATTAATTGTTCGATTTTCGAATGCAAAAATACGCAAAAGACAAGAAGTACAGAAGAATGAGATACAGAAACTTGATTGAAATCAAGAAAAAAATATACTTATCTGCCAAAGAAAAAAACGGATTGTTTCCATAATTGCCGGAACGCCCTGCCCTATTCTTTTCAGGCAAAAGGATTTTTCTGCCAGAAAGATTTGCCGAATATGAGCAGCCGGTCAACTAAAAAAACGGAATATCGGTCTGGCTTTCTGTCGGAAAATCTGCCGCAAACAGCAAAAAACATCTGGCTTATAAGATATTTTAACAAAAAGGAATAGGGATTTTCCCCATATCATGCGTTTTCAGGTAAACGATGGCTTACAACCGTAAAACAATTACCCACTAACAACCATAACATAGTATGAAAAAGATTATCTTACCCTTAGACTTTCTTTTGCTGGGAGGCATACAGACTCCTACGTGTGGAAACGAAGAAAATATGGCCGAACAGGCAGTTTCCTCTACCCTCTTGTCAAATCCTGCAAGTCCCGAAAGACCAGCCAGTGAGTTGCCGCAATATACAGATTAACAAACGATACCTGTCAGAATGACATTTTGTATATTTTCTCCTCCGAGAATCGTTTGTTTGCGGACAATAATCCGGGCAACTGTTTTCCGAGAAGTATTATAAGGCATATCCTGCTGTAAATCAGATTAATGGCTAAAAATTTAACAAATCAGGAAAGACAAAATAGCCTGTCTGCACCCTTACAAAAGCCCATTTTCAAGGTTTTTGATGACTTTTGCGGAAAAGACAGCCAACTTATCAGGAGATTTTTTTAATTTCTCTCGATGTTTTTAAATTTTTCGCTGACGTTTTTCCCGAAACTTGCCGGGAAAACATGCATAAAAAAACCGATTTACATGTTTTTATGCACTAAGACTGAATAAATTTTCAGTTTTCCGGCTTCTTTTTTGCCAGAACAGGAAAAAACAAAAAAGCGAGAGTCAGCAGTTTACCGCTTTATCCAGCAAATTGATACTGATAAAGAAGTTTATGCTCCTTTTTGAATTGCAGTAAACCAACGGACAAAAACAGGCAATAAAGTTCATCCGAACGAACTTTTAACAGAAAAAAAACATGCCCTTTCAACAAAAAGGCCCCAAAATTGTTTTTATATACAAAACAGGGAGAATTAAAGAGAGAAACAATTAGACTAACTAAACTTTATGTACAAGGAAATGCTGCCGCTACAACACCGGCGGCATTTTTTATGCCCATATACGAAAAAAGTTGGAAACAATGTTCCAACTTTTCGAGCCTCTTGTCGGATTCGAACCAACGACCCCGAGATTACAAATCACGTGCTCTGGCCAACTGAGCTAAAGAGGCAATAACTATGTTTTATTTTCGAGCCTCTTGTCGGATTCGAACCAACGACCCCGAGATTACAAATCACGTGCTCTGGCCAACTGAGCTAAAGAGGCAGGTGGGCAAGCTTACCATATCGCGCCGCTACAACCAACTACCTTTGCTGCGATCAAGCCCTGGAGGATTCGAAGGGAGCTGGCCGTATGGGACTTACCCATGTTATGTCTGCATCAGAGATTCATTTGCGATGTTTCTCATTTGCGGGTGCAAAGGTAGGTATATTTTTTGAATGTGCAATACTTTGTCTCAAAAAATTTCACAAAAATCGAAAGAAATACGTTTTTTCCAAGTTTTATAGCCCGGAATATCTCCAAAAAACGTACTTTTGTAGTCTTATAAATATAAAGATATAAAGGAAAAACAGAAATGCCAACAGACAGACCGATTACACTTCAGGAACATGCCATGCGATTTGGTACTTTTATGGGAATATACTGGATTATTAAATTCATTTTTCTCCCCTTAGGGTTCAGTATTCCTTTCCTCCAGCTCTTGTTCGTGCTGCTTACTCTTTTTGTCCCGGTGTTAGGCTACATTTATGTACGCAAGTTCAGAAACACGTATTGCAACGGCGAACTGTCATTCTTCCGCGCGTTTCTTTTCACCTTGTACATGTACCTGTTTGCTACTCTTCTGGTAGCCGTGGCACACTATGTTTATTTCCGTTTTCTGGATCACGGCTTTCTGGCCAGTGCCTATCTGCAGCAGTTGGAGAACGTCAAATCGGCTGCACAAGGCGAAATGGTAACCTCCATCGATCAACTGATTCAGGCATTCGACACCATTTCATCGCTAACCCCACTGCAACTTACATTTCAATTGATTTTTCAAAATATATTTTACGGTATCCTGCTCGCCATACCTACCGGCCTGGTGGCAATGAAACAAAAAAAACAATTCTGACCTATGGATATATCAGTAATCGTACCTTTATATAATGAGGAAGAGTCTTTACCCGAACTGCATGCTTGGATAAAGAGAGTGATGGACGCAAACCATTTCAGCTACGAAATTATTTTCGTAAACGATGGCAGTACCGACGGTTCATGGAAAGTTATCGAATCGCTGAGCAAGGAGAACAAAGAAGTAAAAGGCGTAAAGTTCCGCCGGAACTACGGTAAGTCGCCGGCTTTGTTCTGTGGATTCGAACGGGCGGAAGGCGATGTGGTCATCACTATGGATGCCGACCTGCAGGATAGTCCGGATGAAATTCCGGGACTTTACTATATGATTACCGTCGACGGATACGACCTGGTTTCCGGATGGAAGCAGAAACGCTATGACCCGCTGTCGAAAACAATCCCGACCAAGCTGTTCAATGCTACGGCACGTGCCGTTTCGGGCATCCATAACCTGCACGACTTCAACTGCGGACTGAAGGCGTATCGGAAAGACGTGGTCAAGAATATCGAAGTTTACGGCGAAATGCACCGCTACATTCCTTACTTGGCAAAAAATGCCGGCTTTACCAAAATCGGCGAAAAGATCGTTCATCATCAGGCACGAAAATACGGAAAGACCAAATTCGGGCTGAACCGCTTCGTCAACGGCTACCTGGATTTGCTTACCCTGTGGTTTTTATCCACCTTCGGCGTCAAGCCGATGCACATTTTCGGCTTTCTGGGTTCCATCATGTTCATCTTGGGATTCATCGCTGTAGCCATCATCGGCATCAACAAGCTGTACGACCTGTACTCGGGCAATCCGTACAGACTGATTACAGACAGTCCGTATTTCTATCTTGCCCTGACAACCATGATTATCGGTACCCAGTTGTTCCTTGCCGGATTTATCGGAGAACTGATAGCCCGCAATGCTCCCGAGCGTAACAAATATCAAATAGAAAAAGAACTGTAACCATGAGAAAACTACCGGTCATATTAGGCTTGCTTTTGTTCTTATGCGTATTCTTCCCCGCCTGCGAGGTGGAGAATTGTCCGCCTAACTCCATGTCGTATGCACATTTCGCACTGGTAGACCAGAACGGACGGTCGTTCAGCACATCAGACACCATAACCGTTGTAGGCCAGACGCTCGTCGGCATCGTTGTATACGATACACTTACAGACGGAAGCCTGCAGCCACGTACCGTCGACTCTCTGGTTTCGGACACCTTCATAAACAGAGAAGCTGGCGCCAGCAGTTTCAAGCTGCCGCTCAGTTACAATAACAGTACCCGTTTCGTACTTAGCTACCGTAGTCTGGAGAACAGATTTTCCGGAACAGATACCATCAACATCAGTCACCGGAATATCCCCTACTTCATCAACCTTGACTGCGGGTCGATGATGTTTTACGAGGTTACCGGTGTAACAAGTACGCACCACCGCCTCGACTCACTGACTATAACCAACCCGAATATAGACAATAATGAAAAAGAAAATTTCAAAATATATTTCACTGTTATTGCTTCTGACGAGTAGTCTGCTGCTTCCAACTCCTGCACATGCACAGAAAAAGGACAAGGAAACACTGAAGGCAGAATACAAGGCTTCCCCGCTCTATCAGGGAACGTCCATCGGTATAGAAATAGCCGGCGCGGGCGGGTATCTGCTGGGAAGTGACATGCTGAGCAGCGAAATCATCCTTCAGACGAACCTGAAGAACCGCTTTCTGCCCGTTATCGAAGTGGGATATGGAAAAACGGATGTCATCAACGATGCCAACGATATGCACTATAAGACTTCGGCTCCTTATTTCCGCATCGGTATGGACTATAATGTGTTTTACCAGAAGCCTTACCTGCCGGGATACCTGTATGTGGGCTTGCGATACGGTATGAGCAGTTTCAGCTACGATGCCAGTGGTCCCGACATGACCGACCCGAATTACGGGGGACACATCACCATACCTTATGCCGACTTGGGCGAAAAGAGTAAGGCACAATGGCTGGAAGGCGTAGTAGGTATCAAAGTAAGAATATACAAGCGCTTCCACATGGGATGGGCTGTACGCTACAAGAAGCGCGTGAGCGTAGACAGCCACGAAAACTCCACACCGTGGTATGTGCCCGGATTCGGGAAAAATGGGGGAAGCAGTTTCAACCTGACGTATAATTTAATTTATAACTTACCTTTTTAAGCATAAATGACTACACTCGAAATATGGTTGCTTGCCGTCAGTCTGGCGATAGACTGTTTTACAGTTTCCGTTACAAGCGGTATCATACTGCGCCGCATACACTGGCAGACATTCCTGAAAATGGCTTTCTTCTTTGGATTCTTTCAAGCTCTGATGCCGCTCATCGGCTGGTTCGGAGCAAGCCGTTTCAACCACCTTATCGAATCGTACGACCACTGGATTGCGTTTGGCTTGCTGGCATTCCTCGGAATCCGCATGATACGCGAACATTTCAAGGACAGCGAAGAATGTAGTTTCGACCCTACCAGCCTGAAGGTGATTCTTACCATGGCGGTAGCTACCAGCATCGATGCACTGGCTGTAGGAATATCTTTTGCTTTCACCGGATTCAATGCCGTCGGTCAACTGTTCAGTCCGCTGCTTATCATTGGTTTCGCATCGTTTGTTCTTTCTATAGCCGGCAACCTGATCGGCATCTTCTTCGGGAAACGTTTCAATCTTCGTATGGAACTTTTCGGTGGTCTGGTATTGATTGGCATCGGCGTGAAAATCCTTATCGAACATCTTTTTCTTAACTCATAATAAAGACTTGCACCTATGACAAATAAAAACGTAAAATGGCAACTCCCGTTCCTGGCATTTCTGATTATCGGAACGGTTCTGATTCTCCGGAAACAAGCTCCTTACCAGACAGATGAAGGACTGGTATTCGGAACAATGTACAAGATAACCTACCAGTCGAAGGAGAACTTGAAAAAAGACATTGAAGCCGAATTGCAGAAAGTAGACAACTCGCTTTCTCCGTTCAACAAGCAGTCGGTCATCACACACATCAACAACAACGAAGACATGCAGGTAGACAGTATGTTTGCCTATGTTTTCCGCCTTGCGAAAACCGTTTCCAACGATACACATGGAGCATTCGACATCACTGTGGCCCCGCTGGTGAACGCATGGGGATTCGGATTCAAGAACGCAACGGGCATACAGCCGAATACAATAGACAGCATCCGCCAGTTTGTAGGTTTCCATAAAGTAGACCTGACAGACGGCAAAATTGTCAAAAAAGACCCTCGTGTCATGCTGGATTGCAGCGCTATTGCCAAAGGATTCGGAGTGGACTGTGTGGCACGCCTGCTCGACAGAAAAGGAGTCAAGAATTATATGATCAACATCGGAGGCGAACTGGTCATGAAAGGTGAGAACCAGAACATGGAAAGCTGGCGCATCGGTATCAACAAGCCGATAGACGACTCGCTCGCCGTAAACCAAGAGTTGCAGACGGTTCTCGAAATTACGAATGCCGGACTTGCCACTTCGGGCAATTACCGTAACTTCTACTACAAGGATGGCAAGAAATATGCACATACCATCGACCCGCGTACAGGCTATCCGGTACAGCATAACATTCTCTCGTCGACAGTCGTAGCAAAGGACTGCGCCACAGCCGATGCCTACGCCACTTCGTTCATGGTACTGGGACTGGACTCTGCCAAGGCTATCTGCAACGCACATCCGGAACTCGATGCGTATTTCATCTATGCACGCGAAGACGGCAAGATGGGTATTTACTTTACCGACGGCATGAAGAAATATTTAAGAAACTAAATACCTGAAAAAACATGAAAGAAACAAACGAAAAACCAACGGGACTGCCCGAAAATGCATTCCGTCCACTGAAACCGGGAGAACAGTATCACCCACTGATGTCGCCCGACAAAAATTATCCGGAGGTAAACCTCTGGTCGGTGTTATGGGGTATTGCCATGGCGATACTTTTTTCTGCCGCCTCAGCCTATCTGGGACTGAAAGTCGGTCAGGTGTTCGAAGCTGCCATCCCTATCGCCATCATTGCCGTAGGTGTTTCGAGTGCAGCCAAACGTAAAAGTGCATTAGGCGAGAATGTCATCATACAGTCTATCGGAGCGTGCTCGGGTGTGATCGTAGCCGGAGCCATCTTTACCCTGCCTGCCTTGTATATCTTGCAGGACAAATATCCCGAAATGACAGTCGATTTCTTCCAGATGTTTGTCAGCTCGCTGCTGGGAGGTATCTTGGGTATCCTGTTCCTTATTCCGTTCCGCAAATATTTTGTCAGCGAGAAGCACGGAGAATATCCGTTCCCTGAAGCTACTGCCAGCACGCAGGTACTCGTTTCGGGCGAAAAGGGAGGAAGTCAGGCTAAGCCGTTGCTCTTTGCCGGACTGATAGGTGGTCTGTACGACTTTATCGTGGCTACGTTCGGATGGTGGAACGAGAACTTTACAACCCGCGTCTGCGGATGGGGAGAAATGATTGCCGAAAAAGCAAAGCTCGTCGTTAAAATCAATACCGGAGCTGCCGTACTGGGACTGGGTTACATCGTGGGCCTGAAATATGCTGCCATTATCTGCGTCGGTTCACTTGCCGTATGGCTGATTATCGTTCCGGGCATCTCACTCATCTGGGGCGACCAGGTACTGAATGCATGGAATCCGGCTATCACTGAAACCGTAAGCAGCATGTCGCCCGAAGCAATCTTCTCTCAGTATGCCAAAAGTATCGGTATCGGAGGTATTGCTATGGCGGGTATTATCGGTATCGTACGTTCATGGAGCATCATCAAAAGTGCCGTAAGCTTGGCAGCCAAGGAAATGGGCGGTAAGAAAGCGGAAGCCAATGTAGTGCGTACGCAGAAAGACCTTTCCATGAAAATCATCGCAATCGGTTCTATCATTACCATCATACTGGTGGCCTTGTTCTTCTACTTCGATGTAATGCAAGGCAACCTGCTGCATACCATCGTTGCTATTATTCTGGTAGCGGGTATCTCTTTCCTGTTTACTACCGTAGCAGCCAATGCCATTGCCATCGTAGGAACTAACCCGGTATCGGGTATGACGCTGATGACACTGATTCTGGCTTCAGTCGTGATGGTTGCTGTCGGCCTGAAAGGTGCTACCGGTATGGTAGCTTCACTGGTCATGGGAGGTGTGGTTTGTACCGCGCTGTCTATGGCAGGAGGTTTCATTACCGACTTGAAAATCGGTTACTGGCTGGGAAGTACGCCTGCCAAGCAACAGACTTGGAAATTCTTAGGAACACTGGTTTCGGCTGCTACCGTAGGAGGTGTCATCATGATTCTGAACAAGACTTACGGATTCTCATCGGGTGCTCTGGCTGCTCCTCAGGCTAATGCGATGGCTGCCGTTATCGACCCGCTGATGAACGGTGTGGCTGCTCCGTGGCTGCTGTATGGTATAGGAGCTGTACTGGCACTGGTACTGACTTATTTCAAGGTGCCGGCACTGGCTTTCGCACTGGGTATGTTTATCCCGCTGGAACTGAACCTGCCGCTTATTGTAGGTGGAGCTGTCAACTGGTACGTTACTACCCGCAGCAAAGATGAAGCCGTCAACACAGAACGTGGAGAAAAAGGAACGCTGCTTGCTTCCGGTTTCATTGCCGGCGGTGCCCTGATGGGAGTGGTCAGCGCGGCTATGCGCTTCGGAGGTATCAACCTCGTAAACGAGGCATGGCTCGAAAATCCGCTGAGTCAGGTGGTTTCGCTGGTAGCTTATGTACTGCTGATTGTATATCTGGTAAAAGCCAGCATGAACATCAAGAAATCTTAAGCCAAAGAGCACAGATTTATACATATTAATAATATTCACCCACAGATATCCTTTACATAACGGAAGTCTGTGGGTGTTTTGTTATCTTAAAAGAATTATGCTATCTTTGAACCTGCCAATCCAGAAGTCCTATAGGTATAGACCTGATTAACTTCAGATGTCTAACGGACAGGAAGAAGCCTACAGGCCTCATCCTGCAACAATAAAAGGAATTGAAGACGAATGGCGAAAAGGATATTCAACAACAAAATAAATCAATACACGTATGAAAAAACTATTTCTTTTGAGCATGGTCTTTCTGTCGGCCATACTCTCCGCTCAGAACCCGGTAGAAATTAAATTGTGGCCCAACGGAGCTCCCAACACAAACAACATGACCCAGCAGGTAGAAAACGGACCGCTCTACGTAGCAGAGCCTACCCTTACCGTTTATCCGGCAAAAAACAGCAACGGAATGGCTATCGTCGCCTGCCCGGGAGGCGGATATACTCACCTTGCCATGCAGCACGAAGGACACGATATGGCAAACTGGTTCAACAGCCAGGGTATCACGTATGCCGTTCTGACTTACCGCATGCCCAACGGAAACTATGAAGTTCCTCTGAGCGATGCACAACAGGCCCTGCGCATCATGCGCCAGCATGCCGATGAATGGAATATCCGACAATTAGGTATCATGGGCTCCTCGGCAGGAGGACATCTTGCCAGCACGGTGGCCACTCACTTTACCGATGCGGCAACACGTCCCGACTTCCAGATTTTGTTCTACCCTGTCATCACCATGGACCCGACGTATACGCACATGGGCTCACACGACAACCTGCTGGGAAAAAATCCCTCTAAAGAACTCGAACAGAAATACTCCAACGAGCTGCAGGTTACTCCGCAAACCCCTCCGGCTTTTATCATGCACAGCAGTGACGACGGTGCAGTGCCGGTAGCCAACAGCGTGAACTATTACATGGCACTGGTAAAAAACAAAGTTTCTGCCAGCCTGCACACCTATCCTATCGGTGGCCACGGATGGGGATTCCGCGACTCGTTTACCTACAAACGCCAGTGGACAGGCGAACTGGAAAAATGGCTTCGAGAAATAAATAACAAATAATAACTACTTAACCTTTTGTAATACAAATAAAAATCGTACCTTTGCAGCCGCTAATACGGGATATTAGCATAATTCAAATCATTAACATTAAAAAATTAACGTTTAAAAAATGGCAACTAAAATCAGATTGCAGAGAAACGGACGCAAGAGCTATGCGTTCTATTCAATTGTTATTGCAGATGCAAGAGCACCACGTGATGGTAGATTTACTGAAAAAATTGGTACTTACAACCCTAACACCAATCCTGCCACAGTAGATTTGAATTTTGATCGTGCATTATACTGGGTAATGGTAGGTGCTCAGCCTACTGACACAGTACGCAACATCTTGTCACGCGAAGGTGTTTACATGAAGAAACACTTGCTGGGTGGCGTTGCTAAAGGTGCATTCGATGAAGCTACTGCTGAAGCTCGCTTCAACGCTTGGAAAGAAAACAAGCAGAATGGTCTGGCTGCTTTGAAGGCTAAAGAAGATGAAGCTAAGAAAGCTGAAGCAAAAGCACGTCTGGAAGCAGAAAAGAAAGTAAACGAAGAAATCGCTAAGAAAGTAGCTGAAAAGAAAGCTGCTGAAGCTGCTGCAAAAGCTGAAGCAGAAGCTGCTGTTAATGCAGAAGAAGCACCGGCTGCTGAAGAAGCTCCAGCTGAAGCTTAATTCGTTACTTCAAACGACATTGCAGAAAAAGGCTATCCTTTATGGGGTAGCCTTTTTTTATCTTATAAACGGTTGTAAGCCTCTTCCAGTTGCTTCATTGCCTGTTCAAGAACAGAACGAGTACAGCCCACATTCATTCGCATAAAGCCGATACCTTCCTTGCCGAAAGTTTCACCGTTGTTCAGAGCCAGATGGGCCTTCGATACGAAGAAGTCTTCAAGCTCTTGCTGCGACATACCCAAATCACGGCAGTCCAGCCATACCAGATAAGAAGCCATCGGACGCATAGCCTTGATTTTCGGCATATGTGCTTTCAGATAATCATCCAGATAGTCAATATTTCCTTGTATATAAGCCAGACATTGTTCCAGCCATTCCGTTCCGTTGGAATAAGCAGCCTCTACTGCAGGGAAGGCAAAGACATGCCCACCGCCGAATTCACAACTTTCCATATAAGTAGCAAACCGTTTGTGCAGTCCTTCATTATAAATAATAGCATGCGAAGCTGCCACTCCCGGCATATTGAAAGCCTTGCTGGGAGCCATGAACGTAACGGAATTGTTTTTCGCACGTTCGGAAATCATGGCAAAAGGTACATGGCGGTGAGGAGGCAACGTCAGGTCGGCATGAATCTCATCCGAAAAGACAATGACATTATCCTCCGCACAGATATCGGCTATAGCTTTCAGCTCCTCGTGCGTCCAGACTACTCCACCCGGATTGTGAGGATTGCATAGAATAAATACGCGCACGCCCTTAATCTCCCTGCGGAACAAATCCAGGTCCATCCGGTACTTTCCGTTTTCCAATACCAGCGGACACTCCACCAGACGGCGGTCATTACGGGTTACCAGCCACGAGAATGGAGGATACACCGGAGGCATGATCATAATCTTGTCACCCGGATGAGTGAAAGCATTGATCGCCATTCCCAGTCCCGGTACAATGCCCGGTACGTAAGTAATCTGTTCCTTTTCTACCTTCATGCCATAACGAGCATCCACCCAGTCGATTATCGCCCGATAATAACTGTCAGGCTTGCATGTATAGCCCAGTACAGGATGTTCACAACGTTTTTTCACCGCATCGAGCACAAACGGAGGTGTAGCAAAATCCATATCTGCCACCCACATGGGGATAAGGTCTGTCCGTCCCCAGATATCCTTCATTCCTTCTATTTTTTCCGCATTCGTACCTCGCCGGTCTATCGGTTCGTCAAAATTATAATTCATGGTAATAGTGCATTAAATTGATACATTTGTCATAACACAAATGTAATCGAATATGTCGTGGAAAGAAAATATTTAAAGAAAAAGTTCATAAAAGTATTGTTTTTTCAAGAAAAGTATTACATTTGCAACCGTAATGATAACAAAATAACAGAACAAGAATGAAAACTTTTGCGACATACTTCTTCTTTTACTTTTTTTACTTTTACTTTAGCAATGAAGTGAAGCGGGAGTTCGCATATGTATAATAAACCAATGAATAAATAAAAATGATATAACGAAATCCCGCTTTCAACAGAAGCGGGATTTTTTATTTTAAAACAAAAGCAAATGAAAAGAATAGCTATACAAGGTGTACCGGGGTCATATCACGACATTGCAGCCCATAAATACTTCAAGAATGAGGAAATCGAACTGATCTGTTGCAATACATTCGAAGAGGTATTCGAGAACCTGCGCAAGGACAGCAATGTCATCGGGCTCGTTGCCATAGAAAATACGATAGCCGGAAGCCTGCTTCATAACTACGAACTGCTGCGCGAAAGCGGGGCAACCATTATCGGAGAACACAAGCTGCGCATCAGCCACAGCATCATGTGCCTGCCCGACGAAGACTGGAAAGACCTGAAAGAAGTCAATTCTCATCCGGTAGCACTGGCACAGTGCCGCGAATTTCTCCAGCATCATCCGGAACTGAAAGTGGTAGAAACGGATGATACTGCCGGAAGTGCCAAGGACATTCACGACAAACAACTGAAAGGACATGCGGCTATCTGTTCCAAGTATGCAGCCGAGATGTACGACATGAAGATTCTTCAGGAAGGCATCGAAACCAACAAGCATAACTTTACCCGTTTTCTGGTAATATGCGACCCGTGGATCGCCGACGAGCTGAAAGACCGCTCCAAGGTAAACAAGGCGAATATCGTCTTCTCCCTTCCGCACAGCGAAGGAAGTCTGTCGAAAGTTCTTTCCATCTTTTCATTTTACAACATCAACCTGACCAAGATTCAATCATTGCCTATCATCGGACGCGAATGGGAATATATGTTTTACGTAGATGTAATGTTCAATGATTACCTGAGATATAAACAATCCATCGATGCGGTAACCCCGCTCACCAAAGCACTTAAAATATTAGGAGAATATGCAGAAGGAGAATCAACATTATAACATACAGCCTGCCGACAGACTGGCAAGCGTAAGCGAATATTACTTCAGCCGGAAACTGAAGGAAGTGGCAAAAATGAACGCCGAAGGAAAAGACGTCATCAGTCTGGGTATCGGAAGCCCCGACATGCCGCCTTCGGAAGAAACCATCAAGGTGTTGTGCGAAAATGCCAAAAAGCCGGACGCACATGGTTATCAGCCTACGGTAGGTATTCCTGAACTGCGCAAGGCTATGGCCGACTGGTACAAACGCTGGTATAACGTCGACCTCGATCCGGCTACGGAAATTCAGCCGCTCATCGGTTCGAAGGAAGGTATCCTGCACGTCACACTGGCACTGGTCAACCCGGGCGATCAGGTACTGGTACCGAATCCGGGCTATCCTACGTATACATCGCTGAACAAGATTCTGGGAAGTGAGATTGTCAACTACAACCTGCGTGAGGACAATCACTGGCAACCCGATTTCGACGAACTGGAAAAGATGGATCTGAGCCGTGTGAAAATCATGTGGACCAATTATCCCAACATGCCGACAGGTGCGAATGCTACCATGGAACTGTACGAAAAACTGGTCGACTTTGCACGCCGCCATAACATTGTCATCGTAAACGATAATCCGTACAGCTTCATTCTGAACCGCAAACCCATCAGTATCCTCAACGTACCGGGAGCCAAAGAATGCTGTATCGAGTTCAACTCCATGAGCAAGAGCCACAACATGCCGGGCTGGCGTGTAGGTATGCTTGCCACCAATGCTACATTCGTACAGTGGATTCTGAAGATAAAGAGTAACATCGACTCGGGAACTTTCCGTCCTATGCAGCTGGCTGCCGCTCAGGCTTACCGCAACAGCGCAGAGTGGCACGAAGAAGCCAATATCAACGTATACAGCCGCCGCCGGAAACTGGCAGAAGAAATCATGACGACGCTGGGATGTACGTTCGATCCCGATCAGGTAGGTATGTTCCTGTGGGGAAGAATTCCCGACTCGTATGCTGATGTGGAAGACCTTACCGAAAAGGTACTGCACGAAGCACGGGTATTCATCACACCGGGATTCATCTTCGGCAGCAACGGAAAACGGTACATCCGCATCTCGCTCTGTGCCAAGGAAGAGAAGCTGGCAGAAGCCCTGAAACGTATCAAAGCGATATTCTAAAGATAATAAACTAAAAAAAGATAGTATATGGAACTGAATTTACAACCCATCGAACTGGAAGGTGTTTCAAAGGAACGCCCTCTTATCATAGCAGGTCCTTGCAGTGCTGAAACAGAAGAGCAGGTTATGACCACAGCTACCCAACTGGCCAACAAGGGTATTAAAATCTTCCGTGCCGGAATATGGAAACCACGTACCAAACCGGGAGGTTTCGAAGGTATCGGCGTAGACGGACTGGCATGGCTGAAACGTGTGAAACAGGAAACGGGTATGTATGTAGCTACCGAAGTGGCTACTGCCAAGCATGTATACGAATGTCTGAAAGCAGGTATCGATATTCTGTGGATAGGTGCCCGTACCACAGCCAACCCGTTTGCGGTTCAGGAAATAGCCGACGCACTGAAAGGTGTGGATGTTCCGGTATACGTAAAGAACCCGGTCAACCCCGACCTGGAATTGTGGATCGGTGCGCTGGAACGTATCAACAATGCAGGACTGAAACGTCTGGGAGCTATCCACCGCGGATTCTCTTCGTACGACAAGAAGATTTACCGTAACCTGCCGCAGTGGCATATTCCTATCGAACTGCGCCGCCGTATTCCCAACCTGCCTATCTTGTGCGACCCGAGCCATATCGGCGGTAAGCGTGAACTGATTGCACCGCTTTGCCAGCAGGCTATGGACTTGGGACTGGACGGACTGATTGTCGAATCTCACTGCAACCCGGACTGTGCATGGAGTGATGCCGCACAGCAGGTCACTCCCGATGTACTCGATTACATCCTCAACCTGCTGGTTATCCGTAAGGAACACCAGTCGACTGAAAGCCTGCACGAGCTTCGCCAGCAGATAGACAGTTGCGACAACGAACTCATGGAAATCCTTGCCAAACGTATGCGTATCTGCCGTGAGATCGGTACTTTCAAGAAAGAACATAACATGACGGTTCTCCAGACCGGACGTTACAACGAAATTCTCGACAAGCGTGGTGCACAAGGCTCACTCTGCGGAATGGATGCCGACTTCATCAAACAGGTATTCGAGGCTATCCACGAAGAAAGTGTACGCCAGCAACTGGAAATCATCAACAAGTAATTACTACAAGAAAAGAATCAGAAACCACGTACTCCCCTACCACGGCAGCAGCGAGTTTCTGATTCTTCTTTATCACAATTCAACGAACTATGAGAATATTAATTCTGGGAGCAGGAAAAATGGGCTCGTTCTTTACCGATGTATTGAGCTTCGACCACGAAGTTGCGGTATACGATGTCGACCCCAAGCGTCTGCGCTTCATGTACAACTGCCTTCGGTTCACCGATACCAGCGAAATAGAAACATTCAAACCCGAACTGGTCATCAATGCGGCAACCGTCAAATATACACTGAATGCCTTCAATCAGGTTCTTCCCCTTATTCCCAAAGACTGTATCATCAGCGATATAGCTTCTGTCAAGACCGGACTGAAAGAGTTTTACGAAAACTGTGGCTTCCGTTACGTATCTACTCACCCCATGTTTGGTCCTACATTTGCCAACCTCGACAAACTGAGCACGGAGAATGCTATCATTATCAAGGAAGGCGACCATCTGGGCAAGATTTTCTTCAAGGACCTGTATCAACGACTGGGACTGAATATTTTCGAATATACGTTCGAGGAGCACGATGAAACAGTGGCTTACTCTCTGTCTATCCCCTTTGTTTCCACATTTGCCTTTGCAGCGGTCATGAAACATCAGGATGCTCCGGGTACTACCTTCAAGCGCCACATGGCTATCGCCAAGGGAGTGATGAGTGAAGACGATTTTCTGTTGCAGGAAATTCTGTTCAACCCGCGTACTCCGGCACATGTAGAAGGTATCCGTACCGAGCTGAACGAGCTGCTGGACATCATCAACAAGAAGGATGCGACCAGAATGCGTGCCTATCTGGCAAAGATTCGTGAGCACATCAAATAAGAAAATGACAATGTATTCTGCTGGTATGTATATACACCGATAGAGAAGTTTTTATAAAAGTTCTCGATGTTTTTCTATAATTTGTACAAAGATTTTTATTTTTTGTACAAAAAATAAAAATCTTTCAGCAGTAATCAGATTTAAATTCAGCATATGTCAAATCATTATTTATAGCATTTTCAACGAACAAATGCTATAAATATTACACAATTGTACAAAAAAGCCGTTTCAGTCTTCAAGATAAATACGACTGAAACGGCTTTATTCTTTATTTTAAGTAAGACCAATATCCGGTTTTATCAGAAACGATAACCTACAGTAATCAAGAAAGCCAGATTCTTATTGCTTTCATGAGCCCAGCTTTCCTTTATCATATTGGTAAATCCATACTGGCCTGTCAGATTCAATAAATATCTATATCCCAACTCAAAGCCTACTCCGTACTGCAAGCCTACTGCACAACGGTTCATCACAGCCTCATCGGCTCCATCCACTTTCTTAAACAACTTAGCTCCTACTTCAGCTCCCCCTTGTTCAACCGTTATTTTTCCCCCCAAGCCAAAGCCTACATACGGACCGGCATTGATAACGAAAGTATTTCCTTCACTGATAGGAAGTTTCACAGCTGCAAGCAAAGGTATATCCAGATAAACGGGATTAAACTTCGCAGTAGCTCCGTCTTCCGATTCCTTACAGCCCTTGCTCGTAAAATTCAATCCGGTCTGGAAAGCCCACATATCTGTAATAGCATAATCCATTCCTACTCCTACTGAATAGCCAATCTTCATGTCTGCATCACTATTGGTGATGTTTGCCATAGACATACCGGCATGCACGTCAAATCTTGCCTGAGAAAAGCCTGCCAGTGTACATAATCCCAATACAACGGTTAATAACAACTTCTTCATAGCGCTTATTGTTTTTTAAGGTTCTTGTCCCCCAAAGAATCTTGGGATTTGTTTTTCGAAGTGTAGGGACTGCCTTCTTTACCAAAGCACACTCCTGTTTGTTTTGTGTTCTTTAGCAAAGTTAAACAAATCTTACAGAATAACAAACTCAAGCAGAAAGAATTAATAAAAAAATGGCTCTACCTATAACAAAAAAATCCCGTCCAAAAGATGAACGGGATTCAGAAACAAAGATATTTTATAATTTAACTTTTTTCTTGACGGATTTCGATTCGTTATGCAAACGGTCGAGCGCTGTTACCACATAACTGTATTTCGTTTTTCCATCTTCATATGGAAGTTTATAAAAAGTATCATTAGTGACTGCCACTATATGAGAAGGATCATTCAAATTTACCTTCTCCTTATTTGCAAACCGATATACCACATATTGTACAGCCTTATCCATTTCGTCCTTCGCTTTTGGAGCCGTCCAGAAAAGAATATAACCATCGGCTGTCCACACAGGCTTCAGTTTCTTCACCTTGCCGGGAGCTTTATCATCGATAAAGGGAGATGTAGGAAGTAATGCGGGATATTTGTGATAGACATTCACCAGCATGTTACGATAGTTCCCTCTGTTTTCTACAACAGCTGCAGCGTACCACTGACAACTACCTTGTATCGTAGGAAACATACGCTGCAATTTATACTTAGCCGGCATCTGGTTTTGTGCAGGATTCTTTGGGTCGGCTTTCGACACCGTTCGTATCACATCCTGTCCGATGAACAAAGGACGTGCAGCAGAATTACGTGCCCACCAGCGAACCAGCTTTTCATAATCAGCAGCCGGATGTCCGATTTCCCAATAAATTTGAGGAATGTTATAGTCCACCCAACCATTGTTTACCCAAAGCAAGACATCGGCATACAAATCATCATAGTTCTGAAGTCCGTTCGTATCACTACCATTCGGATTAGACCGCTTATTGCGGTATATACCAAAAGGTGAAACTCCAAATTTAACCCAAGGCTTACAACTGCGTACGGTTTCGTGTATCTCCTTTATCAATACGTTTACATTATCTCTTCTCCAGTCGGCCTTGCTGGTAAATCCACGTCCGTAAGCAGCAAAACTGACGTTATCGGGGAACTCCTCTCCTGGAATCGGATAAGGATAGAAATAGTCATCCATGTGAATGGCATCTATGTCATAACGAGAAACTATATCGCGTACTATTTTACAGATATAGGCTCTCGATTCAGGATAGCCCGGATCGAAATACAACTGTCCGCCGTAGCGTACAAAAAGTCTTGGATATTTATTATAAGGGTGCATGGGCGACAAGGCTGTAGTTCCCTTTGTCTGAGCCCGATAAGGATTGATCCACGCATGAAGTTCCATTCCGCGTTTATGACATTCTTCTACCATAAACTGGAGAGGATCCCATCCCGGCTGAGGTGCTTTACCTTGTAATCCTGTGAGAAACCGGCTCCACGGTTCATAAGTCGATGCATAAAGAGCATCACACTCGGCACGAACCTGAAATATTATGGCATTGATGCCAGCACCTTTCAGATTGTCTAACTGTCTGATCAGGGTAGCTTTCATCTGCTCTGTCGGCATACCTTGAAACTGCCCATTCACACATTGTATCCATGCACCGCGAAATTCACGCTTCGGATAAGTTTGCGCCTCAACGCTTCCGGCAATCAGTAAAAGCATTGCCAGGCAAACCAATAAAACTTTTGATTTCATATTTTTTATTCATTATTATCGAGAGGGCAAAGATAACGAAAAAAATAATCACGAACTTTCTTTTTGCTTAATCGTTACAAAAGAATATCGATATAGAAAAGCATGCAGAAAAGACTGCGTTTTGCTGCGATAATACTGTTAAAGAGATATATATCCAGCTAATTTTGCCGGTAAAGAATGAAAACTTCTTTAAAATATATCACTATCTTTGCCTATTGAAACTAAACGATTCTAAGCATGTCTGACAGCAAATACATATCTATAAAAGGCGCAAAGGTGAATAACCTGAAGAATATCGATGTCGATATACCTCGTAATAAGTTAGTTGTTATCACTGGATTATCGGGATCGGGAAAATCCTCACTGGCTTTCGATACCTTGTATGCCGAAGGACAACGCCGCTATGTGGAGAGTCTTTCATCGTATGCACGCCAGTTCTTGGGACGAATGAGCAAACCTGAATGTGACTTTATCAAAGGTATTCCGCCTGCAATTGCTATCGAACAGAAAGTAATCAGCCGGAATCCGCGTTCCACTGTAGGGACATCGACGGAAATATATGAATATCTCCGCCTGCTTTTTGCACGTATCGGCAAGACTTATTCTCCCGTAAGCGGACAACTTGTAAAGAAAGACAGTCCGGAAGATATTGTAAACTGTATGCTTTCATACCCCAAAGGTACACGCTACACGGTACTGACACCTATTATCCCTCGCGAGGGACGCAATGAAGCCGAACAGATAGACATGGACATGAAACAAGGTTTTACCCGTCTGGAAGTAAACGGTGAAATGACACGTATGGAAGAATATCAGTACAACCCTGACGATACTGTATATCTGCTGGTCGACCGCATGAGTTGTGATGACACCAAAGATGCTGTCAGCCGCCTGACCGACTCTGCCGAAACGGCTATGTACGAAGGAGACGGAGCTTGTATGTTACGGTTTTATCTGCCCGACGGCACAACCAAACTGCATTCATTCAGTACCAAATTTGAAGCTGACGGAATGAAGTTCGAAGAGCCCAGCGACCAAATGTTTTCATTCAACTCTCCTATCGGTGCATGTCCTACCTGCGAAGGATTCGGAAAGATTATCGGTATCGATGAACATCTTGTAGTTCCCAACCGTGCCCTGAGTGTATACGACGGTGCCGTCATGTGCTGGCGAGGCGAAAAGATGAGTGAATGGCTCACCGAATTCTTGCGCGAAGCTCCGGCTCATGATTTCCCTATTTTTGAACCTTATTATAATCTGACCCAGGAACAGAAAGATTATCTCTGGCACGGACCACGCGATAAGGTATGTATTGATTCATTCTTCAAAATGCTGGAAGAGAATCAATACAAAATACAATATCGTGTAATGCTGGCACGTTACCGGGGTAAGACTACTTGCCCCGAATGTCACGGAAGCCGCTTGAAGAAAGAAGCTCTCTACGTGAAGGTAGGAGGACGTACCATAGCAGAACTGGTGGAAATGCCAGTCTACCAGTTGAAGGAATTCTTCCGTACGCTTCAATTGGACGAACATGACCAACTGATAGCTCAGCGTCTGCTGAACGAAATAAACAACCGACTTACTTTCCTGCTCGACGTAGGACTGGGATATCTGACTTTAAACCGACTCAGCAACTCGCTTTCGGGTGGTGAAAGTCAGCGTATCAATCTTGCCACATCGTTAGGAAGCAGTCTGGTAGGCTCTCTTTACATATTGGATGAACCAAGCATCGGTCTGCACAGCCGTGATACGGACAAGCTTATCAAGGTACTTCGCCAATTGCAACAGTTGGGCAATACGGTTGTTGTAGTAGAACATGATGAAGAAATCATCCGTGCTGCCGATTATATTATTGACATAGGTCCTAAGGCCGGTCGACTGGGAGGAGAAATCGTCTATCAGGGAGATATGAAAGACCTGAAACCCGGAAGTAACAGTTATACGGTAAAATATCTGCTTGGAGAAGAAACCATCGAGCGTCCGCAGACCCACCGGTCGTGGAATAACTACATAGAAATAAAGGGTGCAAGAGAAAACAACCTGAAAGGTATTGATGTACGTTTTCCTCTCAACGTAATGACAGTTGTAACCGGAGTGAGCGGCTCGGGAAAAAGTACTTTGGTACGTGATATTTTCTACAAGGCCTTAAAACGGGAATACAGCGAAAGTAGTGACCGTCCGGGTGAATTTGTATCCCTGGAAGGTGATATCCAGATGGTAAAAGACATAGAGTTCGTCGATCAGAATCCGATAGGTAAATCGTCGCGCAGCAATCCTGTCACTTACATCAAAGCATACGATGAAATAAGAAAACTGTTTGCAGACCAACCCTTATCTAAACAAATGGGCTATTCGGCAGGATACTTTTCTTTCAATACCGAAGGAGGGCGATGTGAAGAATGTAAGGGAGAAGGAACCGTCACGGTAGAAATGCAGTTCATGGCCGATCTGGTGCTGGAATGTGAGTCGTGTCACGGCAAACGTTTCAAGAGCGATACATTGGAAGTACGCTATGAAGGGCAGAATATCTACGACATACTTGAAATGACAGTCAACCAGGCCATTGAATTTTTCGATGAACACGGACAGAAAAAAATTGTGAAAAAGCTTTTGCCTTTGCAGGAAGTCGGATTAGGATACATCAAACTGGGACAATCTTCCTCTACACTTTCGGGAGGAGAAAACCAGCGCGTAAAACTGGCTTATTTTCTGAGTATAGAAAAATCGCAACCCACTATTTTTGTATTTGACGAACCAACTACCGGCCTCCATTTCCACGATATCAAGAAATTACTGAAAGCTTTCGATTCATTGATTGCACGCGGACATACTGTTGTCATCATCGAACACAACATGGATGTCATAAAATGTGCTGACTATGTAATCGATCTCGGTCCGGAAGGAGGAGATATGGGAGGCAACCTCGTGGTTTGCGGTACTCCGGAAGAAGTAGCTCGTTGCGGAGCGTCATATACAGGACAATATTTAGCCGAAAAGATGCAATAAAAGCCTCATTGCAGACAAAAGGAAGCATATAAAGAACTTTTTTTATATTTTTTCATAAAAACAGCAAACAATTCTTACCTGTTTGCTGTTCTTAGTTTTTAGACTTAACCTAAAACGAGAGATCTTATGAAAAAAAAATTGCTTTTAATCTGCACTTGTTTCTTTGCCTGCATCAGCATAGCGATGGCACAAGTATCAAAGATGACAGGAGTGGTCATCTCTGAAGAAGACAATCTCCCTATCGTGGGAGCTTCCGTTCTTATCAAAGGAACCAACACAGGAACAGTTACCGACATCGATGGTAAATTTACGCTTAGCAACATTCCGGAAAATGCCAAGAAGGTAATTATATCATTTATCGGTATGCAAAGCCGCGAACTTGACATCAAGCCAGAACTAAACGTTACGCTTCAACCGGATACCAAGGTGCTGGATGAAGTTGTGGTGACAGGTTACGGAGTGACCAAGAAAAGCACATTCACAGGAGCCGCCAACGTGGCAAGTCCTACTACCCTCGAATCGCATACGGACGCCAACTTCATGAAAGCGCTGGAAGGAAGTATGCCGGGTGTACAGATGAACAACTCAACAAGCATGCCGGGTGCTCAGGCTAATGTCTACATCCGAGGTGAAAGTTCCGTGAACTCGGGTACACAGCCTCTTTATATCATCGACGGCATGCCGATGAATTCGGATACGGATGCCGCATCGGTTAGCAACAACCGTGCATTCAACCCGCTGGCTAATATCAATACAGCCGATATAGAAACAATTACAGTCTTGAAAGATGCCAACGCTACGGCTATTTACGGTTCACGTGCAGCCAACGGAGTCATCGTCATCACGACCAAAAAGGGACAGGAAGGTGCCATGCATATTGACCTGGATATCAAACAGGGATTCACAACCATTGCTCCAAACAACTTCTCTTTCTGCAACGCACAGCAGACCGCCGATTTGTTCGCTCAAGGACTGGTAAACAGCAACCCGGAGAAATATACCTACGAATCAGCAATGGCAAAAATCAAATCAGACTACAACTGGGACGGAATTCAGAGTTACGACTGGATCGATGCCATCACACGTACCGGATATTATCAGGACTACAACCTCAGTTTCAGCGGTGGAAACGGCAAGACACGCTACTACGCCAGTGTAGGTTACCTGAATCAGGAAGGCGTAGCCATCAACAGCGGTATGAAACGATACTCTGCCCGCCTCAATCTGGAAACGTCATACAAATGGTTCAGCTTCGGATTCAATACCTCATTCGCGCTGGCCGACATGGATGCCTTCTCACAATCAACCGGAGGTTCCTTCTCGAATCCGTTTGTTAGTGCGACCATGAAGGCGACACCTCTCGATCCGTTCTACAACGAAGACGGCAGTTATAACACCAGTATCTCGTATAACCCGCTTGCCGTATACGACAAGGATGAAGGAGATATCTATAATACAAAAACTACAACGATCAATCTGAATCCTTATTTCGCCATCGATTTCGGAAAGGGATTCATTCTGAAAACATCATTAGGTATCAACTCATATGGCACACGCCAGTACGATTTCTGGAGCTGGTACAATAATCAGGGAGCAAACGACAACGGACGTGGCATGCAATATAATTCGAATACCACCACCATCACATGGACCAATACATTGAACTGGATGCATACTTTCAATGAAAAGCATAATCTGAACATTATGCTCGGACAGGAAGCACAGTGGAAGAATTACTGGAATGAATCGTATGCAGGTATCAACTTTCCGCTGAGAGGATATCGGGAACTGAATATGGCCGGTTCTTCTTATGGCAATCCGTCGTATGTTACCCGTCAGGCACGTCTGGCTTCTTTCTTTCTGAATGCCAGCTACGATTATCTGGGCAAATATTACGGACAGGTAAGCTTCCGTCGTGACGGTTCGTCGGTATTCGGCAGTAATAACCGCTGGGGTAACTTCTGGTCGGTAGGCGGCAAATGGCGTATCTCTGAAGAAGAATTTCTGAAAGACAATGACCTCTTGACCAACCTGGCACTGCGTGCAAGCTACGGAACGGTAGGTAATCAGGATATTGACTGGTATGCGGCACGTGGTTTCTACAGCGCCGGATACAACTATGACAGCACGCCGGGTATCGTTCCCGTATCGTTGAATCTTCCCGATCTGGGATGGGAAACCAGCAAGAAGCTGAATATCGGAATCGACCTTACACTTGCCAGAAGATGGAACCTGACTGTAGATTTCTACAACGAGGCTACTTCCAACATGCTGTTTGAGCTGCCTATCTCTCAGGTTACCGGCTTGAGCAAAGTATATCAGAACATCGGATCGATGAGAAACCGAGGTGTGGAAATAGGTCTGAACGGTACCATCCTGCAAACCAAGGGATGGACATGGACAGCATACGCCAACGTTACACTCAACCAAAACCGTGTTACGAAACTTTCTGGAGGAAAACCGATTGAAGGTACCTATACAATCCAACAGGAAGGCTATCCTTTAAGACAATTCTATATGGTAGAATATGCAGGTGTAGACCCGAATACGGGAAATCCGTTATGGTATAAAAATGCTTCAGGCGACGAAACCACAACCAACTGGAACGAATGTGAGAAAAGATACCTCGGTTCGGCCGACCCTAAAGCCTATGGAGGTTTCGGCACACGCGTACAATGGAAGAACTTCGACTTCTCGGCCGACTTCAATTACCGACTGGGAGGTAAAGTTTATGCTGTTTCGAACCGCTTCTTCAACGCCGCAGGAAGTCAGGGGAATGTCACTCCTACAACTTATCTGTATGAGAATGCATGGACCGAAAACAACCGTTACACCGATGTTCCCAAGTATGTATACGGAAATACCACAGGAGAAAATAATCATTCTTCACGGTTCTTGTATAGCGGAAACTTCTTGCGCGTAAAGAATCTGCAACTGGGATATACACTGCCTAAAGGACTTTTGAAAAAAGCGCTGATAGACAACATGCGTATCTATGTATCTGTTGACAACATCTATACATTCAAGGCAAAGGATTTCGTAGGTTACGATCCTGAAACATATACAAGCGGATTGATTTCATTCCAGTATCCATCTACAAGAACATTCCTTGCCGGAATTACTCTCGGATTTTAAATAAATATGTTTAACGAATCAAACAAGAACGAAATATGAAGAAGTTTATCACTCGCCTGCTTATCTGTTCAGCCCTGGCCGGGAGCTTTGCTTCCTGCAACAATTTCTTCGATACAGAGTACAACGAAGGAATAGATGTCGACAACGGACTGACAAGTGTGGACAACCTGAAATATGCACTGAACGGAACTTATTATCAATTGTTCGCGTTCTATTTTGCCGGGAACTATTCGCTTACCATCGGCGATATGGCCGGTGACATGGCTTACCTGAACGGCTCTGCCAATCATTGGACTACCATTAACCACTATAGTATAACTCCCGACGACTCTTATCTGAGTGGTATATGGGAATATGGTTATAAGGTGGTAGACAATGCTTCACGTATCATTAAAGCGGGGAAAGAACTGGAAGCAACCGTTGCCGATGCCGATAAAGCCGCATTGAAACAATATATGGCGGAAGCCTACGGACTGAGAGGATATGCCATGCTGTCTATGACCAATGTCTTCGGCAAGCAGATAAAGGTAAATGGAACAACAGACAATAGTGAGGCCATCGGTGTGGTGATTGTCGACGAACCGGTAAAAGCTTTCGAACAGGTCAGCCGTTCTACCGTAGGACAATGCTACCAGGCTATACTGGACGACTTTAACAATGCACTGACTTGTTACACAGAAAGTAAAACAGAAGGAAGAGGTACCAACCAGTATCTGTCTGTAGCAGCCATCGAAGGCCTGCTGGCACGTACCTATTTATATATGGAAGACTTCAGCAATGCCGAAAAATATGCATCGAATGCACTCCAGCATTCAGGTAAAAAGGTAGAAGCCTACACCATAGACGATTATAAAAAACTATATACAGGCGGCGACAGCAATTCGGAATGTATCTTCCGTCTGGCCATCGATGTAAACAACAGCTGGTCTGCCAACGCCAGTGGAAATGTATGGACTACCTACGGAGGTCTGCCAAGCCAGCGCATGCGTAACCTGATAGCAGACACTGACTGTAGAGGTTCACTTTATCTTCCTACCATCAAGAAAGGCTCGTATACCCAACTACAATACGGTGGTAAATTCTGGTTCGGAGGAGGAAACACGGCATATGCAACCAACTATATCGTCAATGCTCCCGAAATGGAACTGATTATTGCTGAATCGAAATTGCGTGCCGCACAGCCCGACCTGAACGGTGCCAAGGAAGCGCTGCTGACCGTTGCCAAGAGAAACTCGAAAATAACCAACATCAACGATTTAGGTGATACGAAAGACAAGGTATTTGCATTCCTGAAAGACGAACGTGCCCGCGAATTGTTCCAGGAAGGTTTTCGCTTCTACGACTTACGCCGCTGGGGTGAAAAGGCTGATGTATATGCAAACGTCGAAGATCAGGTTTCGTACAAATATACCAACTTCGATATTGCACAGTTCTGCTATCCTGTACCAAGCGATGAAATCAATGCCGGATTTGGTATCACACAAACGCCAGACTGGAACAAATATCTGCCGAAATAAAGTCTTTTACTTGAAAAAATAGAACAAGTATCCCTACCCTATAGACCTAACATAGTTCATAGCGTAAAATTAGTATTTAAACCGCTTTGACAAAAACCTGACGCCCAGTACCGGGAAATGCAAGGAATTGTCGAAGCGGTTTTCCTTTTTTATAGAAAACACAGAAATAACTATCACTCGATTTCATCATATCCAGTACACATATTCCTTTATTTTATATGAAGGTACATCCATCTCACATGCCACAACGGCTTACCAATGCCGACAAATTCTCAAAAACAGTTTCAATCAGTTCTCAAACCTGATTCCAACAATTCTTCCCCCAATTGATACCTTTTTTCGAGGATACCTCACCTTCCTTATAAAAAAATTCTTTTTATCTTTGCCCCAAGAGGGTTAGTAACACATTAATACTATAAAAACATGAACAAAAAACTTAACACACTCATGGGGTTGGGTATGTTCTTATTCGCAACTCCACTCATGGGACAGCAGTTCCCTTATCAAAACACCAATCTTACTCCTGAAGAAAGAGCATCCGACTTACTTGGACGACTGACTTTGGAAGAAAAAGCCGCACTCATGCAAAACGCCTCACCTGCCATACCACGACTGGGCATCAAGGCATACGACTGGTGGAATGAGGCACTCCACGGAGTAGGACGGGCAGGCATCGCTACCGTATTTCCGCAGACAATCGGAATGGCAGCTTCGTTCGATGACAATCTGATATATAAAGTCTTTACGGCTGTATCTGACGAAGCCAGAGCTAAATACACAAAATTCAGCCAATCGGGCAATCTGCAACGCTATCAGGGACTGACATTCTGGACTCCCAATATCAATATATTCCGCGATCCCCGCTGGGGACGAGGTCAGGAAACCTACGGAGAAGATCCCTACCTCACCAGCCGGATGGGAGTTGCTGTAGTCCGTGGACTGCAGGGACCAGCAAACATGAAATACGACAAGCTACACGCATGTGCCAAACATTACGCTGTTCATTCTGGACCCGAATGGAACCGACACAGTTTTAATGCTGAAAACATTGCTCCGCGTGACTTATGGGAAACTTATCTGCCTGCATTCAAAGCATTGGTAGAAGAAGCAAATGTCAAGGAAGTAATGTGTGCCTACAACCGCTTTGAAGGTGAACCTTGCTGCGGAAGCAACCGGTTGTTGATGCAGATATTGCGCGATGAATGGAAATATAAAGGAATCGTAGTATCCGACTGTGGTGCAATCAGTGACTTCTGGCACAAGGGTGCCCATGAAACTCACCCCGACAAGCAGACAGCCAGCGCAGGAGCCGTACTAAGTGGCACCGATCTGGAATGTGGAAACAACTATGAATCACTTCCCCAAGCAGTCAAAGACGGACTGATAAATGAAGAACAAATCAATGTTTCTGTCAAACGTCTGTTAACAGCCCGCTTCGAATTAGGTGAAATGGACGAACATGTATGCTGGGACTCTATCCCCTACTCGGTAGTAGACAGCAAGGAGCACAAAGACCTGGCACTGGAAATTGCACGCAAGAGTATCGTTCTGCTACAAAACCACAACCATATCCTGCCATTAAAAAAAGGTATAAAAATAGCCTTAATCGGACCAAATGCAAACGATTCCATCATGCAATGGGGTAACTATAACGGATTCCCTTCGCATACTACAACCTTGTACGAAGCATTAAAACAACGTATTCCGGCTGATCAACTGATTTACGACTTGGGATGTGACCGCACCAACGACAGCAGTCTGGAAAGTGTTTTCGGACAATGCAGCATCGATGGTAAGCCCGGATTCAAATCGACTTACTGGAATAACATCAAAATGGAGGGTAAACCCGCAGCCATTACATATACAAATACCCCGTTCCATTTCACTACACTAGGAGCAACCGTCTTTGCAGCCGGTGTAAATATTCAGGATTTTTCGGCACGCTATGAGTCAGCTTTTACTGCACAGCAGACAGAAGATATTGATTTTCATTTCGAAACAGAAGGAGCTATCCGCCTCTGTATAGACGGAAAGGAAGTAGCCAAAGGAGTCTTTCTGAAAAACAACATGAAACTATATACCTTGAAAGCTGAGAAAGGAAAGACATACAACATTCAGATAGACTTTACTTTTTTCAGTAATGACCGAGCAGCTCAATTGAATTTTGACATGGGACGCCCTGCTCCTGTTAATCTGCAAGCTTCCATCGACAAGGTAAAGCCTGCCGATGTAATCGTGTTTGCAGGAGGTATCTCGCCTTCACTGGAAGGAGAAGAAATGCCTGTCAGTGCGGAAGGCTTCAAAGGTGGCGACCGTACCACCATCGAACTGCCGGCCATACAGCGCCGTCTGGTCAGCGAACTGAAAAAACTGGGTAAGCCCATTATCTTCGTCAACTATTCCGGTTCGGCTGTCGGTCTGGAACCCGAAAGCAAAATCTGTGATGCCATTCTTCAGGCATGGTATCCCGGTCAGGCAGGCGGCACGGCGATAGCCGATGTACTGCTGGGTGAATACAACCCTTCGGGCAAGCTGCCTGTCACTTTCTACAAGCATACCGACCAACTTCCCGACTTTCAGGATTACTCGATGAAAGGACGTACCTACCGCTATATGACCGAAACGCCGCTATATTGCTTCGGACATGGATTAAGCTATACGAAGTTTGAATATGGAACAGCTTCTTTAAGCAATAATACCATGAGCAAGGGGAAAGAAATAACCCTTACCGTTCCCGTCCGTAATACCGGAGAAACAAATGGAGAAGAGGTTGTACAAGTATATCTGAGTCGCCCGGACGACAAAGAAGCGCCTTCACATACACTTCGTGCCTTCAAGCGCGTATACATTCCCAAGGGAGAAACCGCCAATGTTAACTTCACGCTTAACGACGAAACCTTCCAATGGTTTGATACCAATACCAACACCATGCGTTTGGTCAAAGGCAATTATGAACTGCTCTACGGTGGAACTTCGGACGTAAATGCTTTACAAAAAATAAGTATCAGCATTTCCGAATAAAGATACCATATCGACAATTTAAGTACGACACAGAAAGACATATCCGGACAGAGTTATCATCTTGACAAGTAAGAGATGAACGGCTGATAACTTTATCCGGATATGTATTTTATTTTATCCCGAAGTCTTTCCAAAAACGTCCTGACATTTTCTGATTTTTTGTACAAAAAAAAATTTTTTTCGTACAAAAAATCAGGCAACTTTCTGCTTGTTTCTTCAAGAAAGCCCTCAAAACTCCGCAAGTTCTCACATGAATTGTGTATATTTGTGTTCAGACAATCAAAATACACTCACTATGATAAGACCGGTCACTCTACACGATGCTTCCGATGTTGCAGCTATCTACAATGAATACATCGCACACAGTACAAGTACTTTCGATGTAAATCTCCTTACCAAAGAAGATATGCGACAGCGTATATCCGATATTTCAATGCGATACCCCTACTTTGTATACGAAGAAAACGGGAAAGTAGAAGGATATTGCTATGCACATGCGTGGAAAGAAAAGGAGGCCTACAGCCGCACACTGGAAACCACCGTATACCTTTCACCAGCATTTACCGGAAAAGGTATCGGCAGACAACTCATGCAACGGCTCACCGACGAGTGCAGACGCCGTGGTGTCCATGCCCTGATAGCCTGTATTACCAGCGAAAATACTGCCAGTTGCAACTTCCATGCGTCTTTAGGATTCAGACAAGTTTCTTCCTTCAAGGAAGTAGGCATGAAGTTCGGACGATGGCTCGATGTAGCCGATTACGAACTGATTCTGTAAGACGAGATACATTACCAGATACTGTCGGGGTACAAAATCATATCCTTTGCCTTCCCCTTTACGGTTATTTCCGGACGTACGGCAGCAGCCTCCTCTTCGGTAAGCAATCCTTTTGCACATAATCGTCTGGCAATCAAATGAAAATATCCTTCCTGATTCTCACGCAGGGTAGCATCGGCATTGAACACCGAACGGAAATGTTTAGGCTTGGGTACTATGGAAGCCAGAAAAATAGCTTCTTCCACCGTCAGGTCGGAAGGCTCTTTCTCGAAATAAAAATGAGAAGCTTCGCAGGCTCCGTAAACCAAAGGTCCCCACTCTACGAGGTTCAGGTAGACTTCATACATGCGCTCTTTCGAAGTAAGATGCTGATTTTCTATCAGCCAGACGATGAGTGCCTCCTCCAGCTTGCGGGCAATGTTCTTATGACGGTTCAGAAAGACATTCTTTACCAGTTGCATGGTAATGGTACTTCCCCCGCGAGCAAAGCGGCCTACCTTCAGATCGTAAGACAACGCTTCCTGAATGGCGCCTGGAAGAAAGCCCTGATGATAATAGAATCCGCCGTCTTCCGATTGCATAATTGCCATCTGAAGCAGAGGAGAAATGCGGTCGAGTGGACGGAAATTGGGATTCGACGGACCGATGAAAAACGTTCTTACGGGCCGGTCGTTCTCGTATGCGGTATATTCAAACTCACCGTTCATCTTGGTAAGCTCGCTTCCTCCCAGACTTTCGATACGGAATCCATGTCCGCGCAGGTCGGAAGAAAATTTCAGACTATCCAGATGATTGAAATTCACGTCGAGCAACAAATCATAACTCAGCTTACCCGATGTGCGAATGCCCTGCACATGGCGGAACAAACCTTTCGGCAACGAAGCAAACAAGTCCTCTGCCGGAAAGGCCGGACGATGGATGCGTGCCGTATAATGCCACTTGCGGTCTTTCTCAGCCCGCAGGTAAGGATGAAAATTCAGGCGGTTGAATATCACGGTAGACGCACTGTCCAGTTCGAAATAGTCATTGCCTACATGGCAGGTATACTCCAGTTTTCCCTTGTCCAGATCGATGGTATCGGGAGAAAGTGCCGCATGATAGACCTCCAGTCCATCGACAGAGGCCATTCCCTCCAGCGTCAGCGGAGCAGAGCCCGAAGAAAGTTCCGACAACTTAAAAGCAATGGAATCGAATGCTACCGTTGCATTGTAATGAGGGCGTATATATGGAAGCATCACTTTTTCATCTTCATTGGCAGAAGCTATGCTGCCTTCTATCAGACGCATGCTGCGTGCCAGTGTACCTCTGACCTTCCATTCTCCTTGCATCACACCTTCTTCTACCTGAATGGCGGAGGCAAACTGACTATTCGTAAGAATAAGTTCAGGAATATGAAAGCAGGTCTGCAAAGAATCACGGCGTGCCGTCACATTCAAGTCCTGTAATTCACCGTTTTCGGGCAGCATCCGAAATATCAGATGAAGTGTCTGCTTTACCCTTGCATCGTATCCTCCCAGTGTGGTTGTTTCCACTTCCGGCTGATCTTCCTGTCCTGCCTTTCGGCGAAATAGAAAATCATAATTCGAAACAACTCCCTGCTTGACAAAAGAAAGTGCCATGCCTTCCACATCAACCTGACGCACTGAAATTTTTCCTCCCAATAAAGAAAGCAGACTAAGGTCAACTTCCACCTTATTAAGGCTCAGCAAGGTATCCCGATTTTCAGGGACAATAGTCAGCCCCTTCATGCAGATTGTAGAAAGAGAAGGCATAGTCAGTTCACGATAGGCAATCTGTAATCCGTAATTTTGCTCCACCGTTTCCAGCTTTTTCCCGGCAACATGCCGCAACAGGACTCCCCTACACAAAAAGAGTCCTGTTCCTGCCACAAGCACAACCAATACGATTCCTGCGGCAATCAGTTTAAGAACTCGACTTTTCATAATATCTTTATTGATATTTGCCGCAAAAATAAGCTTTACTTACATGTTGTGCAAGAAAGATTTTTCTTTTGTTTGTTTAACCGGCTTTCTATTCTCTTTTCCACTTGGACGCACCGGTTTCCGACTCCCCTTAGACTCTGTGTTTGAGGGGCGTGTTACCCGATTCGGGACCTTGCCCGAAGGTTTTGAAACACCCGGATGCGACGGACGAGCATTCCCCGTATAAGCAGGCCGTTTGTGGTCAACTTTCGACGGGCGTTTCTCGGGTTTGGGAGCGGGGTTGGGAGTAGGCCGCACGCTTGATCCGGGACGGTAAGGCGGACGTGCTTCGGGACGATGTGCCGGAGCTCCCGGTTTCGAAGGACGAACCGGAGTGAAATGGTAGCCCGGATTCTTGGCCGGTCGAGGAGCTATAAAGTCGTGTTTCCTGAATTCCGGACGACTGTGGAAATTTCCCCTATAGACGGGGTGGTGATAACGACCGGTAAAGTGAGTCCGGTAAAAGCCTGTATTCCGATAGAACCGGCGACTATGCGCACCGCAATAGGTAAGATAGTGTACGGGACGCCCGAAATAAAAGAAACTTCTGTTGGGATATACCTTGTACACACGCAGGTAACACACATTATTCATGGCATAAATCGGACGGAAGAAATATTCTATCGCAAGAAAACGTGTATAGGCCGAACTGGAAAGTACCCAGCGCAAGTCGTCATTTCTTTCATCCAAATACCGGTAGTACGCATCAAGCGCAGCGGCATCAGCACAGGCCATGCCGGTCAGATAAGGATCTACCCCACTCAGAAAATCAAAGTTAATTTCAAACAAATCGTTATACTGGCTCTGATTCAAGTTCAGTTCGAAAGCCATCCGGTCAGTCAAAAAACGAGCGTTAACGCGAATATCGCCCAAAGAGGAAGCATGTGCCGGCAACAAACATGTACAAAGCATCACGCAAAACAGTAATATAAACTTTCTGGTTTTCATATTCTAATATTTTTCTGATTTCCTGATACAAAAATAGGAGGATAAAAATCCTCCTGCAACGGAAACTTTCTATTTGCCAATAGGGAGTTTCCTATTTCTTTTAGGGATAATCACCTGCGGCGACGCTTGCGATGCTGTTTCCGACGGCGCTTGTATGCCAGCACCCGCCGGCGTATCTGCCAGATACTCAGCCCGGCTACCACTACGAAAATCAGAATAACAATGCCACTGTTCAGGTTATCACCTTTGATGCGTGACCATATCTCGAGTACATTTACCGTCTTGTCGCCAAAATCGCGTATCATGGAGCAGCGGTTTACGATGGAAATATCGGGATATTGTGTATTACGCAATTTTACATTACGCCCTTCCGGTCCGAAAAAATAGCTGGCATCCACCGTTTCGGTCAGTGTTGTATCGATGCAAGCCTCCATAATTTCGGGAGCCGCCACTGCACTGACATACCCATTTTCTTCCATATTTCGTAAAGCAATATCGGGACGGCACAAGAAATTGATGAAATAACTTGCAGCCTTTACATTCTTGGCATACTTGGGAATCACCCATCCGTCGTACCAGATATTACTACCTTCTTCCGGAATAGAATAAGCAAGATTTACACCTACCAGCTCAGCTTCTTCGATAGCCCACTGTGCGTCACCGCTCCATGTCATGTTTATCCACGCCTTCCCCTTGGTCATCATCTCCTTTCCGAAGTCGGCTTCCCAGCCCGCTACATTCGGTTTCAACAGTTTCAGGTATTTTTCTACCGTATCCATGGCGGCAGGAGAATAATCGTTCATCAGTTCTGGAACAGAAACCGTACCTTCGGCAAGCTGTTTGCGATGTGCATACAGCATAGCTGTACCATAAGCATCACGATAAGCGTCCTTCATCAGAATACGTCCTGCAAAGCGTTTATCCCACAGACAACCCCATGTTTCCATATCCTGAGCAGTAACATACTGCGTATTGTACAGCAATCCGGCAGTTCCCCACATATAACATACTGCATACCGGCTTGCAGGATTCTCCGTTGTACCCAGTTTATCTATCTGACGGCGGATATAGGGAGAAATTCCTTTCATGTAGTTAGGAGAATGTGCGAATACCGTATCGATAGGCAGCAGCAATCCCTTATGCAACATACGTTCAATGATGTATTCCGAAGGACACACCACATCGAAATCCTCATGTCCTTTTTCAATCTTGGTAAGCATGATTTCATTGATATCGAAGGTCTGATACACGATACGTATATCTTCTCCGGTCTGCTCCTTGTAATATTTCTGGAAATCCTCCAGCACACCTTCCCCAATATAGTCGGCCCAGTTATACACTTTCAGTATATTCTGACGCGACTCGTCAGCATTATAGCAGCCTGCCATGGCAAGACAAGTCCACAGGCACACAATAACTTGATATAATCTTTTCATTCTACGTTTCGACACATGGCTTTATTCCTGCAAAGCCTTATTTCTTCTGAGCCTTTCCAGCTCTACGGTTAATAATAATCAACAATATCAATATAACGACAAACGTCAGTGCAGACAGCGGACGAAGCTCCGGAGTAAGTCCCCCTTTACGTGCATCGGCATAGATATAAGTAGAAAGTGTTTCCAGTCCCTGATTACCGATAGTAAATACGGTTACGGCAAAATCGTCGAACGAGATAGTCAGTGCCAGCAGAAAACCGCTGATCATACCCGGACGTATCTCGGGAATAATCACTTTCCAGAGCGCCTGCATCGGTGTAGCCCCCAAGTCGAGTGCCGCTTCATACAGGTTTGGGTTCATTTGTTTCAAGCGAGGAAGTACACTCAGCACCACGTATGGCGTACAGAACGTAATATGAGCCAGCACAACGGTAGTAAATCCCTGTGTAATGCCCAGCGAAACAAAAAGCAGGAACAAGGAAATACCGGTTATGATATCACCGTTCAGGATAGGAATCGTATTGATGAATCCCATGGCCTTCCGGCTACGGGTTCGCAAATTGAATATACCAATGGCCGCAATGCTTCCCAACAACGTGGAAACAGTAGCGGCAATCAAAGCTATGGCAATGGTATTGATACACGCATTCATCAGCGAATGATGTGCACCGGTATTCATCAACGACTCATAAAGCTTGAATGAAAAGCCAGTCCAGTTGCCCAGCACTTTCGCCTCGGTAAACGAATAAACGACAATAATCAGGATAGGTGCGTAAAGCAATATCAGCAATACCCACAGATATATCTGCTCGATGATTCTTCTTACCATACGCCTCCTCCTCTCTCCGACTCGTCCTTATTCTCGGGAGTGAACAAGGATGTTGCAGCAATCAGGAACAACATAATGAGTGAAAGCGCCGCTCCGTAGTTCCACAAGCTGTTGTTTATATTCTCTTGTATGGTTGTTCCAAAGAGCTTGATATTGTTCATAGTCAACAGTTCGGCAATGGCAAAGGTCGAAATGGTAGGCATGAATACCATCATGATACCGCTCACTACTCCCGGCATGGACAATGGAAAAATAACTTTCCAGAATACTTGGAAAGAATTGGCTCCCAAATCCTGTGCCGCCTCGATGTAACTTCTGTCCATTTTCTGCAACGTATTGTAAATAGGATAAATCATAAAGGGAATAAAATTGTATATCATGCCGAAAATGAGAGCTCCTTCGCCCAGCGGCAGCCGGCAAAAGTCGAACAAGGCGACCGTAGCGAGCGTACGCACCAGGATGTTTACCCACATCGGAAGGATGAACAGCATGATCAGCGTGCGTGAATAACTCAGATTCTTGCAGTTGTTCAGAATCCATGCCACCGGATATCCCAGCAAGATACATCCCAACGTGGTGAGAATAGCAATGCCAATAGAATAAACAAAGGTATTGACCGATTCGGAATGAGCAAAAAACTTACTGAAATTGGCCAATGTAAGATGTCCCATATCATCGGTAAACGCATATACTACAATCAGCAACAGCGGAATAATTACGAATATGACCGAAAAAATGAGATAAGGCAAAACCCAACTCTTACGTGAAGAGAAAAAATGTTGCAATTTCTTCATTATCCTTATATTAACAAATTACACGAATAGCCTCAGCAGGGATGGTGATACCCACGCGGTCGCCGTCATCCCAAACATCGTTGGTATCGACAAAAACATTTTCGTCCCAGTCGGACAAAACCGTGAGATGGTAATGGTTTCCCTTGTAAAGAATGAACTTCACCTCGCCGGTAAGCATTCCGTCTTCTTCATTGTCCTGCAAAATCACCTTGTCGAAATCGACTTCCACCTTCACGTGCTTCCAGTCGCGTGACGAGTTGCTCATATCCACCCGCGGACATTCGAACTCACAACCGAGGAATTCCACATGTGTTTCGTCCACCATCGATGCCTCAAACGTATTGCATACACGTTCTTTATGCATGATATGTATATCCATCGGCTTGATGAGCAGACCGACTTCCGAGCCTGCTTCGAAGGCATGATAGTCTTGTACCAGAAATTCATAATCGCCTACAGCCACTGCCATCTCGTAATGTACGCCCTTGAAGATGCACGACTGCACCACACCGCGAAGCTGTGCCGCATCGGATACTGGGAAAATATACAAGTCCTCCGGACGGATTACCACGTCGACAGGAGCATTTTCGCCAAATCCCTTATCCACACATTCAAACTCGCGCCCGCAGAAACGTACCAGACAGTCGCGCACCATCGTACCGTTCAAGATATTGCTTTCACCGATAAAATCAGCAACAAACGAATTGATGGGCTCATTGTAGATATCGGTCGGCGTACCGATTTGCTGAATCTTTCCTTCGCTCATGACCACAATGGTATCACTCAGCGTCAAAGCCTCCTCCTGATCGTGAGTAACATAAACAAAGGTAATCCCCAGACGGCGGTGCATTTCCTTCAACTCCATCTGCATGTCCTTACGCATTTTCAGGTCGAGTGCAGCAAGAGGTTCGTCGAGCAACAACACTTCCGGCTCGTTCACAATGGCACGGGCGATGGCTACACGCTGCTGCTGTCCGCCCGACAACGAGTTTACGTCACGGTATTCATAGTCGGTCATGCCCACCATCTTCAGTGCCGCCTTCACCTTTTTCTCCATTTCAGCCTTCGGCATTTTTTTCAGCTTCAGTCCGAAAGCAATGTTATCATATACATTCAGGTGAGGAAACAGCGCATATTTCTGAAACACCGTATTCACCGGGCGACGATGAGGAGGTGTCTGCGTGATTTCTGTTCCGTCGATGTACAACTCCCCTTCCGAGGCAGTCTGAAACCCCGCAATGAGTCGCAGCAAAGTGGTTTTTCCACATCCCGAAGGACCAAGAATTGTCACGAACTCACCTTTGCGGATAGATAAGTTAATATGGTCGAGTGCCGTCTTTTCACCAAAGAATTTCGACACGTTTCTTACTTCAATAATAGGTTTATTGTCTTGTTGCATATGCATGTTCTGATTTCAGCCCGCAAAGGTACACATTATTATTAACTTATCTCGTTAAAAAGGTATAGTTTTATTTGTGCAAAACAGACATCAAACACAACTTGATAAGGAAAAGATAATATAACCTCCAAAACCGAATTATGTAACAGTTATGCTTTCCTTGTGAATCGCTCAGAAAATCATGCGGGCCTTTCTCTAAAAATGTCTCGACGTTTTTTTATTTTTTGTACAAAAACAAAAAAGATTTGTACAAAAAATAAACAAGTTCCGGTGGAGCAAAAAAAATCCCTCACTTCTTTTCCTGCCAATCCTCAGCATTCTTGCTGGAAAATGTAACAGAAAAGGAAGTGAGGAATTGAATCTATTACCTCATCGGATGGTCACCATAGTAGCTCCGAAACCATATTCACGGAACGAAGCATCCTGACTGGGATAATTCTTGTACTTGCGCTTGAGTTCATCCAGAATGGCACGACGCAATACACCGTCGCCCTTGCCATGAATAAAGACTATTTTCTGTCCCTTCTTGTCTTTGTATTCTTCCAGTGTCTTGCGGAATACGTCAAGCTGATAATTCAGCATCTCGGCATTTCCCATGCCTGTTGTATCGTCCAGCAACTCGTGGATGTGCAAGTCGATTTCTACAATATCATTTTTTACTTTATGCTGTTTTTTCTGCAATTTGGCAGGAGCATCGGACACACTTTTCTGCAACAAGGCTTCCTTGATATCGTTGGCCGAAACATACACTTGCTTTACTTCTTCATCATCGCGCACGATATCATATACCAAAGCAGGTTCTGCAAAGAAATCGGTCTGCTGGAAAGTATGCAGTTTATAGAATTTTACGGTATCAATGCGCACTTCCGTATTGACGGCATTCTTCAACAGAAACGTACGGTCGTCCTTGTAAGCCAGCAATTGTACCGCCACATGTTCCATGCTGTTCAACGCACCTTTATCGAATTCTTCCAAGTGCATTTTCATGTTTGGCTTGATAGTGCCGCGACTGCGCAATGTCCAGCTTTTTCCTTCGGCCGACAAGTACAGATAATCGACGAAATAATTGCTGTCGTTTATCAGATAAGCGTCGAAAGCTGTCGAAGAGATTGCCTTTACATCCTGAGGCACATAAGCCAGATATACGTTCAGCACATCGTTTCCACGTATTTCTGGAGCACGGTAAGTAATCGGTTTTTCTTCTTCCACTTCCTCTTCCGGCTGCGGAACTTCAGGCTTTTTGGTCGATTTAAGAGGAATATTATAATCATCTGTCTGAATGACGACACACTCTTTTATCAGCATCGGAATCTCAAAGCCATCGTCACCCTCTACCAATGCCACGTCTTTTCCTTGAAATCCTCTCACGATACCGCCTCCCACTTCGCTGAGAAAACGGACTTTATCTCCTATTTTCATCGTTTTGTCCTCCTTATTTTATATTACATAAAAAACTCTTTATAAAAGAGTTTCCGTTCCTATCTATCAGGTAATACCTTACGTATATTTATCTTGTTTATTACAAAAGATATGTAGTGCAAATATAATGGTTTTATTCGGAAAACAAAAAACGCAATATTCCTGTCGGTCGCAACAATACGATTGCTTTCCATGGCAGTTTTTTTCAGTCGGTTGAACCGTTTTTTTATAAAATCATTTCTTTCTACTCTTCAGGCAAAATGTAGCGAGCTGTAAATTTTCGACAGGCATTACTCTGATACCCGAAGAAATTCTGTAATTTTGCACCCACGTAAATCATACTACTCAACACTATGACAGAAACTAAGCATATAAAAATCAGCGATTATAACTATCCGTTGCCCGATGAGCGTATCGCCAAATTCCCACTTCCCGTACGCGACCAGTCGAAGCTGTTAGTATATCAGCATGGCAAAATCAGTGAAACAATATTTACTTCCCTGCCCGATTATCTGGAACCGGGCATGCTGATGATATTCAATAATACCAAAGTTATTCAGGCACGACTGCATTTCCGTAAGGAAACGGGTGCATTGATCGAAATTTTCTGTCTGGAACCTATCCAGCCCAATGATTACGCACTGAACTTTCAGCAAACCAGTCACTCGGCATGGCTGTGCATGATCGGTAACCTGAAGAAATGGAAAGAGGGGGCTTTGCATAAGGAAATGACGGTAAAAGGAAAAACCATCACGCTGACCGCCCAGCGTGGCGCATGTCATGGTACAAGCCACTGGGTAGACTTTACATGGGATAATCCGGAAGTTACTTTCGCCGACATCCTTGAAGTATTCGGAGAATTGCCTATACCTCCTTACCTTAACCGCGAAACTCAGGAAAGTGATAAGGAAACATATCAGACAGTTTATTCAAAAATAAAAGGATCGGTGGCCGCTCCTACTGCCGGATTACATTTTACGGAACGGGTGCTGTCTGCACTGAAAGCCAAAGGTGTCGACTTGGAGGAAGTTACCCTTCACGTTGGAGCCGGAACATTTAAACCGGTCAAGAGTGAAGAGATAGAAGGACACGAAATGCACACCGAGTATATCTCAGTCAACAAGACAACCATCGAGAAACTGATTGCACACCATGGAGAAGCTGTAGCAGTAGGAACCACTTCTGTACGTACGCTGGAAAGTCTATATTATATAGGTGTAACTATCAGCCAGAATCCGGATGCAAGTCAGGAAGACCTGCACGTAAAGCAGTGGCAACCTTATGAATCAAATCCCACTCTTAGCACGACAGAGGCTTTGCAATGTATCTTAGACTACATGAACCGTCATGGTCTTGACGCACTTCATACCAGCACGCAGATTATCATTGCTCCGGGATATGAGTATAAAATTGTCAAACGTATGGTCACAAACTTCCATCAGCCACAAAGTACATTGTTATTACTTGTTTCAGCTTTCGTTAAGGGTGACTGGCGCAACATTTACGACTATGCTTTATCTCACGATTTTCGTTTTCTGAGCTATGGAGACTCTTCATTACTCATCCCCTAAAACAGATTCATTGACCTAAATCAAGAAAAAGAAGTCATTGCGCATTTTTTCAATAAAATGTATGGGTGGGCAAACAAAAACCCGTAATTTTGTGTTGTAAAACATAAAAAGAAGGATAACTAAGCTAAAACAACTCTCAGAAAAGAGAGCGACTGATAAGATTAGAAAAGTATTTATAACACAAAAACAACGAAAGGATAACATTATGAAACAAGTGAAAAACTTATTCAAAGCCATCAAAAAGAACTTGAATACAAGTGCAATGGCAATGTACGGTCAGTATACAAGATAATACTTTCCGTACCTGTTTTTAGACAAATTCAACACATCATCCATAATTAAGGGACGAAGGATTTTCGAATGAATTCTTTCGTCCCTTTCCTTTTCTCTCATTTTACAACAAGAAAAAGCAGAAACAACATCTTGACCTTAAAGAATAAGAATTTCATTCCAATAAAATTGCGGATACACACATAGATAAAAATAAAAAAGCGTTTCAGAATAAATCTGAAACGCTTTCTATTCTGTTGGGCTACTCGGATTCGAACCAAGAAAAACAGGACCAGAATCTGTTGTGTTACCATTACACCATAGCCCAAACTTATATTTACGATGTCTTCTCCGTGAAGACTTTCGTTTGTTCTGATGTTGGGCTACTCGGACTCGAACCAAGAAAAACAGGACCAGAATCTGTTGTGTTACCATTACACCATAGCCCAAAATCAATTGTTTCGTCAATCATTTCGTTTTTGACGCTGCAAAGGTACTACTTTTTCCTAATACCGCAATAGTTTGAAGCATTTTTTTCAAAAAAAAACAAAAGAAAAAGAGAATTAAGCTTCATTCCTTCGTGATATACAGAAAAGCAAGTATATTTGCTACATTATTAAATATGTAAATACTAAAATAAAAACAGAGAATAATAATAATGGACGAAACAAAGAACTTAGTAAAGAAAATTACAGAAGGCATTCAAGAAAAAAAAGGAAAGAACATCGTTATAGCTGACTTAACCAATATAGAAGATACAATCTGCAAATACTTCGTTATCTGTCAGGGAAACTCACCAAGCCAGGTCCTGGCAATCGTAGATTCAGTAAAAGAATACGTTCGGAAAGAAACCGGCAACAAAGTATATGGAATAGACGGCGTACGTAATGCCCAATGGGTAGCCATGGATTATGGAGATGTACTGGTGCATATATTTTTACCGGAAGTAAGAGATTTCTATAACTTGGAACATTTGTGGGCTGATGCCAAGCTGACTTCTCTTCCCGATATTGACTAATTTTATTTTTAAACTTGTATGAGTGAAAATTTAAACAATAACAATAAACCCAAAATCAACGTGCCGCGCCCAAGTTTGAGCTGGCTGTACGTTATTATCGCACTTGTTTTCGGATTTTTATACTTTTCCAGCGAAGACGGAAGCGCAAGCAAAGAAATAACTTACACCGAATTCAAGGATATGGTAAGCAAAGGTTATGCCAATAAAATCATTGCTTACGATGACAATACTGTAGATATGTTTATCAAGCCTGAACACATTGTCGATGTGTTTGGAAAAGATGCCAACAAAGTAGGCAGAAGTCCTTCGGTCAACGTACAGATAGGATCGATGGAGTCACTTGATAAATTTCTTGACGAAGAACAGAACAACGGACATTTCACAGGTTCCATCAGTTACGAAAAGCATACGAATTATTTCAGTATGATATTCTGGAACATTGCTCCTTTCCTGTTATTAATAGCAATATGGATGTTCATCATGCGCCGTATGAGCGGTGGTGGAGGTCCGGGCGGTGCCGGAAATGTTTTCAACGTAGGAAAAAGCAAGGCTCAATTGTTTGAGAAAGGAGCCAACCGCATTACGTTTAAGGACGTAGCCGGTCAGGCTGCTGCCAAACAAGAAGTGGAAGAGATTGTAGAATTTCTGAAACAGCCTCAAAAATACACCGAACTGGGAGGTAAAATTCCTAAAGGTGCATTGCTGGTAGGCCCTCCGGGAACCGGTAAGACCTTGCTTGCCAAAGCGGTTGCCGGCGAAGCGGATGTACCGTTCTTCTCCATTTCAGGTTCCGACTTCGTAGAAATGTTTGTCGGAGTGGGAGCTTCACGTGTACGCGACCTCTTCCGTCAGGCAAAGGAAAAGGCTCCTTGTATCATCTTTATCGATGAAATTGACGCGGTGGGTCGTGCCCGTGGAAAGAACCCCAGCATGGGAGGTAACGACGAGCGCGAAAACACATTGAACCAGTTGCTTACAGAAATGGATGGATTCGGTTCGAATAGTGGAGTTATTATACTGGCTGCTACCAACCGTGTAGATATTCTGGATAAGGCCTTGCTTCGTGCCGGACGATTTGACCGTCAGATCTACGTCGATCTGCCCGACTTGAACGAACGCAAGGAGGTTTTCGGAGTACATCTCCGCCCGTTGAAACTGGATAATACGGTAGACGTTGACCTGTTGGCACGTCAGACTCCGGGATTTAGCGGTGCTGATATTGCCAATGTATGTAATGAAGCAGCCTTGATTGCGGCACGTCATTCGAAGACATCTGTGGGAAAAGATGATTTCTTAGCAGCTATCGACCGTATCGTCGGCGGTCTGGAAAAGAAAACAAAGGTGATGACCGCAGCCGAAAAACGTGCCATTGCCCTGCACGAAGCTGGACATGCCACTATTTCATGGTTCTTGGAACACGCTAACCCGCTGATTAAAGTAACCATTGTTCCGCGAGGACGTGCACTGGGTGCAGCATGGTATCTGCCTGAAGAACGTCAGATTACGACCAAGGAGCAGATGCTGGACGAAATGTGTGCTACACTGGGAGGTCGTGCTGCCGAAGAAGTTTTCATCGGACACATCTCAACCGGTGCCATGAACGACCTGGAACGAGTAACCAAACAGGCTTACGGCATGATAGCATACGCAGGCATGAGCGACAAGTTGCCTAACCTGTGCTACTACAGCAACGATGAATATACGTTCAACAAGCCTTACAGTGAACATACTGCCGAACTGATTGATCAGGAGGTGCAGAAGATGATAAACGAACAATATGCACGTGCAAAAGCATTGTTGCTGGAGCATAAGGAAGGTCATAACCAACTGGCAGAACTTCTGATAGAGCGTGAAGTTATTTTTGCTGAGGATGTAGAGAAGATATTCGGAAAACGTCCATGGGCATCTCGCTCTGAAGAAATCATGGCTGACGAGAAAAAGGCCCTTCCAGAACCTGAAAAGAAGGCCGACGAACCGTCATCTGAATCGGAAAACAAAGAGCCGGAAGCAACAAAAGATGAGAGCTCTACTGTTTCCAATGAAGAGAAACAAGCCTGACAACCATTTTTATCATAACAGAAACTAAGCTTTTGTCATTCAGTCGACCTGCATGGCCGTCTGGGTGACAAAAGTATTTTAATAACAAACATTAAATCCCCTACTGCCGTGAAAAGCAATTTTCTTCAACGAGCCATAACAGGAATTATATTCGTAGCCGTCCTTGTAGGCTGCATTCTGGGAGGCCCTATCTCGTTCACCATTTTGTTTGCACTGATCAGTGCACTTACAATCAATGAATTTGGAACCATTGTCAACCGAATGGAGAATACACGCATGAACAAACCTATATCCATTCTGGCAGGCTTGTTCTTGTTTCTCTGCTTCGGATACATCGGAGTTGTACCGGGAGCGAATGAAATTTTCATTCCTTACCTGTTTCTGATACTTTATCTGTTCATCAGCGAATTGTATAAGAAACAGCCCAATCCACTCAACAACTGGGCATACGCCATGATGAGCCAGATATACATTGCCTTATCATTCGCTTTACTCAACGTACTGGCTTACCACAGCAGCGCAGCCGACAGCGTATCGCAATATAATCCGATATTACCTTTGTCTATTTTCATCTTCAACTGGGTAAATGATACGGGTGCTTACTGCACCGGCATGCTGTTCGGAAAGCACAGATTGTTCGAACGCATTTCTCCCAAGAAGTCGTGGGAAGGTTCTATCGGAGGTGCCGTATTCAGCATCATCGCTGCCATTATTCTGGCACACTTCTTTACTTTCCTGAGCACCGGTATCTGGATCGGACTGGGACTGACGGTTGTAGTATTCGGAACGTGGGGCGACTTGACCGAATCGCTGATGAAACGTACACTCGGCATCAAGGATTCGGGTAACATCCTGCCCGGACACGGAGGTATGCTCGACCGCTTCGACAGCACCCTCATGGCCATTCCGGCAGCTGTAGTATACTTGTATATAGTAGGACTTATCACTGCTTAAAAAAACAGAAAGTGCCCTTCCTTTCTTTCACTCATTCCGAATAGGCAATCCAGCCTGCAAACCATTGATTCAGAATGTAATGACAAGTGAAAGAAAGGAAGGGCATATTGTTTTCAAGATTTGTACAAAAAATCTGAGAATTTGTACAAATTTTCAGAAAATGTCTCGACGTTTTTTCAGAAACTCGCCCACGTTTGCACGAATATCCGCAGACGAATCATAAAAAGTCACTTCAACGTTCTGAATCATTTCAACATCCGTACGATAACACCTCTCGCAGACGAATCATAAAAGTCACCTCAACCTTTACGGCGTGCCTTCAGTAAAGCCGTAATCTGAGTCGCCGCACGTTCCGACGCACCCGGCTCTCCCAAAATACCAATCAGCCGGTCGTACTCCGAAAGCATACGCGAGCGTCCGTTTCCGCCCGATATAATCTTAGCCAACTCCTTTTTTATATTAGAAACCGTCATACCGTCGGCCACCAGCTCCGTCACCACTTCCCGATCGGCTATCAGGTTTACCAATGAAATATACTTCACTTTCAGGATATGCCTGCGAAGGAAAGAAACCAGTTTACCTGCCGATATGTAGTAGCACACCACCTGAGGCACACGAAACAAAGCTGTTTCGAGCGTAGCCGTTCCCGAAGTAACCAGTGCAGCCTCGGCCTGTTGCAACAAACGGTACGTCTGTCCGAATACGATTTTCGTACTGCTGTCGATATATCGCTTGTAAAAATCGGGCTCAATGCCGGGAGCTCCCGCCACCACGAACTGATATTGCGGGAAACTACGTGCCGCCTCAATCATGCGCGTCAGATTATCCTTGATTTCCTGCCGGCGACTTCCTGCCAGCAAAGCGATGATCGGCTTATCCTCCAGCCCGTTGGCTGTGATAAATTCACTGAAAGTTTCCTGTCCTTTCCTGCGAAAATCATCCACGGCATCCACACACGGGTTGCCCACATAATGTATCGGATACTGATGTTTCTTGAAGAAATCGACCTCGAAAGGCAGGATAGAAAACAATTCATCAACATCTCGCTTGATATTCTTGATACGATATTCCTTCCACGCCCAGATTTTCGGCGAAATATAATAGTAGACAGGTATCTGCGTGTGCCGCTTGATGTATTCGGCTATCTTCAGGTTAAACCCCGGATAATCGACCAGAATCAAGACATCCGGCTGCCACGCTTCGACATCCTTCTTGCAAAAATCCATGTTACGGAAGATGGTTCGCAAGTGAAGCAGCACAGGAATGAAACCCATATACGCCAGTTCGCGGTAATGCTTTACGCAAGTACCGCCCACCGCTTTCATCAAATCACCCCCGAAAAAGCGAAATTCCGCCTGCGGATCTTCGTGCTGCAAGGCACGCATCAGGTTCGATGCATGCAAGTCGCCCGACGCCTCTCCTACTATCAGATAATACTTCATACGTTCCAGTTCCAGTGTTTCAAATCATCCATCAGCGAATACGCCGTTACGTCAATCTGTGTGGGAGTAATTGCCACATAATCATGCTCCAAAGCCCAGTGGTCGGTATCCTCGGCATCGGGCTCGTTGTTCTTGTATTCTCCCGTAAGCCAGTAGTAACAACCGCCACGCGGATGGTCGGCCTTGACAAACTCGTTTGTCCACACCCCGTTGGTCTGCCGACAGATTCGTACACCTTTCAGTTCATTCGTATCAGGGAAATTCACATTCAGACACTTACCCTCGGGAAGTCCCTTGGCAAGCACCTCCTCTACGATGCAGCGCACATAAGGCAGCGTTGCCGAGAAATCTGCATCCGCACTATGATTGCAAAGTGAGAATCCCACCGAAGGAATCCCCTTCAAGCAGCCTTCTATCACCACACCCATCGTACCGGAGTAATGCACATTTACCGACGAATTATCTCCATGATTGATACCTCCTATCACCATATCGGGCTTACGGGGAACCAAAGCATGCAAAGCCAGCTTGACGCAATCGACAGGAGTTCCTGAACATTTATAGACAGTCAGCCCGGGTTCCTGACGCACCTTTGCACTACGGAGCGGATGTTCGGAAGTAATGGCTCCCGATGAACCCGAACGCGGCCCGTCGGGGGCAACAACAATCAGGTCAGCAACCGGGCGCAACGCCCCGATAAGTTCTCGTATTCCTTTGGCATTCACGCCATCATCGTTCGATAGTAATAAAAGAGGTCTTTCGTTTGTCATATATTTCACTATTAATAATTGCCCGTAAAGTTACAACAAATATTAATCTTCTCAAACCACGGCACATAATTACACAGAATTACGTATCTTTGCCTCGCCGAAGTTATTAACAAAAGCCGTGAGTTATCAACATTTTCAAGAAATGCAGACATTTGCTGATACATACTTTCGACGATTATTTGTTACTTCGCAATCAGATAAACTGATTAATATGGGAAAAATTATTGCTTTAGCCAACCAAAAAGGTGGCGTGGGTAAGACTACGACAACCATTAACCTGGCTGCATCATTAGCCACTCTCGAGAAGAAAGTGCTGGTAGTCGACGCTGATCCGCAGGCAAATGCTTCATCCGGTCTGGGGGTTGATTTAAAGGACATTGACTGTTCTATTTACGAATGCCTTATCAATCAGACAGATATCAGGGAAGCTATTTATACAACCGATATTGACGGATTAGACATTATTCCTTCTCACATCGACCTGGTGGGAGCAGAAATTGAAATGCTGAACCTGGAAAACCGTGAGAAGATTATGAAAAAGGCCCTGGAGCCGATGAAAAGTGAATACGATTATATCCTGATAGACTGTTCGCCGTCGTTGGGACTGATTACCATCAACGCCCTGACTGCAGCCGATTCAGTCATCATTCCGGTACAATGTGAATACTTTGCACTGGAAGGTATCAGCAAGCTGCTGAACACCATCAAGATAATCAAGACAAAACTGAACCCTTCGCTGGAAATAGAAGGTTTCCTGCTTACGATGTTCGACTCACGTCTGCGTCTGGCCAACCAGATATACGACGAAGTTAAACGTCACTTTCAGGAACTGGTATTCAAAACCATTATCCAGCGAAACGTCAAGCTGAGTGAAGCCCCCAGTCACGGAATACCTGCCATCTTGTACGATGCAGACTCTACGGGCGCCAAGAATCACCTGGCTCTGGCTAATGAAATTATAAACAAGAACTAAGAAGCATTTAAAGCTGAAAGAATAAACGAATATGGCCGTACAGAAAAAATTTGCACTGGGCAGAGGGCTCGACGCACTGATTTCTACGAACGACGAGGTAAAGACTTCAGGATCCTCTTCCATCAACGAAGTGGAACTGAGCAAAATATCCGTCAATCCTAACCAGCCGCGAAGAGAGTTTGATCCGATTGCCCTGCAAGAACTTGCCGACTCAATTGCTGAAATCGGTATTATACAACCTATTACCTTACGCAAGCTGAACGAGGACTCATATCAGATTATAGCGGGAGAACGACGTTATCGTGCCTCCATTCTGGCAGGACTGACTACAATCCCTGCTTATATCCGTACTGCCGACGATGAGAATGTCATGGAAATGGCGCTGATAGAGAATATCCAGCGCGAAGACTTGAACTCGCTGGAGATCGCACTTGCCTATCAGCATCTTATCGAACAATACGAACTGACTCAGGAACGTCTGAGCGAACGGGTAGGAAAAAAGCGTACTACCATCGCCAACTACCTGCGACTGCTTAAACTTCCTGCTCAGATACAGGTTGCACTGAAGAATAAAGAAATAGACATGGGGCATGCACGTGCCTTGCTTGCACTGGATGACCCGAAAACACAGATACGTATTTTCAACGAAATAATTGCCCAAGGATATTCCGTACGCAAGGTAGAAGAGATCGTAAAGGCATTGTCTACGGGTGAAAGCGTAGAATCGGGAGGTAAGAAAATAGCTCCCAAAGGTGCCAAACTGTCCGAAGAATATACGATGTTGCAAAATCATCTGTGCTCTTTCTTCGGCACCAAAGTGCAGCTTTCGTGCAGCAACAAAGGAAAAGGTAAAATCAGTATCCCCTTCAATAACGAAGCCGATCTGGAAAGAATCATGGAGATACTGGACTCATTGAAACCCAAAGAATAAAAAAGAACAAGTCTTGAGACAACGACCGTTTACATACTTATTATATATCGTACTGCTTTTCTGCCTGATATGGGGAGGAAGCACGGAAGGATATGCACAACGTGCACTCAAGCACCGGAAAGGCATACTGACTGCCGACTCGATACGTGCACAAAACGTAGCCGACAGCCTTGCCTTACTCGATACGCTGAATATACACCAGCAGCGCATCGAAGAACTGGAAGCTCCGGTGGATACTGCCATGCTCATGCGGCAGAGTGACTCTTTACAAAGCCAGAAACCTCAAGTCGTCAAGGAAAAGAAGAAGTGGCTTCCTATACCGAACAACTCTATCTGGCTGTCGCTTGCCATACCCGGTGCAGGTCAGATATACAACCGGAAATATTGGAAACTGCCTATCGTCTACGGAGGATTCGTGGGATGTACCTATGCACTGACGTGGAACAGCAAGATGTACAAGGATTACACACAGGCATATCAGGACATCATGAGCGACAATCCGAATAACGATAGTTATATGGACTTCCTGCCAGCCGGATATACCAAGGAAGATGTACAAAACAGGCTGGATTATTACCAGGAACTGTTCCGCAAACGAAAGGATGTCTTCCGTCGCCAGCGAGATTTAAGTATAATCTCTTTTATCGCAGTATATCTGTTGTCGGTCATCGACGCGTATGTAGATGCCGAACTGTCGAACTTCGATATATCGAATGATTTGGGGATGACACTGGAACCTACAATATTTAACGATGCATACCGCAAGCTGCCGCAAGGAGTAGGCTTGCAATGCAGTATTAGATTTTAAAATATGAAGAAACTATGTATTGGCATACTTGCCTTCCTTAGCTTTTCAAGCCTCTTTGCCCAGAAAACGGAACAGAGCATTGTTGTTCGCTCAAGCTCCGGAGTAGAAGAGGCTATCGACTTGCCCGAAGGTATGCTTTCCGAAACAGACAGTCTGTATCTGGACTGGATTTCGAAAAACTATATCAATTTGGGAGAAAACTGTACCGCAACTTCCGCTAATCCGGAAGTCAGTGATTCTATTTATATCGACCGGTTGCAACGTATTCCGGCTATTATCGAAATGCCGTACAACGAAGTGGTACGAAAATTTATCGACATGTATGCTACCCGCTTACGTCAGAAGGTTGCATTCATGCTGAGTGCCAACAATTTTTATATGCCTATATTCGAAGAAGCACTCGATTTGTACGACCTTCCGCTGGAGCTGAAGTATCTTCCTGTCATCGAATCGGCCCTGAATCCGATGGCAACTTCCCGTCAGGGAGCTGTGGGTTTATGGCAGTTTATGCTGGCAACGGGTAAAATCTACGGTCTGCAAGTTACCAGCCTGATAGACGAACGCCGCGACCCGATCAAGTCGACTCGCGCTGCCGCACGCTATCTGAAGGATTTATACGACATTTATCACGACTGGAATCTGGTGCTCGCTGCCTACAATTGCGGTCCGGGTACAATAAACAAAGCCATCCGTCGTGCTGGTGGAGAAAAAGATTTCTGGAAACTGTACAATTATCTTCCAAAAGAAACCAGAGGATACGTACCGGCATTTATTGCTGCAAACTATATCATGACTTATTACTGTGAGCACAATATCAGCCCATTGGAGATGAAAATGCCGGAAGGAACTGATACCATTCACGTATCGCGTCCGCTGAATCTTCAGCAGATTGCCGCAGTATGCAACTCGAATATCGATGAACTCCGTGCGCTGAATCCGGAATTCAAAAAGGATATCATTCCGGGAAACGAAAAGCCTTACGCCTTACGACTCTCCAACAAAATGATGAGTTGCTTCATCGATAATGAAGATAGTATCTACAATTACAAACCGGAAGTCTACCAAACCCGACGCAGTAAGGTAGAAGTTGCGGAAGTCAAATCTTCATCCAAATCGGGAAAAGCAGTATATCACAGAATCAGAAACGGTGAAACACTGGGTGGTATCGCAGCCAAATACGGAGTAAGCGTAGCACAGTTACGCCGGCTGAACGGAATCAAAGGCAGCAACATCCGCGCCGGAAGATCATTGCGCATCCGATAAACCTCATTTTTACACCTATATCTTATAAAAGACTCTCGGCAGACTTTACCTGTTTGCCGAGAGTCTTTTTGGTTTTCCACCTCTTCTTTCCTTACAATCCGACAAGAAAAAACTTGAATCTACTTGTAAAATTCTTTATTTTCTTTATTTTTGCAATATAGATTAAGGGAGTAACACAATGACGGATGAAAAACTTACACAAGAGCAAGCTGATGAAAAGCAGATAAACGATGCCTTTCAAGAACTGTTAGATCGATACCTGGAAAGCAAGCACCGCAAAAAAGTAGAAATAATTACCAAAGCGTTCAATTTTGCCAAGCAAGCACATAAAGGGGTACGACGTCGCTCGGGCGAACCTTATATACTGCATCCTATTGCCGTAGCACGCATTGCGTGCGTAGAAATCGGTCTGGGATCGACATCTATCTGCTCGGCTTTACTGCACGACGTGGTAGAAGATACGGACTATACGGTAGAAGATATAGAAAATCTGTTCGGCCCGAAAATTGCACAAATCGTTGACGGACTGACTAAAATCTCAGGAGGTATCTTTGGCGATCGCGCTTCTGCACAGGCAGAAAACTTCAAGAAGCTCTTGCTTACGATGAACGATGATATCCGGGTCATCCTGATAAAAATAGCCGACCGCCTGCATAATATGCGTACTCTCGGCTCCATGCTACCCAGCAAGCAGTACAAGATTGCGGGAGAAACTCTTTACATCTATGCCCCTCTGGCCAATCGTTTGGGCTTGAACCGTATCAAGACCGAGCTGGAAGATCTGAGTTTCAAATACGAGCATCCGGAAACTTACAAGGAAATACAAGATAAGTTGCAGGCTACTCAGGCTGAACGTGAAAGCGTTTTCACCGAGTTTACAGCTCCTATCCGTGCACAATTGGATAAAATGGGGATTCCTTATCGCATCCTGGCACGTGTAAAATCGCCTTATTCCATCTGGAACAAGATGCAGACCAAGCATATCACGTTCGAAGAGATTTATGATATTCTTGCCGTACGTATCATCTTTACTCCACGAAATGAGGAAGAAGAACTGAATGATTGCTTCGATATCTATGTGGCTATCTCGAAAATATACAAACCGCACCCCGACCGTCTGCGCGACTGGGTAAGTCATCCGAAAGCCAACGGCTATCAGGCACTGCACGTCACACTGATGAGCAACAAGGGACAATGGATTGAAGTACAGATAAGAAGCGAACGTATGAACGATGTCGCCGAACAAGGATTTGCTGCTCACTGGAAATATAAGGAAGGCGGTGGCAGCGAAGATGAAGGTGAGCTGAGCAAATGGCTGAAAACCATCAAGGAAATTCTGGACGATCCGCAGCCGGATGCGCTCGACTTCCTCGATACCATCAAACTGAACTTGTTTGCATCCGAGATATTTGTCTTCACACCGAAAGGAGAAATCAAGACCATGCCGCAAAACTGTACAGCACTCGATTTCGCCTTTTCTATCCATACATTCCTGGGAAGCCATTGTATCGGAGCAAAAGTCAACCATAAACTGGTTCCGCTGAGCCACAAGCTGCAAAGCGGAGATCAGGTGGAAATTCTTACATCCAAGTCGCAAAAGGTACAGCCTTCGTGGATTAATTTTGCTACTACTGCCAAGGCCAAAGCTAAAATCCAAGCCATTCTGAAGCGTGAGAAGAGAGAAATGCAGCAGAAAGGTGAAGATATGCTTACCGACTTCTTCCATCAGGAGAACCTGCCGACGAACGATGAAAATATCAAAAAGCTCTGCACGCTGCATCACGTAAAGAATTATGAAGAACTGACTCTCAACATAGGTCAGGGAGTTTTCACGCTGGGCGAAGCCGACAAAAACGAACTGAAGGAAAAGCCATCGCCAACCAACTGGAAGAAATATATCAGCTTTGCATTTGGAGGGAACAATAAGAACAAACAGGAAGAGAAGCAGACAGAGCAACCTGCCCTGAACATCGACAAGAAGAAGATCATCAAGCTCACTCCCGATGCTATTCAAAAGAACTATATTCTTGCCGATTGCTGTAAACCAATCCCGGGCGATGATGTTCTTGGCTACATTGACGACAATAACCGTATCGTCATTCACAAACGCCAGTGTCCGATAGCTGCACAACTAAAGACCAGCTTCGGCAACCGGTTGCTCGCTGTGGAATGGGAAACGGGCAAGGCATTGAACTTCCCTGTCAACGTGTATATTAAAGGTATCGACGGTATCGGAGTGCTGAACCATGTGACTCAAATCATTTCACAACAACTCAATGTGAACATCCACAAGTTGAATATAGAATCGAACGACGGTATTTTCGAGGGACGTATACAACTTTATGTACACGATGTAGACGATGTAAACACCATCTGTACCAATCTGAAAAAAATAGAACAGATAAAGAAAGTCACTCGTATCGAAAATTTTGAAGATACCATAGCCGACTAAAGAATATACAACATCGACAATTGGGTATAATCGACTGAAACAGCTAAAACCAGCATACAAAAAAATGGCATATAAAAGAGAAATCTGACTTTCCTTTTATATGCCATTTTTAGCAATACACATTCGTTTGTATCAATCGGGAATAAGATTTCATTCAGATTCAGCCGGATAAGGTTTAAGCCAACAATAGCGAAAGGATTATTTGCAACTTACAGACAATATCCATCTTACAAACAAAAGCAACTCATACCGGCAGTTGTCAGGTAAGATAATCCAGCTCTTTCCGCATACTGAGCAAGTCCTCTCTGATACGACGCAAACGGTCAATAATCTCAGCCGTATCGCGAATACTTTCCTTATTCTGCTTCAAGCGCTGCTTGGCTCCAGCAAGCGTCATTTTCTTTTCTTTTACAAGGTGATATACCAGCCGAATATTTTCAATATCCTCTTTCGTATACTGACGGATATTTCCTCCTGCCTTCTTGGGAGCAATCATAGGAAACTCTTTTTCCCAGTAGCGCAAAAGCGATTCGTTGACATCAAACATTTCCGCAACCTCACGAATGGAATAATATAATTTCAGTTCCTTATCAGTCTTCAAAGCCATAATTCCGTTTTTTTCATCTGCAACATTAATCGAATACCTTACCGTGGTTGGCAGCAATCTGAATCATCTTATCATAATCATCCGCATCCAAATCCATGAAATAATAGTTCACCGGATTCATAATCTGCCCTTTCAGATGTACCTCGTAGTGCAAATGCGGTCCGGTACTCTTTCCCGTACTTCCCACTTTCCCAATCGTTTCGCCACGCACCACCTTCTGTCCCACCTTCACATCTATCTTGCTCAGGTGAGCATAACGGGTTACATAGCCAAAACCATGATTTATCACGATACAGTTGCCATACAATCCTTCCCAGCCAGCCTTCTGCACCGTACCGTTTCCCGTGGCATACACCGGCGTACCTACGTTTGCCGAAAAGTCCATGCCCGCATGAAACTTCACCGTTTTATAAATAGGGTCGATACGATTTCCATATCCCGATGCCGTCTGCTTCAAATCTTTATTGGCAACCGGCTGAATGGCAGGAATACACGCCAGCATATCATCCTGTTTCTTACACAAGTCTACCACCTCATCAAATGATTTCGACTGCATATATATCTGGCGTGAAAGCAAGTCCATCTTCTGAGTAGTATTCACAACCAACTTTGCATTCGCCATATCCATCAGGTCTTCGTAACGGTTCGTCTTGCCGTAACTGGCAGAGCGCAAGGCATCCGCTACGGGATCTGCCTGCATAATCACCCGATAAAGGTTATCATCGCGCTGCTGAAGCTGCTGCATTACGCCCAATGCCTCGTCCAGACGAGTTGACAAAATATGATATTGTGAAAGCAAACGCGAATTTTCCACACGAAGATCCTTTTCCGAAGGAGAACCAAAAATAAGCAACAAGATGATAAAGCACCCTGCCCCCAGTCCCATGCCCACAAACAAACGCCGCAGATAACTCATCGCCCGCTGGCGCATAGTGGGATAAATACGGTCGTATGTACGCGTTTTCGGATTATAAATATAATAGACTTTACGCATTCAAATCTTGTTTTGAAAAAATTTAAGACGCAACACATCAAGTTTTTGCATCAAACATACGGACAAAAATAATAAAACCGATTATCTTTGCAAATCAATTTTGAGAATATTAACTACAAGACATTATAAGCATTATGTTGACAGCAAACGAAATCCGCGACTCATTTGTAAAATTCTTTGAGTCGAAAGGACATCAGATCGTGCCTTCAGCACCGATGGTCATCAAAGACGACCCGACATTGATGTTCACCAATGCAGGTATGAACCAGTTTAAAGATATTATCCTGGGCAATCATCCTGCGAAATACAAACGTGTAACCGACTCACAGAAGTGCTTGCGTGTGAGTGGAAAACATAACGACCTGGAAGAAGTAGGTCACGATACATACCATCATACCATGTTCGAAATGCTGGGTAACTGGTCTTTCGGCGACTACTTCAAGAAAGAAGTTATCGGATGGGCATACGAATATCTGGTAAAGGTATTGAAACTCGATCCGAAAGATTTGTATGTAACCGTATTCGAAGGAAGCCCTGAGGAAGGACTTGCCCGCGACGATGAAGCTGCCGGATACTGGGCTCAGTATTTCCCCGAAGATCATATCATCAACGGCAACAAGCATGATAACTTCTGGGAAATGGGTGATACAGGTCCTTGCGGCCCGTGTTCTGAAATCCACATCGACTCGCGTTCGGCAGAAGAAAAGGCTGCTGTTCCGGGACGTGAACTGGTTAACAAAGATCATCCGCAAGTTATCGAAATCTGGAACCTGGTGTTCATGCAGTACAACCGCAAGGCTGACGGAACACTGGAACCACTTCCTGCAAAAGTAATCGATACCGGTATGGGATTCGAACGTCTGGTACGTACCTTGCAGGGCAAGACATCCAACTACGATACCGATGTTTTCCAGCCTATCATCAAGGCTATCGGCGATTTGTCGGGCAAGAAGTACGGTGAAGACGAAAAAGTAGACGTAGCTATGCGTGTGGTAGCCGACCACATCCGTACCATCGCCTTCTCTATCACCGACGGACAGCTGCCGTCGAATGCAAAGGCTGGTTACGTAATCCGCCGAATCCTGCGTCGTGCCGTTCGCTACGCTTATACATTCCTGGGACAGAAGCAGGCCTTCATGTACAAGCTGGTTCCGGTACTGATCGAGAATATGGGCGGTGCTTATCCTGAACTGAAAGCACAACAGGCCTTGATTGAGAAAGTAATGAAGGAAGAAGAAGAATCATTCCTCCGCACACTGGAAACTGGTATCCGCCTGCTCGACAAGACAATGGCTGAAGCCAAAGCTGCCGGCAAGACTGAAATCAGCGGTGTAGACGCATTTACACTGTACGATACATTCGGATTCCCGTTCGACCTGACCGAACTGATTTTGCGTGAAAACGGTCTGACAGCCGATGTGAAAGGCTTCGAAGCTGAAATGCAGAAGCAGAAACAGCGTGCACGTAACGCTGCTGCCGTAGAAACAGGCGACTGGGTTACACTGAAGGAAGGCGAAACAAACTTCGTAGGTTACGACTATACCGAATACGAAACCAGCATTCTACGTTACCGTCAGATTAAGCAAAAGAACCAGACTCTCTACCAGATTGTGCTGAGCGACACTCCGTTCTATGCAGAAAGTGGTGGTCAGGTAGGTGATACCGGCGTACTGGTAAGCGAATTCGAAACCATCGACATCATCGATACCAAGAAAGAAAACAATCTTCCTATCCACATTGCTAAGAAACTTCCGGAACACCTGGATGCTCCGATGATGGCATGTGTAGATACCGACAAGCGTGCAGCTTGTGCAGCCAACCACTCTTGTACACACTTGCTGGACGAAGCATTGCGTCAGGTACTGGGAACTCACGTAGAGCAGAAAGGTTCTTTGGTTACTCCTGATTCATTGCGTTTCGACTTCTCTCACTTCCAGAAAGTAACTCCGGAACAGCTTCGCGAGGTAGAACATCTGGTAAATGCCAAGATCCGCGAAGATATTCCTTTGACAGAATACCGTAACCTGCCTATCGAAAAGGCAAAAGAACTGGGCGCGATTGCCTTGTTCGGCGAAAAGTACGGCGATGAAGTACGTGTCGTACAGTTCGGTTCGTCTATCGAATTCTGTGGTGGTACTCACGTATCGGCAACCGGAAAGATTGGTATGGTGAAGATTCTTTCTGAAAGCTCTGTAGCTGCCGGTGTACGCCGTATAGAAGCTGTTACAGGTGCCAAGGTAGAAGAAATGTTCGATACCGTACAAGATACATTCAACGACCTGAAAGCGTTGTTCAACAACGCTCCCGATCTGAAAGCTGCTATCTCGAAATACATCGAAGAAAATGCCGGCTTGAAGAAACAGGTAGAAGAATTCATGAAAGAAAAAGAAGCTACTGTAAAGAACAAGCTGATTGAAAGTGCAAAAGAAATCAACGGTGTGAAAGTCATCAAGAGCGTACTCCCGATGCCTGCCGATGCCGTAAAGAACATTGCCTTCCAGTTGAAGGGACAGTTCCCCGAAAACCTGTTCGTTGTAATCGGTAGCGTATTCGAAAACAAGCCGTTGCTTACCGTAACCATGAGCGACGATCAGGTTAAGGCCGGACTGAATGCCGGACAACTGGTTCGCGAAGCTGCCAAACTGATTCAGGGTGGCGGTGGCGGTCAGCCTCACTTTGCAACTGCCGGTGGTAAGAATCCTGACGGACTTAGTGCAGCTGTCGACAAGATTGTCAGCCTGGCTGGTTTCTAATAGCAGGTTACCGAAATAAATAGAAAAAGGTTCTATCATTTCCCACAATGGAGTGATAGAACCTTTTTTATTACAGATCAGGACGAGTTGGCTTATCAATCAATTATCGCAATTTGGCAAGAATTTTTAATCTCCCCATAAAATAATGCTACACAACCAATTATCCATAAGTTTCAACGATATAGTTCCTCCATAAGAACAATCCCGACAAGCAAGTATTTATATAGGCTTATCGGACACTGATATAAACCAACAGTTCCTCTTTCTTGAATTTGAATTCCGACCTCTTCTTTACCTTTTTCCGTCACGTACTTCTCTTATCCTATAATTCCAGATAAGTCTTCAGTGCCTTCACATACGCTTCCATCGCCTTTCTTCCCGTTTCTGTCATCTGGCACGATGTACGAGTCTTTTTCCCTACAAACTCTTTCTCTACCTGAATATATCCCGCCTTGCTCAGCTTGTCAAGTTGTACACTGAGATTGCCGGCAGTAGATTCAGTCTTCTCTTTCAAGTACACAAAGTCAGCCTCATCTACCGAGAGCAGGATAGACATAATTGCCAGACGTAATTGCGAGTGTATCAACGGATCCAATTCAGCAAGCATAAGCAGCGGCTTTTTTATTCAACAAATGTCCCGGTATCACCATCATCAGCAAGAAAGAAAAACCGAAATAAAGATTCCATTCCGGAGCCACACTTCCACCGTTGGTCAGTATCATCAACATATAGACAGCAACCACAAAGGCGACAAGAGGTGAATATACCAAGGCCGGAACACGAACAATAAGACCGGTAATGGAAGTGCCTATACCCGCATACAACAAGCACAGCGGGAGCATCAGGCCAAAATGGCACGAACCAATCACCAGCCCTATCAGTATCATGACCCCAACAGTCAGTCCGAACAACGATCCTACGATGCACCAGGTATGAGTTATCATCTTATCCATGTGTGTTACTACAGAAGGTTTCTTACGGACCTGAAGTATTTTCATGACGATGCCGGGAACAAACATCAAAAACCACAAGACATTCCACAGCGGCTTGCCTGTGAGATGTACGGCTGCATATATCCCTACCGAAAGTACCACCGCGGCATATCCGTATACCAGAAAAACATTACCACTACCCCGTTCCAGATTTTCCTTCGTCACCTGAATCATCTGGGAAATCAATTCCAGACTTTCTTTTTCTGTAAACTTCTTTTCTTCCATACTCCTTACAATTTTTAAAAAGATAAAACAGTTTATTTTATAAACCACAATTACAAAAAAAATAGAAATCCGCGCGTTTATTTCCATTCTTTTTGTTTCGCAAATATAAAGTAGTTTATTTTATAAACCAAATAATTCTTTGTTTTTTTCTAAGAAAAGCGATTTTCCCTGCGAAAGGCGGTCCGATAACAGCCCATGTATCGAGTGTTTTCAACCAAACATGCGCAAAAAAGAACTCTCTTCGGAGGCCTTTTCCATAACCTCTGAAAAGAGTTCCTATCTTGTTTCATTATTCTTTGTCGGTTGATTGCATCTTTCACGAAAAACGTCTCGATGTTTTTTTATTTTTTGTACAAAAACTTTAGAAATTTGTACAAAAAATAACCGCAACCTGCCGACAAACCTTTCAGCCTGTCTGCAGGACGAAACTAAATATTCCGGAAATAAGTATCGAGTAGCTTCTTTGCAGCCGAAAACGAAGTCGCCTTTCCCTGCAACACATCCTGCTCCTGAGCAGCAAGCATCGAAGCAATAGCCGGATTGTTGTAGAAACTGTCGCGCAGATGCTCGTTGATAGTTTCATACATCCAGTATTTTGCCTGTTCGTTGCGGCGGTAATCGAAGTATCCGTTCTTCTTCACAAAATCGATGTAACTGTACACCATGTCCCAGATTTCTTTGATACCGATGCCATAGAAACCGGAATACGTGAGCACTTGCGGCGTCCATCCCGATTCCGGAGCCGGAAACAGATGCAACGCATTGCGGAAATGAGCCGCTGCCAGCTTTGCCTTTTCAATGTTGTTGCCGTCGGCTTTGTTGATAACAATACCGTCCGCCATTTCCATAATTCCACGCTTGATACCCTGCAGTTCATCGCCTGTTCCGGCAAGCTGTATCAGCAGGAAAAAGTCCACCATCGAATGGACAGCCGTTTCACTCTGCCCTACTCCCACTGTTTCGACAAAGATCTTATCGAAACCTGCCGCTTCACACAAGATAATCGTTTCACGGGTCTTGCGTGCCACGCCGCCCAGCGAACCTGCCGACGGGCTGGGACGAATGAAGGAATCGGGATGAACGGAGAGTTTTTCCATACGGGTCTTATCACCCAGAATACTGCCTTTCGAACGTTCACTGCTGGGGTCGATAGCCAGCACAGCAAGCTTGCCACCACGTTCCAGCACATGCAGACCGAACACATCAATCGACGTACTTTTTCCGGCACCCGGAACACCACTGATACCTATGCGGATAGAATTGCCCGAATAAGGCAAACACTTTTCAATCACCTCCTGCGCCACCGCCTGATGCTCGGGCTTCACGCTTTCTACCAGCGTAACCGCCTGACTCAGTACAGTCACGTCACCTTTCACGATACCTTCCACGTATTCGCCTACGGTAAACTGACGGCGTTTGGGCTTCTTCCTTAATTTCAAATAAGGATTAATACTGGCGGGTTGTTCGATACCCTTGTTAACAGTCAATCCCTTATATTCTTCGCTGTTCTCAGGGTGTTCCATAGTTTTAGTATTTTAAGTTGATAATAAAGCCTCGACAGAAACTATCAGGGCTGCTTGATTTTCGCCTTGACCCGGATAGTTACAGAAGGCTTTTTCGGGTCGTTGGTAATCATCAGTACACGCGGAGTACCTTTCACACGTGGAAGATTCTCTGCCAGTACGGTAATCTTCAGTTTGGTAGACTCACCCGGCTTCAGTACCGTCTTCTTCAAGTTGACGGCAAGAGCGATGTTGAATACCTGCATATCCTGAATCACCAGATCGGTCTTTCCCGTATTGGTGATGATGACATTCTGCGATTTCTTCTGCTTCGGCTTCAGCGGAGGGAACTCCAGCAATGTAGTAGAAAGTGAAATCTGCGGAGGATTGTTCTTCTGCTGTTCGGTCAGCCCGGAAAAATCGGGCAACAAAATAGCCGAAACAGGAATTTCATTGTCACTGCCAACCTTATCGCCCGGATAGCGCGACAAGTACACCGATGTACGGGTAATACCAAATTTCGGCAACTTTTCGGTATCGAGGGTTACAACAATCTTACCGTTCTTGCCTCTTCCCAGCACTTCGGGAACAGCTTTTGCGCTCAGATAAGGAGGCAAATGCATCAGCACAGGAGAATAAGCCTTATTAGACGTATTGGCAACCAAAATATCAAATTCCGGATGTTCACCCTTATTTACATCATTAAATTCGATTTCATCCTTGTCCAGACGTATCGCCCCGAAAGCCACAGGATGCGTAAATGAGTAGTTCTTTGCATCGGCAGTCACCTCACCATTGAACTCCAGATAAATGGGACGATAGGAAGCATTGCAGTAAATACCTACTTCCTTGTAAAAATGTCCGATAGCTTCGGCGTCGAACACAGCCGTTACCGTACCCTTTTCGCCGGCAGGAATCGGAGATTTAGTCCAGTCCACTTCCGTACAACCGCACGAAGAAGTAACCTTCGAAATAACCAGCGGTTTGTCGCCCGTATTGGTAAAATGATAAGTAATGGTCACCGGATTGCGCCAAAGCACATATCCCAACTCCTGCACATCCTTGTCGAATGTTATTTTCGGCTGTGCCTGAGCAGCCAAGACAGCGGCAAACAATATATTGAGAATAAATAAAATACGTTTCATCTTTCAAAGTGTTACTTGTTTAGAGTGAACAAAGATAAAGAGAAATTCAAAGACGAACAAAGGTTGGTTGTGAATTAATATAAATTTGCCGATACAGCCGGAAAAAGAAAAGCAGGCTGGAACAGCCTCTTCCACAGAGAGAACTGCCCCAGCCTGCCTCTTTTTATCGATTTTTATTCTACTGTCAATGTCTGCCCCTCGGTGTGTCCGCTGAACTCGGGAGCGTAAACCGACTGAATGGTTGCGGCACCAGCCTGATAAGTTCCCGTACGGTCTAAGTAAACAGTGTATTCCAATATGTAAGAACCTTTCGGCAGACGATCGATAAAGAACTCGGTAGAAGCGTCACGGTTCACCTGATAATATCCCAGTCCGTCGCTCCACCGATAACCGGATAACTGCGTATCAGGTTCCATGCAGGCTGCACGTTCATCCTTCACCCGAATAAAATCCATATCGCGGTCGGCCTTTATCGTCAGTCGTACCGTCACCTTATCTCCAGCGTGCAGCACCGTCTTTCGGGAAACCTGCTTACTGTCCATCCACCATTCACGTTCTATAGAAACACCATTTCCTTTTGCCGGAAGCACTTTATCCATATCTTCCAGATATTGTGCATATACAGCTCCCCAGCCGATACCGGTTCCCGATTTCGAAACGACCACACGTTCTACATGCGTATCTGTTCCGGTCAGTGTCTTGCGAGTATATCCCAATGCATCGTCGGGCGTTCGTACCTCCACGTTACCGGCTACAGCTTTCATCGCTCCATTTACTTGCAACCGGTTACCCGAGCCATTCAAGAAAGCATATACCGCATCGGCTGTAGCGATGCTACTTTCCCACACCTGAACCTGCTTCTGCTTGAGCAGCCAAAGCTTCATGCTTGCCAGCATATCCGCATCGGGGGCAATCTGCTGAATGGCTTCCATGGCAGCTACCTGTGCAGGGATTCTGTAATTACTCCATGAATATGGTGCTTTCGGCGTATCGAAATATACACCCACCTGCGGCGTACTTACCGTATATTCCTTGATAGACTGAACCAGTTCCTGTGCCTGACGCTGTCTGCTACCGGCTTGCATAATGAGTCCAATCATCGCCTTTTCACCGATAGAGTACTCAGCCGAACGGTTTTCCAGCCTGTCCGTCATGTAGGCATTCACCTGCTTGTCTGCCAGCGAAGCAGCCTGCTTGTCGAGCGTGCAAACATACAGATAGTGTACCACCTGCCCGTTGGGAACAAGAGTTGTCGTACCTTCCTTTTCCAACTTCTTCATTGTTTCATAATCTTCCTTCACCGCTTTCTGCAAATAGCCCAAGGCCCGCGTATACATCGGAGCAACCTTTCCGTCCAGTGTCACGTTCATGTGCTGCAAGCGTGCCAGCATCTCCACAATCTGCGTCGTAATATAACGACTGCCTGTCATGCCTTTATACCAGCTCCATGAGCCGTCTGCCAGTTGCAACTCCTGCAAACGTTCTACCGAAGTGCGCAGACGGTTGTTCATCGAATTCAGGTCGAACAGCAACGCAATGCGCCGCTTTTGTTCGGATTCTTCCGTAGCTTCAGAAATCCACGGAGTTTCTTCGAGCAACAGATTCTTCAAATCCTGATTGCGTTCGAGGTTGCTCAACAGGGTTTCCTTGTTACCTCCCTGAGCCATCCAGGTATCGAATACTTGCTTGATGCGGGGATTTGCCTTTACAATAGCCGTAGCCAGTGAATTGGCATAATAGGCAGTCGCCCATGAAAGTGCGTCTTCTTCAGTCGGATTGCCGACAACAGGCAGTGCCTGCACCGCATACCAGTCGGGATTGGCTGTCAGTTCTACCGTCAGCCGTCGTTCGGTAGCCGTCTTGCTCTGCTTGTTGAACAAGTCTTCCGTTCCGACTTCCGTCATGCTTTCTCCATCCAACTGAACAGGAACGGTTTCCGTCATCCACTGCTTATCGGTCAGTACCGGCAGATAATGCTGCTCACCGTCGCTATATTCTCCCGCCTCAGCAGTAATCCGGCAAACCAGCATATCGTACGTATCAGGAATCTGGCAGTCGAACCGTACGACTCCCGTTGTTCCTTCTGACACACTGAACGGCTGCTGATAGTCGTACACCACTTCTTCCGTCACCGGATCGTATAGTTTAATACCGGCATTTCCTTCAATCTTGTCCATCGACAGATTGACCAATGAGGCAGCAATAACGGTGCGGTCGCCTTTACGGACAAAGCGCGGCATATTAGGCTGCACCATAAACGGCTTGCTCGTCTTCACGGTCTGCGTTAGCATGCCGTAATCGACAGCCTGCGTATGTGCCAGTCCTGTGAACTTCCATTCGGTCAACGCATCCGGTACGGTAAAGATCACACTTACACCACCCAGCGAATCGGTCCGCAAGTTCGGATAGAAAAAGGCCGTTTCGGCAAAGTTTTCACGTACCGGAATCTTCGTATCTTCACCTTCCGCAGCTTCTACGGCAGCATCATTTTCTACAATCTGCAAGACGTCCTCCACTCCGGCACTGCCACTATCTTTCTTAAAGTTGGACGATATTACATTCGGAGCAGCGACTACTGCCGATTCCTCTACAGTCATGGCTGGCTGATATTTCACTTCTACGACATTTCCTGCGCTCTGTTTGGCAAGCATACGGTTCGAAGTGCCCAGCAAACTGACACCCCGCGTATAAACGGTTCCAGAGAATACCAGCAAGGAGCTATATGCCCCATTCAGCAAATCCAATCCCGTATAAGTTCTTACGTATGGGAAACCGCCATACATGCCGACGCGCTGGTTGGCCGACAGCATACCTGCCTGAATCCACGGGACGGGACGAGAAAACCAAAGGTTAAAACGCCAGTCGTGCTGGTACAACTTATCGAGCGAAGCATCGTAAAGCGATGCCATCAGATTGGCTCTTACCGGCTTTCCGGCAGCATCCGTCACACGCATCCGCCATTCTTCCTGACTGCCCGGCTGCAACTTATCTCTGAAAGTTTCCCATTTCAACGTCAGTTTCTTTTCCGGTTCCGGCCGGATGATTGTCGCCTGCTTACTGTACAGACTACCGTTTCGCATAAAAGCAAAGTTTACGGTAATGCCATCACCATACATTTCCTGATAAGGATAGCTGAACGTTTTGATTTCATCACTCAGCATCAGCCGTTGAGAAGCAATTCGTTTGTTCCCACTATACACGTCGACCTGCAGATAAACATCCTTTTCGCTGGTTCCGACGTACAAGGTTGCCGGAGCCGAATCGCTGAATTCGTTTCTATCCTGATAAAACCAGTCGATAGTCGGATAAGGAAGTCGAGTATCCAAGCGTGAGAACAAGATAAAATCCTGTTCCGCCGTACAAGTCCGTCCCTGTACATCCGTTGCCGAAATCTCGATACGATATTTACCGGAAGGCAATGCCAGCAGGTCGGAAGGTACAAACGACTGCTGTGCCACAGCCTTACCCTCCAGTTGCTGTTTACCCTTATTACCTTCCTGATCCAATGCAAACACACGGTAACCAACCTCTGTCTTTACAGGAGTACCGTTCAGATTCAAAGCCATGAACTGCACCTTCTCCTGTTTTTCACGCATAACGATATCCGACAGACCTCGTATCTGCAAGCCCAACGACTGCTTGCCTACCGGAAGAGATAGAGTTCCCGTCTGTGTTTCACTGGCACCGTCGGTTACCTCCGCCTGCACTTCGTATACATAGTAACGGTAACCCAGTCCGCCCCAATCAGTTGTTTCGGGAGCAGTAAGTACCATGTTCACCCGAAACTGTCCATCGGCATCGGTTTGAACTTCTCCAGTTTCCAGCTCTACCTTATTGACGCCTCCCATGCGGAACCAAGTTCTTTCGGTACGGGAAACCGTATATCTCACCCTCGCCATGCGGACAGGTGCGCCGGCAAACGTCTTTGCCTCCCCTTTCACGGTAAGGGAATCACCCATGTTGTACGAATCTTCGTAAGGAGTAAAGACCACATCGAAAGTGGGACGCTTGTATTCTTCGACCTTGATTATAGCAGAAGCCCCGTCAGTCGACACATAATACGTGCCGGGAAGCAGGTTCTGTGGCAAGACAAATTCGCCAGACAATACGCCAAAATCGTCGGTCGATACCGCACTCTCCGCCACACTTTGTTCGGAAGAATACAATTTCAGGGAAGTCTTTTCTCCCTTGACCACCCGAAGAGAATCACCGTTCTGTTCGTAAACCATACCGGAAACATAGACTTTCTGTCCTGGACGATACAGCGAACGGTCGGTAAACAAGTTCACTTTTTTCTTCCATCCTTGTACCGTTTCCCTGACAAATGATGCGTTTCCTCCTATGCCCGAAATAGCAGCAAAGTCATTTCCTGCCGTACGGACATTGTAATAAATCCTGCCCGAACGGGGAATGTCGACCATCGTACTGCCCTTTCCATCGGTCTTGTATACCTGAAGAACGCTGTATTCGTTGCCGTTCAACCGATACGTAACGACTTCCGCTCCCGGAACAGGCTTACCCGTCAGCTTATCCACCACGACAAACTCCTTGCGTTCCTCGGACACCGGAATGCTGATGCACTGATAAGGAGAAACAAACAGCAGTGAATAATCGATGCCTTTCTCCGCCTCTTGAGGAATCTGTTTCAGCATGTAAATCCCTGCTTCGGGCAAGGTATAGTGCAATACCGTGTCACGCTTTTCGTAATCGGGAGTCGGCGATAAAGCATAATGGCGCGAAGCTATCTTAGTTCCGTAATTCTTTATCAAGGTTTCCTCCTTCAGATTGCCGCGAAGCAACGAAGAAGCAGGTGAAATCTTCAGACGATACAGTTCGAAAGATACACCTTTCAGGTTGGCATACGTCACATTGATATCTGCTTCCTGCTTAGGATATACCAGCGGAATATTGACCGAAAGATACGGACTGGAAGCAAAATCGATGTATGAACGCAACTGAGATACCCATTCGTGCGCCGGGTATTTCTTTATTCCTTCGCGTGCAGCCTCAACCGATTTGAGTGGCTGGTTGTTCATGCGGTAAACATACGCCAATTTCACATATACATCGGCGCAGACAGGCAAATCCTTGTACTCCTCTGCCAGCTTACGCAATTCCTCTGCCGCTTTCTCCGGTGTCAGTGCCTCACGCACGATACTACTTCCTGCACCTTCCCAGCAGTACAACACCCGCGCTTCTTTGGTTAGCAAAGCCGCCTGACGATTATTATTGTCGCCATAAAACGTTATTAAGTCATCGTACAGTGTCAATGCTTCCGACACACATTTCCGACGGTCGGCATTAAAACGATAAGCCGACAACCGGTCAATTGCCTGCCGCGAAAGCAGATCGAACATATTATCATTCAGGTATTCCTTACTCAGTTCGCCGGAAGTGGTCATGGGACGGAAGTCCTTGGCAGAAGCCTTGCCCAATGCCTCCTTATCTTTCAGCGAAAGACGGAAATACCGTATGGCATCATCTTCCGTACCCAACTGCTGATTATCCAGTATCAGACTGCCCATTATATGATTCAGCGCAGCACGTCCCACCAAATCCGTTTCACTTTCTGCCCATCGCCGGATGCCATCGTACTCCGCCTGTGCGCTGTCCGGAGTAAGCCGGATGCGTGATTCAGCGCGTACAATGTAAGCCTTCATCATTTGAGGGATGTTCTTTTCACCTTTTGCCTTAGTGTATATTTTATCAACTACACTAATCACCGTTTTCGGCAAGTCCTTCTTCTGGCTTACTTCTACCTCTTTCCAAAGTTCATCGTAACTTTGTGCCTGCAAGATAGAAGGGAATAAACTGATAAACAGCACCAGCCAGCTCAACAGATGTACTTTCTTCATATTCTGTATAGTTTGGTTTCACATAACATTGTTCTATAAAGAAAAGAATTATTTCCTTAAAGGCTGCACTGATTTTAATTAAATTATCTGAAACTCAGACAAGCTTTCTCTGAAAACAGCAAAATGTCACATTTATCAGCCGAAACTTCTTTCGAAATCCCGCCGAGGTTTGAAAAGAAACATGCCCACGTTTGCTCCAACTTCCGCCCACGTTTTTCCTAAAACCTGCCCATGTTTTTTAAGAGATCCCATAAAAAAAGGAGAATACCCTCCTTCACTTTTGCAAAAAGAGAGTATTCTCCTTATATATCTGTTATACGTAATTACTTATTTATGCGTCTTTACAACCTGAGTCGGTGCCAGTTCAACATTCCGTTTTTCGGTTTGTGCTACGACATTGCGAGCCAGTTCCAGGAAAGCCTGTCCGATAACAGAGTTCTCATCCAGCGCAACCGGTGTTCCTTTATCTCCGTTTTCGCAGATGCTCTGTACAATAGGAATCTGTCCCAGCAACGGCACATGCAATTCTTCTGCCAGCCGTTTGGTTCCTTCCTTACCGAAAAGATAATATTTGTTCTCGGGAAGTTCTGCCGGAGTAAACCACGACATATTTTCTACCAGTCCGAGGATAGGAACATTCACCTTATCATTCATGTACATATTGATACCCTTACGTGCATCGGCAAGGGCAACTTCCTGCGGAGTACTTACAATAACAGCTCCCGTGATGGCAAGTGTCTGAAGCAAGGTCAAGTGAATATCACTTGTTCCCGGAGGAGTATCGAGAACAAAATAGTCCAATGCTCCCCATTTTGCATCGCCAACCAATTGTTTCAAAGCGTTGCTTGCCATACCTCCACGCCACAAAGTAGCCTGATCCGGATCGACAAAGAAACCGATAGAGAGCAGTTCGATGCCATATTTCTCAATCGGCACGATCAAATCACGACCGTCTACCATTTCTGCATACGGACGAGCATCCTCTACCTGAAACATCTTAGGCACAGAAGGACCGAAGATATCAGCATCGAGCAAACCAACCTTATAGCCTAACTTGGAAAGTGCTACAGCCAGATTGGCTGCTACGGTAGACTTACCTACTCCACCTTTACCGGAAGAAACGGCAATCACATTCTTCACCTGCGGAAGCATTTTTCCCGGTTCCGGACGAGCCGCCTGACGGCTTTCGGTAGCTATTGTTACTTCTACGTCTTTTGATATATAGGTATGAATAGCAGTTTCGGCAGATTTAACTACCGATTTCATAAACGGATCAGTCGGTTTCTCGAATATCAATGAGAAGCTCACCTTCATCCCGTCGATACGAATATTGTCGGCTACCATTTCGGCTTCAACGATATTCTTTCCGTTTCCCGGATAACGCACCGTTGCCAGTGCATCAAGAATTAGTTTTGGATAAAGTGTCATAATATCTCCTATTATTGTTTATTTACTTGTTTTCAGTCCGCTGCGCTTACTGCGGTTGTAGCTGCGGTAATCATCCAGTTCGATTTCTACATCCGGTTCCTGCAGTTCTCCCTCTTGCGGCAAGCGGAATTTAATATACTTTATATTCAATCCTCGGTCCAGCCATTGCTGTTCGTAATAGGTACGGATGCTCAAAATATCGTCATCCATCCCTGAATGATACAAATCGTCGGTGATAAATTCTACCGGCAGTTTATTGGCTTCTATCATGTACTTGGTATAAGTAAACATGAAATTGCTATCCGTTTTCAAATGTACCAGTCCATCCGGCACAAGAAACTTACGGTAACGGTTCATGAAATACGTAGAAGTCAGTCGCTTAGTAGCTTTCTTCATCTGCGGATCGGAGAACGTCAGCCAGATTTCACTCACTTCTCCCGGAGCAAAAAAACGGTCGATGATTTCGATGTTGGTTCTCAGGAAAGCCGCATTTTTCAGTCCTTCATTCAGAGCTTCGGTAGCTCCCGTCCACATACGTGCACCCTTTATATCCACCCCGATGAAATTCTTGTCGGCATAGCGTCGCGCCAGTCCCACGGTATATTCACCACGACCGCACCCTAACTCCAGCACAATCGGATTTTCATTTTTAAAGAAATCGCGGTTCCATTTTCCTTTCATTTCGAACGGAACATCATCTACTACCGAATACGGATATTCGAACACATGCGGATATTCCGCCATATCTGCAAACTTTGCCAGCTTTCCTTTTCCCATTTTTACTGAGTTCTTCTTGTTTTGGGCACAAAGTTACGTTTTTTCACCGGAACGGACAAAAAAGAATCACCATAGAAAACAGCGGACAGACAGAGGTTTGTCTTCCTCTGCCTGTCCGCAATATACTATAGTGATTTATAAATCAATTATTATTCTCTTCTTCGCTTACACATCTATCGCTTAATTCAGCCTTCAGATCTTCATAGAAAGCAGCACGAGCCGTATTCATGTAAGGTTGCAAGAACAGCAATCCGATACCCAAAGTCAATATAGATAAAATCATCCAGCCGATAAAGCTCAAATCGAGCAAGAATAATTTCATCTTATAGCCGTTCATCATACGCATGCTTTTTTCGATAGCCGCATTGTATCTCAATTCAGGCTCATCCTTTAATATAAAAGGAGTCAAAGCGTATGAATACGATTTGACAATACCCGGAATAATCAACAGGCAGGTCCACAGAATCGTATAGACAGCAACTAAAATCAACGTTCCCCAGACTCTTCCAAAATCCTTGAAACCATCGAACAGTTTTCCTATATCAATAGGTTTCCCTTCACGGAACAAGTCGAGAAACAATATTGCAAATCCATACGCAAGCGGATACATTACGATAATAGCAAGTACACTTCCTGCAACAGGAATGGAACTAACACCTCCTGCTATCAGCAGATAAACCAATGTAGCAAGCGCAGCCATCATCCAGTTACCCGACAATGTCGTACGCGAAGCAGCTCTTAACTCTGAGTTTAGTTTTAACATAGTATTAAAATTTAAGGTTGATTATTTATTGTTTATCAGTAATAATTATTCTACAATCATTACCCATCCGTACGGATCAGCCTCGTCACCATACTGGATTGCACGCAGTTTGTTATACAGTTTCTCGCTGACAGGTCCTGGCTTGCCGTCTTTTGCAATGACATACGACTTGTGGTTTTCCAGATCGTCGATGCGTTCTATCGGACTGATAACGGCTGCCGTTCCACATGCACCAGCTTCTTCGAATGTAGAAAGCTCTTCTTCCGGAATAGGACGACGTTCTACCTTCATACCCATATCCTCAGCAAGTTGCATCAAGCTGCGGTTTGTAATGGACGGAAGGATAGAAGTTGACAATGGTGTAACGTAAGTATTATCTTTGATACCAAAGAAATTGGCAGCACCACACTCGTCAATATATTTCTTTTCCTTAGCATCCAGATAAAATTCGCTGGCATACCCTGCATCGTGCGCCATCTTGTTGGCACGAAGACTGGCGGCATAGTTACCACCCACTTTGAAAGTACCGGTTCCCAGCGGAGCAGCACGGTCAAATTCACGGATAATAACATACGGATTAGTAGCAAATCCACCTTTAAAATAAGGACCTACCGGAGTAACGAAAATCACAAACAGATATTCGCTTGCCGGATGAACACCCACTTGTGCACCTGTACCAATCAGCAACGGACGAATATAGAGAGAGGCTCCGCTTTCGTAAGGAGGAATGAAACGTTCGTTTGCCTTTACAACCATACGCACTGCCTCACAGAATTTCTCGGTCGACAGTTCAGGCATCAGGATACCTCTACAAGTACTTTGCAGACGTTCTGCATTGGCCTGCGGACGGAATACACGAATCTTGCCGTCTTTTCCACGATAAGCCTTCAATCCTTCGAAAGCTTCCTGTCCGTAGTGCAGACAAGTTGCAGCCATGTGAATATTCAAAGTTTCTTCTGAACAAAGTTCCAGTTCACCCCATTTTCCGTCACGATAGTAGCAACGTACATTGTAATCTGTCTTCATGTAACCAAAAGACAGATTAGACCAATCAATTTCTTTCATTTTAATATAATGTTTATGTTTTACATTCCTTATAAGTGTTCAAGCAAAAGTAAGGCTTATATTTGCAAAATCCAACTTAATCACTGCTTTTTTCCATAGTATTGCCTTCATCAAGCATCTTTTTGATTTCGACATCAGCCTTATACAACTTCTCGCGACAATATTTTATCAGCTTTTGAGCTTCTTTCAAATTGTCGCCCAGTTCATCAATATCGAGTTCATTGCTTTCAATTCGTGCTACGATAGCCTCCAGACGCTTCATAGCCTCGGTATAAGTTTCCTTTTTCGCTGCCATAATTATATCACTTTACTCTTGAATTCTCCTTTTGATACCCGGGTAGTTACTTCATCTCCCGGACGAAGCTGAGCCACATCCGTCACAGCTTTTCCATTCTTTAAGGTAATACTATATCCCTTTTTCAGTAATAATTCGGGGGAAGAAGCCTTTACCTGCTGCTCCAGCATTGCCAGACGGTGCTTCTCCCGTTGCATAACCGACTCCAACGCCACAGCTATCCGGCGGTCTACCTGCAAACGGTACTCTTCTTTCAACAAACGGGTCTGCCATCCCATCTGCAATTGCTTCGTCAATCGCTCCTGACGGAAACGCTCATGCTGCAAGCGCATCTGCACCCGTACCGGAATACGTGAAACCCATTGTTCAAACTGTTCCTTCCGGCGAAGGAACAAGCCCGGAAGTTCCTGATAAAAAAACTGAGTATATTCTTCCAGACGCTCTGCTGTCTGCCTCATATGGTCTATCAAAAACTCGGCAGCAGCCGTCGGGGTTTTAACTCGCGTATGAGCTATCATATCGAGAACCGTATCATCACGCTCATGCCCGATACCCGTTATTATGGGTAAAGGGAACTGGGCACAATTGGTAGCAAGCTCGTAAGTATCGAAGCCCGACAAATCGGACGTAGCACCACCACCTCGGATTATTACAACCACATCCCAACGTTCACGTTCTGCATTGATTTTTTCCAGCGCACGGATAATGGAACTTTCCACACGGTCGCCTTGCATAACAGCCGGAAATAAACGAGGATAAAAAACAAAGCCATAAGAATTATTTTCCAACTGATTGCAGAAATCACCATAACCGGCTGCCGTAGCCGAAGAAATGACTGCTATGCGTTGCGTCAATTCCGGCAACTCCAGCTCCTTATTCAGCGTCAAAACGCCTTCTTCATCAAGCCGCTTCAAGATTTCTTTCCGGCGAAGTGCCATATCGCCCAACGTATAAGTAGGATCTATATCAGTAACAGTCAACGAATAGCCATACAATTCATGGAAATCGACACTCACCTTTACCAATACTTTGATGCCCGAAACAAACGCCTGTCCCGTTTCCCGCTCAAAATATGCCTTCAACAGATAATATACATTACTCCAGATAATTCCCCTTGCCTTGGCAACCAGCATATTGCTTTTTGCATCCTTCTGTACAAACTCCAGATAACAATGTCCCGAATAATTGGCACGTACATCACTAAGCTCAGCTTGTACCCAATACGTATCGGGCAGGCACGTACGAATACTTTTGCGCACCAGAGAATTCAGCTCCAGCAAAGATAAAGAAGAATGTTCCATAAATCTGAAAATTTCATTGATGCAAAGATAAAGAAAGTTTTTCCCTTATAGGGAATTTTAAGTACCTTTGCCTCGATTTTAATCGTAAAAAGAGTTTTATGACACAAAAAGGAACTGCAACCGAACTGGGAAACCAGCCCATCGGCAAACTATTGATGCAATATGCCATTCCGGCTATTATCGCAATGACCGCATCGTCACTTTATAACATGGTAGACAGTATCTTTATCGGACACGGAGTGGGTGCAATGGCCATTTCAGGTCTTGCCATAACCTTTCCTCTGATGAATCTGGCTGCCGCCTTCGGCTCACTGGTAGGTGTAGGAGCTTCCACACTGGTTTCTGTTAAACTGGGACAGAAAGACTACAATACCGCCCAACAAATCTTAGGCAACGTTGTATCTCTGAACCTGATTATCGGTATCATATTCACCATTATCACACTGGCCTTCCTCGATCCTATTTTATATTTCTTCGGAGCCAGCGAAGCTACCCTGCCATATGCACGCGACTATATGGTCACAATTCTTTTAGGCAACGTCATTACCCACATGTATCTGGGGCTGAACTCCGTACTTCGTTCGGCAGGACATCCGCAAAAGGCTATGGTAGCGACAATACTTACGGTGGTCATCAATACCATACTCGACCCGATATTTATCTATGGATTCGGGATGGGAATACGTGGAGCTGCCGTAGCAACCATTCTGGCGCAGATCATTTCACTCTGCTGGCTGATTAAATTATTCTGCAACAAAGGTGAACTGCTTCATTTCCGCCGAGGTATTTACCGGCTGAAGAGAGTACTGGTAGAAAATATCATTGGAATAGGTCTGGCTCCTTTCTTTATGAACGTAGCATCGTGCATGATTGTCATCCTCATCAACAAGGGATTGAAACTGTACGACGGCGACCTTGCCATCGGTGCTTTCGGAATAGTCAACCGAATCACTTTCCTGTTTGTTATGATTGTCATGGGACTGAACCAAGGTATGCAGCCCATTGCCGGATATAATTTCGGCGCCCAGCAGTATCATCGTGTAAACCACGTCATGAAACTCACGGTCATTGCAGCCACAATCGTTACCTCTACCGGATTTCTGGTAGGTGAACTTATGCCGGAACTTGCCGTATCTGCCTTCACAACCGACCAGACACTGATAGACCTGTCGGCACGAGGACTGCGCATTACCGTGATGTTCTTCCCGATTATCGGCTTTCAGATGGTAACCTCCAACTTCTTCCAAAGTATCGGAATGGCTAAAAAAGCCATTATCCTTTCACTCAGCCGGCAAGTTCTGATATTGATTCCATGCCTGCTGATCCTTCCTTTGTTTTGGGGAGCAGCAGGAATATGGTTCAGCATGCCAATTTCTGATATCACAGCCAGCCTGATAGCGGGTTTCATGCTGTACAATCAATTCAAACAATTCAAGCATAAAGCAGCAGAACTAAATTAAAAAATAACATTTTTTTCTGCAGGACTTGATATGTTTCTTGCCACGAGATGGTAGAATATTTAAAATTTTAATTATATTTGCCTCACTTAATCCTAATTCACTTGATTATGAATGATCACTATATAATCAATCTTGGGCGTCAGCTGGGCAGCGGCGGAAAAGAAATCGGCGAGAAACTGGCCAAAGACTTAGGTATAGCTTTTTACGATAAAGAGCTGATAAATCTGGCTTCCAAAGAAAGTGGACTTTGCAAAGAGTTTTTTGAGAAAGCAGACGAAAAGGCTTCCCAAAGCATATTAGGAGGATTATTTGGAACACGCTTTCCTTTTGTGACCGAAGGTGCCTATCCTTATAATTCATATTTGAGCAATGATTCATTGTTCAAGATTCAGAGTGACGTGATACGTCACCTGGCAGAACAGAAGTCATGCCTGTTTGTCGGTCGCTGTGCCGACTACATTTTACGCGATTTTCCGCGATGTGCAAATATCTTTGTATCTGCTTCTCCCGAAGCGCGCATTGAAAGACTGATGAAACTGCATAACATCAGTGCAGAAAAAGCAGAAGAACTGATGGAGAAAGCAGACAAGAAACGTTCTTCGTACTATAACTATTACAGTTACAAGACATGGGGAGCAGCTGCAACCTATCACCTCTGCATCGATTCTTCGGTTTTAGGCATTGACGGAACTGTTGAATTCATCAAACAATTCGTAAAGCTGAAATTACAGCTTCCTTAATTTTTTCACAAACATTGATTCATTAATCTATTTATACTATTCTCTATTCATATGGATATAATAAATCCTCAATATTAACACTTATAATTACATATAAATTGCCGCATGTGAAAATTGCTGCTTCAACTGTAGTACACAATATCCTATATTAATGTTATCTCAGAAATAAAAGAATATATATCCACCTGTAAAGCCACTTCCCCTAGTATAAAAGTTGTTGTCTTTACAGGTGGAGAGTACACCTTATTAAAAGACGATTTGATATCTGCAATTAGTTTTTGTGCTAATCTTGATCTTAAGACAAGAATTGTATCCAATGGTCATTGGGGTAAAAGTTTAGAAACAGCTCAAAACTATATCAAACACAAGTTACCGAAAAGAATGTAATAAAGCTGTGGCAACTTCGAGGAAACGATACACACACATACGATATCACAAATAACTTACACAATGCTATTATTAAATTAGCCACAGATATTGCCAATATTAATAATTTAACAAAAGAAGAGCAAGAAACCATTTATGGAGTATTAGAAGGAAGTATTAATCATAAAAATATTGAAAAATGAAATTTTTTTTTATTCCTGATAAAACTATTATTACAATATCAATATTGTGCGCAATAGGAATTTATTTCATGATAACTTATGTTATCAATGCACACAAATGGTATTCTACTATTCCTACAATTTTAGCAATTGGACTTTTCATCTTTTTTATTCTAAAAACACCTTATTGTACCTATATTGAAAAGGAAACTATTATTGTAAAACAAGTATTTGGCTCTATAAAAATCACTGACATAAAAAGCATTAAGCCTATTAAAAAAACAGATTTAGCAAATACTACTAGAGTACTTGGAAACGGAGGTTTTTTAGGATATGTTGGAACTTTCCACTCTCCTAAATTAGGTAAGTTTTATATGGCAGCTATAAATAAAAATGAATTGGTTAAAATTGTAACTTATAGTGGCAAAATCTATGTCATCAACTACCCACACTCTTTATTAGAAGACAGAATAAACGAATAACCTCTCCCTACAAATCCTCACTCAATATTTTTCTTATACAAATACTGATAAAAATCATATTGAGCACGCACTTTCGGTTCATCGGGAGTACGCTTGAAAATGTTCCTCAACTCACTATCTACCCAGCAGGCTTTCCAGTTAGCACGAAGTTGAATATCGAGCATATCCATCAGTTCCTGCTTCAGGTCTTTATCCAAGACCGGAGTTACTGCCTCTATCCGACGGTACAGATTACGTTTCATCCAGTCGGGAGAGCCGATAAACAACCGCGGATCTCCATTATTACCGAAATACCATACTCGGGCATGTTCCAGAAAACTGTCGACAATACGGGTAACACGAATATTACGACTGAACGATTCTCCAGGCACCAGACAGCAGATTCCGCGCACGATGAGGTCGATTTTTACGCCCGCCTCGCTTGCCCGATACAGCTCATCTATCATAGCAAGGTCTTGCAGCGCATTCATTTTAAGTATGATTCTCCCCGGACGACCACTTTTAACCAAGGCAATCTCATGGTGAATCATCCGTTTTAACTCCGGAAGCAGATTGAAACGAGCTATCAACAGGCGCTTAAACTTAGGTTCTTCTACTTCTTTCCGCAAGAAACGGAACAGTGTATGCATATCTTCCACTATCACCTTGTTGCAGGTATATAGTGCAATATCCGAGTATATTTTGGCCGTTTTCTCATTGAAATTGCCCGTACTGACATAGGCATAACTCCTTATCTGCTCACCATTTTTATTGTAGCGCAAGACGAGAGCCACCTTAGCATGTACTTTCAGTCCCGGTATACTAAACAGAATTCGGATGCCGGCATTCCTCATCAGTTCGGCAGTTGCCATGTTGTTCTCCTCATCGAAACGAGCTTTCAACTCCACAAAGACCGTCACCTGCTTACCATTTCGCGCAGCTGCTATCAAGGCATTGATGACTTCCGAATGTTCCGCCACACGGTATTGAGTAATCATTATTTCCTTGCAGAACGGATCGTGTACCGCTTCGTACAGAAAATGAATAAAATGATCAAAACTATGATACGGATAATGCAGCATCAAATCTTTTGTTGCTATACGACGATACATAAAGTGTTTACCTTCCAGTCCGGCAAGACGCATCGGAGCAGGCTTTATCAACGGCTTTAAATCGGGGTTCGGATTGGGCAATGAAGCCAAGTCTTCCAGATTCAAATGCTTGTCACCCGGAACCAGTTCCTCACGGTCGATAGAGAAAGCATCCGTCAGAAAAGCCAGAAAATCGGCAGGCATTTTACGGTCGTATACAAAGCGGGCTATTGCACCAATCTTGCGTTTCTTAACCTTTTCCTTTAACTTCTCTACCATATTTTCAGAAGGAACATCATCGACAAAGACATCGGCATCGCGCGAAATCTTGCAACAATAACTGCAATCGACTTCATATCCAACAAACACCTCCGCCAGATTTGCCTTGATAACATCTTCCAGAAACATCAAATAATAGTTTTCTCCCTGCCGCGGGAGCTCCACGAAACGAGGAACTTTACTATACGGCATCTTGATAATGAAGTATTCCATCTGTCCTGTTTCGCGACAACGTACCCGCACAGCCAGGTATTGCCGCTTGTCGCGAAGGAACATCCGCACCCGTTCTTTCTCAATCTTTACCGGCTGAAGATAGGGAAAGACCTCTTCCATAAAGAAGCGATGTACAAAATCGCGGTGAAAAGGCTCTACCTCCCGTTTCGACTGATAGAAAATGATATGATTATCCCGCAGACCGGGCAATATTTTCTGTTCATAAATGCGTATTCTGTCTTCCAACTGCGTGTTGACAATTTCTGCTATCTTCCGAATCAATTCGTGTGCCTCGTCTACCGTCATGTCCTCGCTTTTCCCGCCCGAAGCTACAGCTTTATGCTCGGCCACACGGACTTTGTAAAATTCTTCCAGATTAGATGAATAGATAGCTATGAAATTTATCCGTTCATATAATGGCAAATCGTCATCGTCGGCCTCCAGCAGGACCCGATGATTGAACGACAGCCAACTGATATCGCGGTTGAAATATCTGTATTGTTTTTCCATAATGTCACAAATCAAGGTTGACTCAAAAATACTATCTTTGCCTGACAAAACCAAAGAAATATGACAAGAATCGGATTATTATCGGACACGCACGGTTACTGGGACGAACGTTACCTGAAATACTTTGAACCGTGCGACCAGATATGGCATGCAGGTGACATCGGTTCGATGGAAATCGTAGAACGGCTGGAAGCGTTCCGCCCCCTGAAAGCTGTATACGGAAATATCGACGGACAAGACATGCGACGGCTGTTTCCGGAAACAGCCCGCTTCACGGTGGACGGTGCAGATGTGCTGATGAAACACATCGGAGGCTATCCGGGTAAATACGATGCCTCGATACGCTCTACCTTGTTTGCCAATCCTCCACAGCTTTTCATCAGCGGGCATTCGCATATCCTGAAGGTAAAGTACGACAAGTCGCTGAACCTGTTGCATATAAACCCAGGTGCTGCCGGAATATACGGTTTCCATACTGTACGCACACTGGTACGTTTCAGTATCGACAAAGGTCGTTTTTCCGACCTGGAAGTAATAGAATTAAACAAGTAATTGTTTGTCTGATTAAAAAAACTTTCCGAAATTTGTAACCGATTTTAAGCAAGACCTTATATGAAAACTTATCTAGTCACAGGAGCAGCCGGATTTATCGGCGCAAATTATATAAAATATATCTTGGCGAAACACGAAGACATCAAGGTAGTCATACTTGATGCACTGACTTATGCCGGAAATTTGGGAACTATCTCGAAGGATGTCGACAATGAACGCTGTTTTTTTATAAGAGGTAATATATGCGACCGCGAACTTGCCGACCGCCTGTTTGCCGAATATAAATTCGACTATATTGTCAACTTCGCAGCCGAAAGTCACGTAGACCGCAGCATCGAAAACCCACAATTATTCCTTCAGACCAATATTCTGGGTACACAAAACCTGCTGGATGCAGCCCGCCGTGCATGGGTTACCGGAAAAGATGAAAACGGTTATCCTACATGGAGAAAAGATGTACGCTACCATCAAGTTTCAACCGACGAGGTATATGGCTCACTGGGAGAAGAAGGTTTCTTTACCGAAGAAACTCCTTTATGTCCGCACAGCCCGTACAGCGCTTCGAAAGCCAGTGCCGACCTGATTGTCATGGCTTATCGCGATACGTATAAGATGCCGGTCACCATTACACGCTGCTCGAACAACTACGGTCCTTATCATTTTCCGGAAAAGCTGATTCCGCTGATCATCAAGAATATTCTCGAGGGGAAACGCCTGCCGGTATACGGAAACGGTACAAACGTACGCGACTGGCTGTATGTAGAAGACCATTGCAAGGCGATCGACCTGGTAGTACGCGAAGGAAAGAACGGTGAGATTTACAATGTAGGAGGTCACAATGAAAAGCAGAACATCGAAATTGTAAAACTTACCATTGCTACAATCCACCGCCTGATGGAACAGGAACCTGCTTATCGCAAGATATTGAAGAAAAAAGAGCTGGACGAAAATGGCGAAATCCGTATTGACTGGATAAATGATTCACTGATTACATTTGTAAAAGACCGCCTGGGACACGACCAGCGTTATGCCATCGACCCGACCAAGATCACTCGTGAACTGGGATGGACTCCGGAAACAAAATTCGAAGACGGTATCGTGAAAACCATTATCTGGTACCTGAACAATCAGGAATGGGTTAAGAGTGTTACCAGTGGTGACTACCAGAATTATTACGAAAATATGTATAAGAATAGATAAGTAATTCGTTATACGACTTGTACAACAAGAAAAATCCCGCAGGACTGCTTCATCTGTCCTGCGGGATTTTCCGTTTTTATTGTTCAACAGTCTGTTTCCGGCAAATCGGTTATAACCGGCAATTCCTGTTCTTCGACTCACGAAATCAGTCCTTTTTCAGGAAAGATTTACCAGTTCCCCGTGAGAGGTAGAAAACGTTCTGCGAAAAGCTCCCGGGTTTTTGTACAAACAAAAAAATCTTTTGTACAAAAAATAAAAAAACATGCCGACATTTTTTCAGCCTTTCCAGCAGAAGCGAAAAAGCATTCCGCCACCAAGAGCAACAAACGTTCCGATTACTGTTTCAGCAGATAAGCCTTAAACGAAGCAAAGTCTTTCTGCATCGGTACACTCTGCTTGGTTCCCCGCATAAAAGCCTGCAACTTTTCGGGAATCTTTACTTCTGTGCCGATAATATCTTCTACTGTCTGCAGGAACTTGGCAGGATGAGCTGTTTCCAGAAAGACACCGTTTTCTCCCGGCTTCAAGTCTTCTGCCAAAGCGCGATAGCCGCAAGCTCCATGCGGATCGAGCAGATACCCGGTTTCCTCGTAGGTCTTCTGTACCGTTTCACGTATCTGTTCGTCGGTATAGGTTTCTCCACTTACTTCAGAGGCGATGGCATCGTGACTGCCTTCGTATAAGTCGAGTATGCGGGCAAAGTTACTCGGATCGCCAACATCCATCGCATTGGCTATCGTTGCAACCGAAGGACGAGGATTATATTCTCCGGTTTTCAGGTACTGATAGAAAATATCATTCCGATTATTTGCTGCGATAAAGCGCTTCACGGGAAGTCCCATCCGCTTGCCAAACAGTCCGGCTGTAATATTTCCGAAGTTTCCGCTCGGCACACAAATAACCAGATTGTCTGCCTTGCCCTGCTTCTTCATTTGCGCATAGGCGTAGAAATAATAAAAAGCCTGTGGCAGGAAACGAGCCACATTGATGGAATTAGCCGAAGTGAGTTGCATGTGTTCATTCAGTTCCTTGTCCATGAAAGCGTTCTTCACCAAGGCCTGACAGTCGTCGAACGTACCGTCTACCTCGATAGCCGTAATATTCTGTCCGAGCGTAGTAAACTGTTTTTCCTGAATCTCGCTCACCTTTCCTTTGGGATAAAGCACGTACACATGAATACCTTCCACACCCAGAAAACCATTTGCCACAGCACTACCCGTATCTCCGGAAGTCGCTACCAGCACATTAACCTGCTTCTTGCCTTCCTTACGGATAAAGTATCCCAGCAAGCGTGCCATAAAGCGTCCGCCCACATCCTTGAAAGCTAAGGTAGGACCGTGAAACAGTTCCAGCGAATAGATATTATCTTTTACCTTTACTACCGGTGCATCAAAGCTCAGTGTATCGTATACGATATGCTTCAGTGTATCGGCAGGAATGTCTTCTCCAAAGAAAGCATCTGCCACACGGTATGCAATCTCCTGAAACGACAGGTTTTCTATCTCATCGTAAAAAGACTGAGGCAGGGATTTGATGGAACGGGGCATGTACAAACCCTTGTCGCCAGCCAGTCCGCGAACTACGGCTTCTTCCAGTGTCGCATCGGAAGCCTTTTTATTGGTGCTGTAATATTTCATAACGCTCTATTGTATTTTCATAAACTCATTCATAAACTCGTCTTTCTCCATCGTGCCGTATGCTCCTTCGCGACAAGCTATTTCGTCGTAACACTGCACGCTGTCGGGTTCTATACCCGGATAATAGATCAGGAAGGGTACCGGTTCGGCTGTATGGGTGCGCAGCTCGCACGGCGTAGGATGGTCGGGCAGTACGGCAATGGCCACCGGTTCATCCCAGTTTTTCACTTCTTCGTAAATCGGTCCCAGTGCACGACTGTCCAGATATTCGATGGTCTTCAGTTTCAGGTCTACATCGCCTTCGTGCCCCGCTTCATCGCTTGCCTCTATGTGAAGGTAAACAAAGTCGTCGGTTTTCAAGGCCTCGATGGCTGCCTGTGCCTTTCCTTCGTAATTCGTCGTATAGAGTCCGGTAGCTCCTTCCACGTCGATGCAGCGCAATCCGGCATAACGTCCGATACCCCGAATCAGGTCGACTGCCGTAATGACCGAGCCTTTGCGGATTGAAGGATACTTTTGCGACAGCGGTTCCATCTGCGGACGATAACCGGGACTCCAAGGCCAAATGCTGTTAGCCGGGTCTTTTCCCTCTGCCACCCGCTTCAAGTTTACCGGATGAGTAGCAAGTAGTTCCTGCGACTTCAGGATCAATGTGTTCAGTAGATCGGCAGTTTCCTGTGCTTCGGGACGCAGTGCTTTTATCAGATTCGGACGGAAAGGTTTCAGCGGAACATCATGGGGTGGTACACATGCCAGATGTTTATCCCCACCTTTTACCACCAACAGGTGACGATACTGCACGCCAGTATAGAAACGAATGCGGTCTGTACCTAATTTCTCATCCAGATACTTAATCAACTGATCGGCCTCTTCGGTAGTAATATGCCCTGCCGAATGATTTTTCAAGATATCTCCTTCCACACAAATCAGGTTGCATCGCATAGCCATATCTCCCGGTTCCAGATCCACACCTATACTTGCAGCTTCAAGAACACCTCTTCCTTCGTATACCAAAGGGAGGTTGTAACCCATAACCGACATGTTTGCCACCTCACTACCGGGATGAAATCCGTCGGCAACCGTTTTCAGCATCCCCGTACGTCCCATTCGGGCCAGCTTGTCCATATACGGAGTATTTGCATATTGTAGCAATGTCTTGTTTCCGAGCGACGGTACGGGCCAGTCTGCCATACCGTCTCCTAAAATAATAATGTGCTTCATAAGCCTAAATGTTTGCGATGCTCATAATATCGGCAAAGACACCGGCAGCAGTTACGCTTGCTCCGGCACCGTATCCCTGAATGAGCATCGGGTACTCGTTATATCGTTCAGTTGTGAGCAAAATAATGTTGTTGCTGCCTTCCAGCGTATAGAACGGATGATTTCTGCCTACTTCCTGCAAGGCAACTACCCCATGTCCGTTTTCAAGGCTGGCAACAAAACGCCAGTGTTTTCCTTCTTTCTCAAGAACCTTACGGCGAGCTTCAAATTCATCGTCGAGTGAAGGTATCTTCTTCCAGAAGTCTTCCAGCGAACCTTCAAACAGTTCATTGGGGATAAACAGGTGTTTCTCCACATCTTCCTGATCCAACCGATAGCCGGCTTCGCGCGCCAGAATGACAAGCTTGCGGATAACATCCTTACCACTCAGGTCGATACGCGGATCGGGTTCGGAATATCCTTCTTCCTTGGCCTTGCGAATAGTTTCGCTCAACGGTACATCGGCACTGATCGTATTGAAAATATAATTCAATGTACCGCTCAATACAGCCTCAATCTTTACTATTTTATCGCCACTATTTATCAAATCGTTAATGGTATTGATAACCGGAAGTCCGGCACCAACGTTGGTTTCGAACAGGAACTTCACGCCACGCTGACGAGCAATATGTTTCAGTTCTGCATAATTTTCGTATTCCGACGATGCAGCTATCTTATTGGCTGCTACAACCGAAATGTTATGGCTCAGGAATTCTTTATATAATCCGGCTATTTCCGGGCTGGCTGTACAGTCCACAAATACAGAATTGAAAATGTTCATTCCTACAATCTCATCCTGAAGCACTTGAGGCGACGAAGGAATACCTTTTTCTTCCAACTCCTGACGATAGTTAGACAGGTCGATTCCTCTGCGGGTAAACAAAGCCTTATGCCCGTTGGCAATACCTACGACATTCAACATCAGTCCCCGTTCACGTTTCAGTCGCTCCTGCTGACTGCTGATTTGTTCGATAAGGCTGTGACCTACTGTTCCGATACCGCAGATGAAAAGATTCAACACCTGATATTCCGACAGGAAGAAAGAATCGTGAATTACGTTCAACGTCTTGCGCAAAGAAGCTCCGTCTACTACAAACGAGATGTTGGTTTCGGAAGCACCTTGGGCACAAGCTATCACATTGATACCGTTGCGTCCCAGTGTACCGAACAATTTTCCGGCAATACCCGGTGTATGCTTCATGTTCTCTCCCACGATAGCCACGGTAGCCAGTCCGCTTTCGGCTTTCATCGGACTGATTTCTCCCATTTCTATTTCCTTGGCAAACTCTTCGTTCAGTACTTCGCAAGCCAGCGGAGCGTCTACCGTCCGCACACCGATAGAAGTAGAGTTCTCCGAAGATGCCTGAGAAACCAGGAACACACTGATGCCATTCTCTGCCAGAGTCTTGAAGATTCGGTAATTCACACCGATTACTCCCACCATACCCAGTCCGGTCATGGTTATCAGGCACGTATCATTGATGGAAGAAATACCCTTGATAGCCTTGGAAGAATGATCGGCCTCCTGTTTCACGATTGTTCCCGGAGCTTCAGGATTGAACGTATTCTTTATCAGAATAGGAATATTCTTATGGCAAACCGGATAGATAGTCGGCGGATAAACCACTTTCGCACCAAAGTTGCACAACTCCATTGCCTCCACGTAACTCAGTTCCGTAATCGGATAAGCTGTACTGATAACACGAGGATCGGCAGTCATAAAGCCGTCTACATCTGTCCATATCTCCAGAACACTTGCATCGAGTGCCGCTGCCAGAATGGAAGCCGTATAGTCCGATCCTCCACGACCGAGGTTTGTTACCTCACCTGTATTCTTGTCGGTGGAAATAAATCCCGGAACCAGCGAAATTTGAGGTATATCGTGAAAGGTTTCACGCACCAGACGAGTTGTCAGTTCCGAATCGAGTATATGTTTATTATGTTTTTTCTCTGTCTTGATAAACAGACGTGAGTCGAACCATTGTGCCCCTTCTATAAGCGTAGCTACGATAATGGATGAGAGCCGTTCACCATAACTTACGATGGTTGCCGATGTCTTCGGCGACAAATCACGTATAAGATATATTCCTTGAAAAATGTCTTTCAACTCACTCAGCAGTTCGTTTACGCAATCCAACAATAATTCACGCTTCTGTCCTGCAGGAATGACGGTATAAACCATCTCTATATGACGATTTACAATCTCCTTCATTGCCTTTTCATAGCCTGAATCTCCATTGGCCGCCATCGTAGAAGTCTTAATCAACTTGTCGGTAATGCCGCCCAATGCCGAAACGACTACTATCACTTTATCATCTACTGCCTCAACAATTTTCTTTACATTCAACATACTGTTGACAGAACCTACCGATGTTCCACCGAATTTTAATACTTTCATGTACTTATACTTTTATACAAGAGCTATTCTATTTTACAAGAATGCCTTGTCTGATAAAACAAAATAAATAACTGATTAAAATAAAAACGAAGTGCCTGAGTCCACAGGCGTGTAACACGTAGAAACACCTATAATACAATCTCTTACCCCCGAGGGGTCATCCCGGTAACAGATGTGAATGTAGCTGTGTGCCCCATTCCGGTCATCATAGTGATATGAAGATAGTATTCGTTCATGTATTATTGTTTTGTTGTTGGCAAATATAGTAACATTTTTCTATAATCAAACATCTTTCAACTATTTTTTATACGTAAAATCAGATAAAACGGAACAAAACGTTTATTCTACTACCCAAAACACTCCTTATTATTATAATAAATATCCTATTTGCCGTCTTTTTTTCCCAGTTCTCCTTCCATCAAACAAACAATAGCAAAATCAGACAACCGGAAAACAAGCAATCATATAATTATCAGTAAACTATTGCAGAAAAATAAAAAATCATGTATTTTTGTTCACATTAATTTAGCATAAGTCTAACCCGATAAACTTTTAAAATTTTAATATGGCAGACTCAAAAACAATTCTCAGCGGAGCTGAAGAGAAAATGGATATGGCAATTATGTATCTGGAAGATGCACTGGCACACATCCGTGCCGGAAAAGCTGATGTACGTTTGCTGGACGGTATCCGTGTAGATTCTTACGGAAGTATGGTTCCTATTAATAATGTAGCAGCCGTAACTACTCCCGATGCTCGCAGCATCGCAATCAAGCCGTGGGATAAAAGCATGTTCCGCGTAATTGAAAAGGCTATTATTGACTCCGATCTGGGTATCATGCCCGAAAACAACGGAGAAATTATCCGTATAGGTATTCCTCCTTTGACAGAGGAGCGCCGTAAACAACTGGCAAAGCAGTGTAAAGGTGAAGGTGAAACAGCCAAGGTGAGTGTCCGCAATGCACGCCGTGATGCAATTGACGCACTGAAAAAAGCAGTAAAAGACGGTATGCCTGAAGATGAACAGAAAAATTCTGAAGCAAAATTACAGAAGGCTCACGACAAGTATATCAAACAAATAGATGAAATGCTTGCTGCCAAAGACAAAGAAATCATGACTGTTTAATATTCATAAAGGATGAAGAATGAAGTATGTACGACGCGCAAGCAAAAGCATGCGCCGGCTTCTCTTCATCCTTTATTTTTCACCTTATAAAAATTTGGAAAAAGGCTTAGTCATAAAAAATACAGGAAGCTGGTATCTGGTCAAGACAGATGATAACCGGCAAGTAGAATGTAAAATAAAAGGGAACTTCCGTTTAAAAGGAATCCGCAGTACAAACCCTATCGCTGTAGGCGACCGGGTACAAATTTCAATCAATTCCGAAGGTACGGCTTTCATTACAGAGATAGAGGACCGAAAGAATTATATCATCCGCCGTGCATCCAATTTGTCTAAACAATCACATATTATTGCAGCCAATCTGGACCAGTGTATGCTGGTAGTAACCGTCAATTATCCGGAAACATCGACGACTTTCATCGACCGTTTTTTGGCATCGGCGGAAGCTTATCGCGTTCCGGTTTGTCTTGTATTCAACAAAACCGACCGTTATTCAGAGGAAGAACTTCATTATTTGGACGGATTGATCCATCTGTATACCCATATCGGCTATCCATGTTTCAGAATTTCTGCCTTGAATGAAACCGGACTTGATGAAATAAAACAGGCTCTGGAGGGCAAAGTCACTTTGTTTTCCGGCCATTCGGGAGTAGGAAAGTCAACTCTGATCAACGCCATTTTACCCGAACAACATCTAAAGACCGGTGAAATATCGACCGTTCATAACAAAGGTATGCACACAACTACTTTTTCTGAAATGTTTCCTGTTGGCAAAAATGGATATATCATTGATACGCCGGGAATTAAAGGTTTCGGAACTTTCGACATGGAAGACGAAGAAGTAGGACACTATTTCAAAGAAATTTTTGAATTTTCTGCCCAATGCAAATACGGAAACTGTACACATCGTCATGAACCGGGATGTGCTGTACGCGAAGCGGTAGAAAAGCATTATATCAGTGAATCACGTTATGCCTCCTACTTGAACATGCTGGAAGATAAGGAAGAAGGCAAATATCGTTCGGCTTATTAATCATTTAACTTTAACAGACATGAGAAAATACGCTTTTTGTATACTGTTTGCTGCATTGGCATGTGTTTCGGCAACAAACGCCAACGCAAAGAAGAATTCAACTCCTACCCCCGAAGAAAAAGGTCTTTCCTTTATCAATCGGGAAAGTGCTGAAGCTTTTGTCAGTTTTCTGGCATCCGACGAACTGAAAGGACGAGAAGCTGGCACCGAAGGAGGACGAATCGCAGGCAACTATATCGCATCATTGTTACAGCAATGGGGAGTATCTCCCTTGTTCGACAGTTACTTCCAACCTTTTGAAGCCTACCGCGTAGAACGTCAGAAAAAAGGAAGACTACAAGTACATCCGGATTCTATTCAGTTAATCAAGCAGGGAGTTCACCAAAAATACAATATGCGTAATGTTCTTGCCAAAATAGAAGGTAAGAATAAAAATGAATTCGTAATTATCGGTGCCCACTATGACCACATCGGTTACGATCCGATGCTGGATGGCGACCAGATTTATAACGGTGCCGACGACAATGCTTCCGGAGTTTCGGCCGTTCTGCAAATAGTTCGTTCATTCCTTGCATCAGGCCAACAGCCGGAACGTACCGTTATCTTTGCTTTCTGGGACGGCGAAGAAAAAGGATTGCTTGGTTCAAAATACTTTGCACAGACTTTTCCTCAAATCAATCAGGTGAAGGGATATCTGAATTTCGACATGATAGGAAGAAACAATGACGAGTCGCGTCCGTGGCATGTCGTGTACTTTTTTACTAAAAGTAAACCTGCCTTTGGCGAATGGCTGAAGAAAGATATCGAACACTATCACCTGAACCTACAACCCGATTACCGCGCTTGGGATAATCCTGTAGGAGGAAGTGACAATGGAACATTTGCCAAACTGGGTATTCCTATCATGTGGTATCATACCGACTGGCATCCCGATTACCATCTTCCGGGCGACGAAGCTCCCAAAATCAACTGGGACAAACTGGTAGAAATAACCAAAACCTCTTTCTTAGGGCTATGGAAAATGGCAAATACCTCTTTCTAATAATGCAAAAAGAAAGTAACGTCCTGACAAAAAACTGAAAGAACTTATTGTAGTGTGACTTATCCCAGAAAACACATCAATATAGATTGTATCGGATTGAGTCCTTCAAAGCCTGCTTAAACAACTTCCTTTTGAGAAATGTTTAAGCAGGCTTTGTGCATTAATCCTATTTTCCCAGAAACGACATGCGCCCTTTTGTAAAATTCAGCAAAAAAGCATTGGTTCTTTAAACATTATATTAAGTTCACCATCAAAAACAAACAAATAGTATCCCTAACCTTAATTTTAGACAATACATCAGGACGTTTTTCTGTATATATCAACATGGTACATAAAAAAGAGCCGCACATCCGGAATAAATACTATCTTTGCACTCTATAACATCTAAGCAAATACATCACAAATGGGATTGTTCATAAGAAAAAGTATCGAAATGCTGCAAGCAGAGGCACAGCAGTCGGGCAACAAGACACTGAAACGGGTGCTTGGTCCGGTCAGCCTGGTAGCCTTGGGGGTAGGAGTCATCATCGGTGCGGGACTATTCTCCATTACGGGAACCGTCGCATCGGAATACACAGGTCCTGCCATCACGCTGTCATTCATCATTGCAGCCATAGGATGCTGTTTCGCCGGACTATGTTATGCTGAGTTCGCGTCCATGATTCCTGTTGCCGGAAGTGCGTATACTTATTCGTATGCAACTATGGGCGAACTGATTGCATGGATTATCGGCTGGGACCTGGTCTTGGAATATACAGTAGCGGCAACCACCGTAAGCATCAGCTGGAGCCGTTATCTGGTGGTCTTTCTGCAAGGCATAGGTATTGAACTCCCCCATGCCCTCACCGCATGTCCGTGGGATGGAGGGATTGTCAATATACCAGCCATGCTGATCGTAATCCTCATGAGCCTTATCCTTATGCGAGGCATAGCAGGCAGCTCCCTTTTCAACGGGTTGATTGTCTTTCTGAAAATCGGTGTAATTCTGATATTTGTCTTCCTTGGATGGAAATTCATACAAGCCGAAAATTACGTGCCCTACATACCCGAGAACACAGGAAAGCTTGGCGAATTCGGTTTTTCCGGCATTCTGCGCGGAGCGGCTATCGTATTCTTTGCCTTTTTAGGATTCGATGCAGTCAGCACTGCCGCTCAGGAAACCAAAAATCCCCAGCGGAACATGCCGATCGGTATCCTTGTTTCACTGCTGGTGTGTACTATTCTGTACATTCTGTTCGCCCACGTCATGACAGGAGTGGCACACTATACCGAATTTCAGGGACAGGAAGGTATTGCCCCCGTAGCCGTAGCTATCGAACACATGGGCAGCACCAATTCCGCAGGTGTCTTCGAACTGGCTTATCCGTGGCTGAACAAAGCCATCATCCTTGCCATTCTTTTCGGGTACTGCTCGGTCATCATGGTTACTTTACTCGGACAAAGTCGTGTATTCCTCAGCATGAGCCACGACGGACTACTGCCGCCGTTCTTTTCACGTATCAATGAACGTTTCCGCACGCCGGTACACAGCAACTGCCTGTTCATGATTGTAGTAAGCCTGCTGGCAGGATTTGTCCCCGCACAAGTAGCCGGCGAAATGACAAGCATCGGCACCCTGCTTGCTTTTACACTGGTATGTGCCGCCGTGCTCATCGTACGCAAGACCATGCCTAACGTTCACCGTACCTTCAAGACACCGTTTGTACCTTTTGTCCCCATTATGGGTATCCTGACTTGCCTGTGCATGATGTGCTTCCTGCCTGCTGATACCTGGATACGACTGGTACTATGGATGCTGATAGGTCTGGACGTATATGCTTCGTACGGTAGAAAATATAGCAGACTGGAACCGGGACAGGCACATCGCAAAGGCGACATCGTACTGAACATATTAGGACTTGCCCTCTCCGTTTTGTGCGTCATCACCGGATTGTGGCACCAGCAAACCGTAGGCTGGGATGCGGACAAGACTTTACTGACCATTTCTTTCGCATTCGCATTTACTCACTGTGCATACTATATGCTACGCATCTGGAAGCAGTCGAAAGAGATAAAACCACTCGTTTAGAGCATGCTTCTGTTAAAAAGAAGCTATAAACAATGCTGAGGAACAGAAAAAACGAAGATTGAACTACTGACTATAAGAGAAAATGTTGTTATTTTACAGCAATTTAGAGAGTATGGACAAAAATATATTACTGACAGCCATCCGTGCATCGTTAGAAGCCGGGGCAGAAATTATGAACGTGTATACCGATCCTAATGCGGATTTTGAGATAGAGAAGAAAGCAGACAACTCCCCTTTGACCATTGCCGACCGCAAGTCGCACAAGGTTATCGCAGCACATCTGGCTTCCACTCCTTATCCCGTTCTCAGCGAAGAAGGGAAGAAAATTCCAGTCGAAGAGCGACAAAGCTGGAACGAACTATGGATAGTCGACCCGCTGGATGGTACCAAAGAGTTTATTAAACGTAACGGAGAATTTACCGTAAACATTGCTTATGTAAAGAACGGCAGACCGGAAGCAGGAGTAATCTATATTCCTGTAAAGGAAGAATTGTACTTTGCCGACTGCCAGTATGGAGCTTACAAGGTAGAACATATTACCCGTCTGACTGCAAATGAAACGGTAGACAGCCTTATCGGCAAGGCACATCGCCTGCCCTATCAGGAAGAGACGCCGCGCAACAACTTTGTTGTCGTAGCATCCCGCTCCCACCTGACACCGGAAACAGAGGCCTATATCGAGAAAATGAAACAAGAACATCAGACAGTGGAAACCGTATCGAAAGGCAGTTCACTGAAACTGTGCCTGATAGCTGAAGGAAAAGCTGACGTTTATCCGCGGTTCGCACCAACGATGGAATGGGATACAGCTGCCGGTCATGCTATTATTCGCGCCATGGGTAAAGAAGTTTATCAGGCCGGAACCCAGGAACCTCTGCAATATAATAAGGAAGACTTGTTGAACCCGTGGTTCATAGCCGAATAACCTATTTATGACAGTAGAAGTTATTATTGTACTTGTTGCGCTTGTCGCTATGCTGACAGCGCTGATTATGGATAAGATGCGTCCGGGAATGATTCTGTTCTCGGTCGTCGTCCTATTTCTCTGTACCGGAATACTTACCCCGAAAGAAATGCTGGAAGGATTCAGCAACAAAGGAATGATAACCGTTGCCATGTTGTTTCTGGTAAGTGAAGGCATCCGACAAAGCGGAGCCTTGACACAAGTCATCAAGAAACTGCTGCCACAGAGCCAGACCACAGTATTCAAGGCTCAGGTACGCATGCTTCCTACCATTGCCTTCATATCAGCCTTTCTGAACAATACTCCGGTGGTAGTTATATTTGCTCCTATCATCAAGAGATGGGCAAGCTACGTAAAACTTCCTGCCACTTACTTTCTTATTCCATTGTCGTACGTTACGATTCTGGGAGGTATCTGTACACTGATAGGAACATCAACCAATCTGGTAGTACACAGCATGATACAAGATGCAGGGATGAAAGGATTCAGCATGTTCGAGCTGGGGAAAGTAGGTATTTTCATTGCCATTGCAGGCATCATTTACCTGTTTCTGTTTTCCAGCAAGCTGTTGCCTGCCGACCGTCCTGAAACACTTTCAGGTGAAGACGAGGAAAACAACTCATCAATTCATCCGGTAGAAGCCGTCATCGGCGCACGTTTTCCGGGTATCAACAAACGGGTAAGCGAATTCAACTTCAAACGTCACTACGGTGCAGAAGTAAAAGAAATCCGCCGCGGCGGTAATACTTACAAAGACCTGAATGACATCAGCTTTCGCGAAGGAGATACACTGGTATTGCTTGCCGACGACAGCTTTATCAAGACCTGGGGAGAATCGTCAGTCTTCATCATGCTTGCCAACGGTAAAGACTATGAACCTGCCGGAAAGAAAAAGCGCTGGTTCGCATTGTTCCTGTTGCTGTTTATGATTATCGGAGCTACAATCGGTGAATTGCCGGGCATACAGAAACTGCTGCCTGAAGGCATCAAGCTGGATATGTTCTTCTTTGTATCTATTACAACGGTTATCATGGCATGGACCAAGATATTTCCACCTCGGAAGTATACCAAATATATTTCATGGGACATCCTGATTACCATCGCCTGTGCTTTCGCCATCAGCAAAGCAATGGAAAATTCCGGAGTAGCCGACCTGCTGGCTGGTTATATCATCGACTTGAGCCGGAGTCATGGCCCGTACGTTCTGCTGGCAGTGCTGTTTATCATTACCAATATCTTTACCGAACTGATAACCAACAACGCAGCAGCGGCCCTCTCCTTCCCGCTTGCTCTGTCACTATCGCAGCAACTGGGAGTAAATCCTATGCCTTTCTTTGTAGTAATCTGCATGGCAGCTTCTGCCAGCTTCTCTACTCCGATAGGCTATCAGACCAACCTGATTGTACAAGGTATCGGGAACTACAAGTTCACCGACTTCGTGCGAATCGGATTGCCGCTGAACATTATTACTTTTTTGATTTCGATATTCGTCATACCACAAATATGGCCTTTTTAACTAATAACCAAACGATATGGAAGAAACCAAACATATTTACCCGATATTTGACCGCATGCTGACCCGTTCCGATAAAGAGGAACTGCTGAAACAGCACAGTGTCATGATCTGGTTTACCGGACTAAGTGGTTCGGGCAAAAGTACCATTGCCATTGCGCTGGAGCGGGAATTGCAAAAACGTGGACTGCTCTGCCGTATATTGGATGGCGACAACATCCGCAGCGGCATCAACAATAATCTGGGATTCTCGGCCGAAGACCGTGTAGAAAATATCCGCCGCATTGCGGAAATAGGCAAATTATTCGTCGACACGGGCATTATTACGCTCGCAGCATTCATCAGTCCGAACAACGATATCCGTGAAATGGCCGCAAACATCATCGGCAAGGAGGATTTCATGGAAATCTATGTCAGCACTCCCATAGAAGAATGCGAACGCCGCGACGTAAAAGGTCTGTACGCCAAGGCACGTAAAGGAGAAATAAAAAACTTTACCGGCATATCTGCCCCCTTTGAGGCACCGGAACATCCAGCCTTGTCACTGGATACCTCGAAACTTTCGGTAGAAGAATCGGTCAACAAACTGCTTGACTTAATCCTACCCAGAGTAACCCGATAAGCGGAACTAACAAAGTCCACTTTAACACAAGAAACCACTGGTTTATGAAATAATATGAGTACTTTTGCGCGATTATTTGGGATTCATACTATTTTATATCCATTTGCCATTCATACTGGCAGCTTATAAAACAAGTAAGCGGAAACCAGTCTGTGTAACCCTGATAAAACATTCATAATTCAGATATGAAAGAAGAATATAAATTAAGCCACCTGAAAGAACTCGAAGCCGAGTCTATCCATATAATCCGTGAGGTGGCTGCCGAATTTGAGAATCCGGTCATGTTGTATAGTATCGGAAAAGACTCTTCAGTTATGGTACGCCTTGCCGAAAAGGCCTTTGCTCCGGGCAAAGTTCCATTCCCGTTGATGCACATCGACTCTAAATGGAAATTTAAGGAAATGATTCAGTTCCGTGACGAATATGCAAAGAAATATGGCTGGAACCTGATTGTAGAAAGCAATATGGAAGCTTTCCGCGCCGGTGTAGGTCCGTTTACTCACGGAAGTAAAGTACATACCGACTTGATGAAAACGCAGGCCTTGCTGCATGCACTCGACAAATATAAGTTTGATGCCGCTTTCGGAGGTGCCCGTCGTGATGAAGAAAAATCACGTGCGAAAGAACGTATCTTCTCATTCCGTAATGAGTTCCACCAGTGGGACCCGAAAAACCAGCGTCCGGAACTTTGGGATATATACAATACCCGTATACGTAAAGGAGAAAGTATCCGTGTATTCCCCTTGAGCAACTGGACAGAACTGGACATCTGGCAGTATATTCGCCTGGAAAATATTCCTATCGTTCCTTTGTATTTTGCCAAAGTACGACCGGTTGTCAATATCGACGGACAGCTGATTATGCCGGATGATGACCGTCTGCCGGAAAAATACCGCGATAAGATAGAAATGAAAAAAATCCGTTTCCGTACATTAGGCTGCTGGCCGCTCACCGGAGCTATCGAAAGTGAAGCCGATACGATAGAAAAAATCGTAGAAGAGATGATGACTACCACCAAGAGTGAACGTACAACCCGTGTCATCGACTTCGATCAGGAAGCAAGTATGGAACAGAAAAAACGTGAAGGATACTTCTAACAAAACAAACGATCATGGAAGAACTAGATAAAAATAAATCAGGAAACCCCATGGAAGGCGAAGCCAGAGGGGCTATGTCTATCGAAGAATTTCTGAAAAAGGATGAGCAGAAAGACTTGCTCCGTTTCCTTACGGCTGGTTCGGTAGACGATGGAAAGTCTACACTTATCGGACGCCTTCTTTTTGATAGTAAAAAATTATACGAGGATCAGCTCGATGCTTTGGAACGTGACAGCAAACGAATGGGTAATGCGGGAGAACATATCGACTATGCCTTGCTGCTGGACGGACTGAAAGCAGAACGCGAGCAGGGGATCACCATCGATGTGGCTTACCGTTATTTCTCTACCAATAACCGTAAATTTATCATTGCTGACACTCCGGGACACGAACAGTATACGCGTAACATGATTACAGGTGGGTCGACAGCTAACCTTGCCATTATTCTTGTCGACGCCCGTACAGGAGTCATCACGCAGACTCGTCGTCACACTTACCTGGTTTCTCTGTTGGGAATCAAGCATGTAGTTCTTGCAGTCAACAAGATGGACCTGGTAGATTTCTCGAAAGAAGTATTCGACAAGATTGTTGCCGACTACAAGGCATTCATCGATCCACTGGGAGTACCCGATGTAAACTGTATTCCATTGTCGGCACTCGACGGTGACAATGTGGTAGAAAAATCCGATCGTACTCCGTGGTACAGCGGTCCTTCATTGCTGGAATTCCTCGAAACCGTACACATCGGAAACGACCATAACCTGACGGACTTCCGTTATCCTGTACAATATGTTCTTCGTCCGAACCTCGACTTCCGCGGATTCTGTGCCAAGGTTGCTTCGGGAGTCGTACACAAAGGAGATGAAGTAATGGCTCTTCCTTCGGGAAAGAAGTCGCACGTTAAGAGTATCGTTACTTACGACGGTGAATTGGATTATGCTTTCCCTCCCATGTCAGTTACCCTGACTCTGGAAGATGAAATTGATGTTTCACGCGGCGAAATGCTGGTTCACCCAGACAACGTACCAATGATTGGACGCAACTTCGAAGCCATGCTGGTATGGATGGACGAAGAAAAGATGGACATGGAAAAATCATTTTTCCTGAAACAAACTACCAACACCAGCCGTACCCGTGTAGACAGCATTAAATATAAGGTAGATATCAATACGATGGAACACCTGAGCGTAGAAAACGGACGTCTGAAAAAAGAAGATGTACCGATGCAGCTGAACCAGATAGCCCGCGTAGTATTGACATCTTCCAAGGAATTGTTCTTCGACCCGTATACCAAGAACAAGGCGACCGGCTCGTTCATCCTGATAGACCCGATTACCAACAACACCAGTGCCGTAGGTATGATTCTGAACCGCGTGGAAGATAAGGATATGCACAACACGATGGAACTGCCGGTACTTAACTTGCCTAAACTGGGTATTGCTCCGGAACATTATGAAGCAATAGACAAGGCTGTGAAAGAACTGTCCAGACAGGGCATCGCCATCGAAGTAAAAAAGTAAGTTTAAAATAAGTATCAACTTAAATTCATAAAATGGGATTACTCGAATTCAGTAAATTGCCGATCAATACTCTGGTAGGTGCAGACTGGAAAACATTCAACCAGATTACGGAAGGCAGAACGATTGACCAGACATATAAAGGAAAATACCGGCTTACCAAGGCGGTATGTCGCCTGTTATCGACCTTGAAGCCGCTGCAAGACAAGCGCTACGAAAAATTGCTTGCCAACCAACCGCTGGAACATGACCCGGTATTTATTTTGGGACACTGGAGAAGCGGAACTACTTTTATGCACAATGTCTTTTCATGCGACAAGCATTTTGGTTATAACACTACATACCAGACGGTATTTCCACACCTGATGATGTGGGGACAGCCGTTCTTTAAAAAGAACATGAGCTGGCTGATGCCCGACAAACGTCCGACAGACAATATGGAACTGGCCGTCGATTTACCGCAGGAAGAAGAATTTGCACTGGCAAACATGATGCCGTACACTTACTATAATTTCTGGTTCCTGCCGAAGCACATGCAGGAGTATGCCGACAAATACTTGCTATTCGACGATATCAGTGATGAAGAGCTGAAAGTGTTCGAAGAAACATTTACCAAACTGATCAAGATTTCGTTGTGGAATACCCACGGAACTCAGTTCCTGAGCAAGAACCCTCCACATACCGGACGTGTAAAAGAACTGGTAAAGATGTTCCCGAATGCTAAGTTCATTTACCTGATGCGTAACCCGTATACAGTGTTCGAATCAACACGAAGCTTCTTTACCAATACCATACAGCCGTTAAAGTTACAGGATATCAGCAATGAGCAATTGCAGGAAAACATACTTTCAATATATGCTAAACTGTATCATAAGTATGAAGCCGACAAGAAGTTCATCCCTGAAGGTAATTTGGTAGAAGTAAAATTCGAAGACTACGAAAAGAATGCCTTCGACCTGACACAAGAAATTTATCAGAAGCTTTCTATTCCGGGATTTGACGAAGCTCGTTCTGCGATAGAAGCTTATGTAAACAAAAAGAAAGGTTATAAGAAAAACCAATATCAGTACAAGCCTGAAACCGTTGAACTGGTAGAAAAGAACTGGTCGTTCGCACTCGATCAGTGGGGATACAAACTTTAACCTGACAACACAGACTTTACGTATGTGCCATTTCTCTCTACTTTATGTAGGCAGAAACAGACCGTTATTTACGTAAAGTCTGTGTTTTTTATATACATATTCATGCATTTCCTACTCAATTTTGCATGTTTTTTCGATTAGAAATGCATATTTAAACAGAAATATTATATCTTTGCGCCCGCAAATAAATATGATATAATGAATTCAACAAGAAGATTTCCCTCTCCATTGGTATCTTTCCTTCCGATTATCATTCTGATATGTATGTTGGTTGCGACCATCAGTACTTTCGGAAGCGACTCACTGAACGGCGGAAGCCAAATTTCTCTGCTGGTAACTACAGCGGTTTGTATATTTATAGGAATGGCTTTTTATCGTATTCCATGGAAAGATTATGAACTGGCCATTACCAATAACATCAGCGGTGTAGCCACGGCCGTCATCATCCTGCTCATCATTGGCGCACTGAGCGGCACATGGATGATTAGCGGTATCGTACCTACACTTATCTATTACGGCATGCAAATTATTCATCCGACATTTTTTCTGACTTCTACTTGCATCATCTGCGTGCTGATATCGGTCATGACCGGCAGTTCGTGGACAACAATTGCCACCATTGGTATTGCTCTTTTAGGCATAGGTAAAGCACAAGGATTTCACGAAGGCTGGATAGCCGGAGCTATCATCTCAGGGGCTTACTTCGGCGACAAGATTTCTCCGCTGTCGGAAACAACGGTTCTGGCCTCTTCTATCACAGAAACTCCGTTATTCCGTCACATCCGCTACATGCTCATCACTACAATTCCCTCATTGGTTATCACACTGATTCTGTTTACCATCATGGGATTCACACATAGTACTCACAACATGGAGCACATGACTGAAGTAGCAACAAGTCTGGCAGACAAGTTTAATATTACTCCCTGGCTTCTGATTGTTCCTGTAGTAACCGGTATTCTGATAGCGCGCAAAGTTCCTTCTATTATAACTCTTGCTATTTCTACCTTTCTTGCATGTGTAGCAGCCATTATCTTCCAGCCTCACCTGCTGAATGAAATAGCTGGAGAACAGAATCTGTTTAAGGGAGTCATGATAACCTGTTACGGAAGCACGAACCTCCAGACAGACAATGCTGCTCTGACAGAGCTTGTCGCAACACGAGGTATGGCAGGCATGACCAATACTATCTGGTTGATATTGTGTGCAATGTGCTTCGGAGGAGCCATGACGGCAAGTGGTATGCTGGGAAGTATTACCTCCGTATTTGTACGCTTCATGAAAAATCGTTTCAGTCTGGTTTCGTCGACAGTATGTTCCGGACTGTTCATGAACCTGACTACTGCAGACCAGTATATAAGTATTATCCTGACAGGTAGCATGTTTGGTAGTATTTATAAATCACAAGGATATGAAAGCCGGCTATTAAGCCGTACGACTGAAGACTCGGTAACGGTGACTTCTGTATTGATTCCGTGGAATTCGTGTGGTATGACGCAGGCAACTATCCTGAATGTTCCCACTCTGACCTATCTGCCATATTGCTTTTTCAATATCATCAGTCCCATTATGAGCATTATCGTTGCAGCTATCGGATATAAGATTTTCAGACATCCGACAGAAGAACATCCAGAAAGTTTTTCGGAAATAAAATAAACAAGAAAGACATAGAGATATACAAAATTGCCTATCTTCTATACAAGAAGCAGGAATACGCCCAATCGCAAAAAGAGTAAACGCATTCCTGCCTCTTTTTTGAATTTACGATTCAAACATGCTTCTGCGAGACAACATGCAAGCTCCTATAACTCCCGCCTTATCCAACAGCTTAGACAAGGCTATAACTGAATCCTTATTAACCAGATTCAACGAATATTTACGGACTGCGCTCTTTATTGGTTGCAGAATATAATCACCTGTCTGTGCCAAAGCACCTCCAATGATAACCAATTCTGGATTCAGTAGATTAATTAATCCTGCCAGGTAACGTCCCAGCTTCTGCCCTATTTCTTCAACCAGTTCAATGCAAAGCAAATCTTCCCGATTGGTTGCGGAAATTATTTCATCTAAAGTAAGAGGAGTATCTCCCTGCAAGATACGCTTGGAAAGAATAGACTGCTTACCATCCTGAACACATTGTATCAGTTTACGATGCAGGGCAGCACCAGACACCTCAGTTTCCAAACAGCCTCGCTTCCCACAATGGCAGAGTATTTCATTATCGAAAACACTAAAATGTCCGAACTCTCCAGAAAAACCAGACTTTCCCGTAAAGATATCTCCGTTTATTATTAATCCTGCTCCAAGCCCCCAACTCAGATTAATAAAAATAATATTCTTCTCTCCCTTTACTAATCCTTTGACCATTTCTCCATACGTCATGGCACGGGTATCGTTATCAATCGTTACCTTATAGCCAATTTTTTCGGTCATTACCTCAGCAAGCGGCCGTTCCTCAAAATTAAACAGACTGAAACTGTATCCTAATTCAGGATTTACTCTACCGGATATATTAACGCATATATTTAAAATCTTCTCCTTATCAATATTAGCTTGGGATATGAATTCAGTAATATACCCACACAGTCTGTTCAATCCTTCTGGACTATTTTCTGCTTCATAAGGTATTCCCATCTTCAGGTCAACAAAATCTCCTATAAAATTCATTAGTCCGATATTCAGACTAAACTTTTTAATATCTACCCCAATAAAATAACCCGAATCTAAGGTTAAACCATATAAGGTTGGAGGACGTCCTTCACTCGTTTCTTGTTTACCGTAACTCATGATATACCCTTCATCACACATCTCCATTATAAATTTTGTAACGGTAGGTACACTTAAATCAAGTTCTTTCGACAAATCCGGTATTGTAGACGAACGGTTATACATATAATAGGTAATAATCCGTTTTTTGGTCAAGGCGTTCTTCGATCCCCTTTCTATTTCTTCCAACAACTTTCGAGTCATATATTCTTCTTAATTTTTTCTCTCTCCAAATATAATAATATTTTTAATAAAGGCCTCTCCAACCCTAATAAATCTGTCTACTTTTCAATAAAACCATAGTCTACTAAATCCATAAGAAACCTGTATGTATAAATTAACGTATAAAAAAGATTAAACTATAATTCCTTTGATACATTAAGAAAAATAAATTATATATTTGCACAACTTAATAATTAATTTTATTAACTAATCTAACTTATTATATTATGAAAAGGCTCATGCTTTCCGCTCTTTACCTGATACCACTCTTGTTTACGCTTTTATCCTGTCAAAAAGAAAGTATACAAGCCGATTATCAAATCATTCCGCTTCCTCAGCAAATCCAATTGTCAGCCGACAAGACTCCTTTCACCCTTAATAGTCAGACACAAATTTTATATCCAGCCGAAGATAAAAGGCTTCAAGATTACGCACAACTCTTGGCTCAGTATATAAAGACCAAAACCCACAAGGAAATAGCTATAAATACCAGTACTGACACCACTAATGCAATTATCCTTCAAATACTTCCGAAAGGAATCAATCCAGAAGGATACCAGTTGGATGTAAATTCACGCCACGTCATCATCAACGGAAATAGCGAAGCTGGTGTCTTTTATGGCATACAAACCTTAAGAAAATCATTACCCATAGCACAAGGAGGCGAAAACATTATACTCCCAGTAGTGCATATCAGCGATTTCCCCTACTTTCCATACCGCGGTGCACACCTCGATGTCAGCCGACATTTCTTCAATGTAAACGAAGTCAAGACATATATAGATATGATGGCCCTGCACAACATGAATACTATGCACTGGCACCTTACCGACGATCAAGGATGGCGTATCGAAATCAAGAAATATCCTCGCTTGACACAAATCGGTTCAAAAAGAAAAGAAACTTTGACCGGACATCTTAACGACCGTCCGGAAAAATACGACGGAAAGCCTTATAAAGGCTTTTACACCCAAGAACAAATAAAAGACATAGTCAACTATGCGGCTAAAAATCACATCACCATTATTCCGGAAATTGATCTTCCGGGACACATGCAAGCAGCTTTAGCATCATATCCGGAATTAGGCTGCACGGGAGGTCCTTATGAAGTATGGACCAAATGGGGAATTTCGGAAAATGTTCTCTGCGCAGGAAGCTCGAAAACATTTCAGTTTTTAGATGATGTATTTGATGAAATTACCCAACTATTTCCTTCACAATATATACATATAGGAGGAGACGAATGCCCCAAAACGCAATGGGAACATTGCCCCAAATGTCAGGCTTTCATAAAAAAGCAAGACATCAAGTCGGATTCAAAATATACAAAAGAGCAATATCTGCAAAGTTTCATTATGAAACATGTAACCGAATATCTTAAGAAAAAAGGCAGAAAGACTATCGGATGGGATGAAATACTGGAAGGAGATGCGGATTCTCAAGTAACTGTCATGTCTTGGCGTGGAGAAGCTGCTGGAGTAAATGCAGCCCAGCAAGGACATGATGTTATTATGACACCTAATACCGTTATGTATTTTGATTTCTATCAGGCACTGGACACAGAAAAAGAGCCCCTGGCAATAGGAGGATACATCCCTGTCGAGAAAGTATACAACTACGATCCTTTGCCAGATCAACTGACAAAAACTCAAAAAAAGCATATATTAGGAGTACAATCCAACCTTTGGACCGAATATATTCCCGATTTTTCACATGTTCAATATATGGTACTCCCCCGATGGGCAGCATTGGCCGAAGTTCAATGGAGTAATCCGGAACAAAAAGATTATAATGAATTTCTCAATCGCCTGGGAGGTATGTTAAAACAATATCAACTGGAAAAATATAATTATGCCAAACACGTATTAAACGTAGATGCTACATACATTTCTAATTTTAAGACCGGATGTACGGAAGTTGCCTTATCCACTTTAGGAAATGCTCCGATACACTACACCCTTGACGGAAGTATGCCAACGAGCCAATCACCTGTATATCAACAAGCCATACAAATAAACAAGACTTCCACTTTACAAGCCATTGCCATCCGGCCAGAAGGAAACAGTGAAATTTACAAACAGCCTCTTTACTTCAATAAAGCAACCAACAAACCCATTACATTACGCTATCCGGCCGATGACAAATACAATGGACAAGGTTGCGGTACACTGGTAGACGGAATCAGCGGAAATGCAACTTTCGGAAGCGGGAAATGGCTGGGATTCAGTAACGGAAAAGATATGATTGCTACTATAGACTTAAAGGAGAAAACACCAATCACAACAATATCACTTCACACATGCATAGCTACAGGCGATGGAGTATTCGATGCTCGAGAAATCAGTGTCGAGGTGTCAACCGACGGAAAGAACTATCGAAAAATAGCATCCGAAACCTGCCCCATCCCAACAGAACATCAAAAAGTAGTAAAACAACATACATTAACCTTTCCGTCCCAACCAGCTCGATATGTCAGAATTTCTGCCATATCAGAAAAACAAATGCCGGCATGGAGCGGATTTCCGGCCATACCAGCCTTCATCTTTGTAGATGAACTATCAGTAAACTAAACTCGACTCCATATATTTATCAAAGCCTGTCAGAAGAAAAATCTACTTTATTTTCTTCTGCACAGGCAACTATTATCGCCTTTTTCCTACTTAAAGTTTATAAAACAATATAAAAAGTTCCATTTTAAAACAAAACACACAAATATACTTTCATAATAACACCAAAAGTTACCATATACATATAAAAAAGAAAGTTTTAAATAAAAATAAAATAATTACCTATTCCGAAAGCATATTAAATAAATTATTTTATATATTTGCGACATACGAGTACTCTAAATTTATTAATCTAATTAAATCGATAAATAAATTACTATGGCCGATTTAGAACAACTAAAAAAACAGTATAAGGAAGAACTACTGACCAATGTACTTCCTTTTTGGATTCAACATTCTCAGGACAAAGAATGCGGTGGTTACTTTACTTGTCTGGACCGAACAGGAAAAGTGTTCGACACCGACAAATTCATCTGGCTACAAGGCAGAGAAGTCTGGATGTTTTCCATGTTATATAATAAATTGGAGAAAAATCAAGAATGGCTGGATTGTGCCATCCAAGGTGGAGAATTTTTAAAGAAGTATGGACACGACGGTAATTATAACTGGTACTTCTCACTGAACAGACAGGGACAGCCCTTGGTAGAGCCATATAATATTTTCTCGTACACATTCGCAACTATGGCTTTCGGACAGTTAAGTCTGGCTACCGGCCGTGAAGAATATGCCGATATTGCAAAAAAAACATTCGACATTATTCTTTCTAAGACAGACAATCCTAAAGGTAAATGGAACAAACTTCACCCCGGTACACGCGATCTGAAGAATTTTGCTCTTCCCATGATTCTTTGCAATCTGGCCTTAGAAATAGAACATTTACTCGACAAAGATTATCTGCAAAGTACAATAGACACGTGCATCCACGAAGTAATGGATGTTTTTTATCGTCCGGAATTAGGAGGAATCATCGTAGAGAATGTAAATAGTGATGGAACGTTGGCCGATTGTTTTGAAGGACGACAAATTACCCCAGGACATGCCATTGAAGCAATGTGGTTCATCATGGATTTAGGAGAACGCCTAAACCGTCCAGATCTGATAAAAAAAGCCAAAGACACAGCATTGAACATGTTCGACTATGGCTGGGATAAAGAATTTGGTGGTATTTATTATTTCATGGATCGCAAAGGTTTTCCACCTCAGCAACTCGAATGGGACCAAAAATTATGGTGGGTCCATATTGAAACACTGATTGCTATGATCAAAGGTTACCAACTAACCAAAGACAGTCGCTGCTTGGAGGTATTTGAAAAAGTACATCAATACACCTGGAGTCATTTTAAAGACCCTGAATACCCTGAATGGTTCGGTTACCTGAATCGGAGAGGTGAAGTTTTACTTCCCCTAAAAGGAGGTAAATGGAAAGGATGTTTCCATGTTCCAAGAGGATTGTATCAATGTTGGAAAACATTGGAAAAGCTATAATACATAAACCATCTTTACCTTAACCCTTAAAACACATTCTTATGAGAAAAAATTTCAAACGTGAAAAATGGATTTCAAGGATATCTCTTGTAACCATTGCCTTAGCCTGCCAAAACGCAGTCTATGCCGATGATGTTCCATCCAGTTCAACGGTCGCATCATCAATCATACAACAAGAAGGTCGTACGATATCGGGTACTATAACTGATGAACAAGGAAACAGTATTCCTGGTGCGAACATCCTTATCAAAGGTACTTCTATAGGAACCATTTCTGATATGAATGGAAACTTCGAGCTGCAAGTTCCTGCCGGACAGCACACCCTACAAATTTCTTTCATCGGATATAAGGAAAAAGAAATAGCCATTGGAAATAACAAAAAGTTCAATGTCCAACTAAGTGTCGAGTCGGAACAACTTAACGAAGTTGTTGTTACCGCATTGGGTATCAAACGAGAGAAAAAAGCATTAGGATATGCTATGCAGGAAGTTAAAACCGACAACCTGACAGAAAACAAATCTATCAGCCTCAGCAACATGTTGCAAGGTAAGATTGCCGGTGTACAAATAGCGCAGTCAGGATCCGGTATGGGTGGATCAACTCGTATCATCATGCGTGGTCTGAACTCATTAAGCGGAAAGAACCAGCCTCTATGGGTCATCGATGGAATTCCTATCAATGACGATTCAAGCGGCGATGCAGATGAATACGGAGGTACAGATCTTGCCAGCGCAGCTTCACAAATTAATCCGGAAGATATTGAGAGTATTTCTATCCTGAAAGGAGCTAATGCTGCAGCACTTTACGGTTCCAGAGCACAGAGTGGAGCCATTATCATCACAACCAAGAAAGGTAAGCAAGGACAGCCTCTGCAATTAGAATACAACGGTAATATCCAATTCAGCAAAGTATATAACCCATACGATTATCAGAACGTTTATGGACAAGGTTCCAGCGGCGTATTCAGTACTTCCGCCAAAGGAAGCTGGGGACCAAAGATGGAAGGTCAGTTGGTTGACAACTGGAAAAATGTCATCTATGGCAATACAGACTATGGTCAATATGCATTGCTTCCACAAGATGACTACATTAAGGAATTCTACGATACCGGCGTACAATATTCGAACACTGTAACAGCATCAGCAGGAAGCGACAAGCTTACAGGACGTTTATCATTTACAGACAGCCGAAACAATGGTATCGTACCTAACCATTCTATCAACCGACAATACTTTGACTTGAATACTGAATTCAAGAACGATTTTCTCACCATCGGAGCAAAAGCCAACTACATGATAGAAAAGACTAATAACGCTCCAGCACAAGGTAGTTATGGATTGATGTCTCAGTTCATCACCATGCCACGTGGTATTCGTCTATCTGATCTTAGCACCGATATGTTTAAATCAAACGGACAAGTACAAAACTGGACGGGTCCGGCAGAAAACTATACCAACCCTTATGGAATGATATTGCCCGACAACGGAAATAAAAATACAAGAAACCGTTTCTTAGGACAAATCAAGGCATCGTTAAAACTGACCAGTTACCTGAACTTGACAGGACGAGTAGGTGTAGACTGGTACAACGATCAGTACCGGAAATATGCTATTCATCAGTCTGATGGATCAACAGCTTCACAATATGTTCATAGTGAAACTTCTCATAAAGACTTCACTGCCGATTTAATATTGAACTTCAACAAGACATTCGGAGATTTCGGTGTAACAGCCAATCTCGGTACTTCTGTCGAAAACCAATCGTATGAAGGCCTTGCAGGCGATGCTGGTACTTTCCAGATAACTGACTTCATCTGGATGGGTAACGGCGACAAACGAGAAGCTTCCGAATCATTCTATAAAAAAGAAATCCAGTCTGTATTTGGCAATGCTTCTTTCAGTTGGAAAAATATGTTATATCTGGATGTTACCGGACGAAACGACTGGTCTTCAACTTTACCTAAAGAAAACAGATCTTACTTCTATCCATCCGTTAGTTTAAGTGGCATCATTTCCGAAATGCTAAAAATGCCCGACTGGATTGACTATCTGAAGGTAAGAGCATCTTGGGCAAAAGTCGGAAACGATACAGACCCGTACAAACTGGCCTATGCATATAGTAAATATGGAAGTCTGGTAAACGGAGGAACCATTCTTGAAATGCAGTTACCGGACGAACTTCCATTGAGTGATTTAAAGCCAGAAAGTACCAATTCTTACGAAGCTGGATTGGAATGGCGTATGTTCCAGAATAGATTAGGCATTGACTTCACCTATTATCAAAGTGCAACGACCGATCAGATTCTTGCAATCAATACTCCGGTTCCATCAGGATATACCAGTAAATTGATTAATGCAGGTAAGATTCGCAGTAAAGGTTACGAACTGACTGTAACCGGTACACCGATTTTGACAAAAGACTGGAAATGGGACATCACCTTGAACTGGGGATCGAACCGTACAGATTGTATAGAACTGGGTGGAGGTGTCAAACGTTATACATTAGGCAGCACCAGCATCGCATCCGTAGTTGTCAACGAAGGTGGAAAATACGGTGATATTGTTGCAACCAATGCTTATCAGAGAGATGCTAATGGAAATATCCTGATAGGTGACGACGGACTGCCTCTTACTGAAACAGATAAAGTCATTGGTAACATGCTGCCGAAGTGGACAGGTTCTATCGGAACAGGATTGCAATGGAAGAATCTTTCTCTTAATGCCCTGATTGATGTACGCTATGGCGGCGACTTTATCTCAATGACTGATGCCAATGCATGTTCAGCCGGAACATCAGCTCGTACACTGGAAGGACGTGATGAAATGATAGTAGACGGATTCCTTGCATCGACAGGCGAAGTCAACACCATTCCTGTTACCGCACAAGAGTTCTATACTAAAATAGGTAGCTCAAGTGGTGTTGCCGAAGAATTTATGTACAAAGGAACTTATGTAAAAATGCGAGAATTATCTATCGGATGGAATCTGCCGTCTTCATGGCTCAAACCTATTAAGCTGCAAGCTGTAAAGATTTCTGCTGTAGGACGTGATTTGTTCTACTTCTATAAAGATGCTCCGGTAGATCCTGAATCAGCTATATCAAGCGCCGATTATGCACAGGCATTCGAATACGGTTCAATGCCTCCGACCAGAAGTTTCGGATTCTCCTTAAATGTTAAATTCTAAATTTTGAGCTATGAAACAATCTTTAATATTATCTAGTTTATTCTTGGTTGGCATGGAGCTGTTCAGTAGCTGTACAGATAAGTTTGAATCCATGAATACCAATCCTGGAGCTGTTAGCGAGGCAAGTTTAAAATATATCTTACCGTATGTACAGGAAGTAGGTGCCCATCTTGATTGTACTCCTTACCAAAGAGCCGACAATCTGTATGCCCAGATGTACTGCCAGTACTTCGCCAATGCCGATGCCGGCTTTGCATCCGATCGTTATGGATATAATGACTCATGGTCGAACGAAGGTTTCTGGCAACCCTATTACAAAACACTGAAACACATGAAGGTGGCCAAACAAACGGCAACAGACAAGCCGGAAGAGGCCAATATCTGCCAGATGATCCGTATTACACAAGCTTATAATACAGCAGGTATGACAGATACTTTTGGAGATATTCCATATTCTGAAGCCGGGTTAGGAGAAACAAAGAATAAATACGATTCACAGGAGTCCATTTATGAAGATATCTTCAAAGAACTGACAGACGCCGTAAATATCTTAAAAGAGAACCGGGAAGGTCAGACCACCTGTACCTCAGACAATGACCTTGTATTTGGTGGAGATATACAAAAATGGATTCGTTTCGGTAACTCACTGAGATTGCGTTACGCATTGAGAATCTCATACATCGATCCGGCACGTGCAAAAGAAGAAGGTGAAGCGGCCCTGGCAAGTGGAGTAATGACCAGCAATGAAGACAATGCTTATATGACTGCTTCTGCTACTGGTGACTGGGGATGGGGACACCCCTTGTACATGATGAGCTTATGGAACGGGTTCTGCATGAGTAAGACCATGGAGAATATTCTGAAAAACGAAAGTACTGTAGCAGATCCACGTATGACTCTCTGGTTTGGACAAACGCAAGACTACGTAGCAGCAAAGAGAAACGGAGATGATACATACAACGGAGATCAGTTCTCAGGTCTGCCCAATGGAATGAACGCTACCGAAATAGGATTGCCAGAAAATAACGTAAGAAAACATTCTGTATGTCTGGGATTGCAAGCCTATCCGGACTGGAACTCACAGACAGCTCCTTCGGAAGATGTACTGAACATCACAGTTACTCTTCCATTAAAGATTATGACTTATGGAGAAGTATGTTTGTTAAAAGCTGAGGCAGCTCTGCTGGGATGGAACGGAGCCGGTGATGCTGGAGAAAATTACAAGGAAGGCATCAAGGCTTCCCTCGCAGATGAGCGTTCATTCCTGAACGATGCATCTCTTTCTCCTACGAACAACGATGAAACCTATATGACAACTGGTAAAGTTGCATGGAACGAAAATGATTCTCAAGAACAAAAATTGGAAAAGATTGCTACTCAGAAATGGCTGGCTCTTTATCCCAATGGTATAGAAGCATGGGCTGAATGTCGTAGAACAGGATACCCGAAGCTTTCTCCTGTTCTTCACAGTGAAGATGCCAACATCAACCCTGCCAATCATGAATTCATTCGTAAATTAAGATACACCGACGATGAACGACGTGAAAACAGTGAAAATGCGACAAGCTCTTCTCTGAACCAGAATCAGGGAGACGGATCTACCGTACATGTATGGTGGGATACCAACCGTCAGCAAGACGTTCAGAAATAAATAAGCTCCTTATAAAGATACAGATTATCAACTTATTTGATAATCTGTATCTTTCAAACTGAATAAAACCTTACCATTATGGAAAAAGCACAACGCCTTATCTCACTGGATATTTTAAGAGGCATTACCATTGCGGGGATGATTATCGTCAATAATCCTGGTTCGTGGAAACATATCTACACGCCATTGAAGCACGCCATATGGAACGGATTGACACCTACCGATTTGGTGTTTCCTTTTTTTATGTTCATAATGGGTATCTCAACTTATATTTCACTCAAGAAATTTAACTTCACCTATAGCCAACCCTTAGTAAAGAAAGTAATTAAACGTACCATTTTATTATTCCTCATCGGGTTATTCATCAACTGGTGTGCTAAAGGCATGTGCAGCTATCAGGAACTGAGAATCCCCGGGGTACTACAGCGACTGGCTCTTTGTTATTTTTTCACTGTTATCCTATGTACAAACATCCATGAAAAATATATTCCAGCCTTAATCACTGCATTACTGGTAATATACCAAATCATATTAATGACAGGAAATGGATTCGTTTATGGATCACAGAATATAATAGCCATCGTCGATCAATCTATTTTAGGGACTTCACATCTTTACAACGACCATGGTATTGATCCAGAAGGTATATTAAGTACTATACCTTCCATTGCCCATACGCTTATCGGATATTATATTGGCAAAATTTGCATTGGAAAAGAAGATATACACAGTAAATTAGAAAAACTTTTTCTGATAGGTACGATACTCTTGTTCGCCGGATATCTGTTCAGTTACGGCTGTCCGATAAACAAGAAAATCTGGTCACCCACATATGTACTTATAACCTGTGGCGCCGGCATTCTACTACTATCCTTGCTTATCTGGCTGATTGACATCCGAAAATATCAAAAGGGATGCAAACTTTTTATCGTATATGGCGTCAATCCATTATTTTGCTATACAGCAGGCGAACTACTATTCATAGCGCTGATACATATATCAGTGGGAGGAAACACACTTCACACATGGTTTTATCAGCATGTATTAGCTCATTACTTTGGAGATAATTGCTTTTCATCACTACTCATGGCATTGTCTGTAGCTGTTGTTATCGGAATAATAGGATATACATTATACAGAAAGAATATCTATATCAAAATATAAAACAGAAAAAATTAAAATTTAAGCAATATGACGAACCGTAGAGATTTTATAAAAAAGACATTACTGACTGGTGCCGCAGCTTTTGCAGCTCCATCCTTCCTGCACTCAGAAAATGAAGTGCCTGCCATTGCCTCATTGACCAATGAAGCCAATATGAAAAAAGAAGATGACAATAATCCACTAATTATTCCCAAGAACAATGGTTTACGCATCACAGGAACTTTTTTGGATGAAATATCCCATGATATACCACACCAGAACTGGGGAGCCAAAGAATGGGACCGTGACTTCCAATACATGAAACACATTGGAATTGACACAGTCATCCTTATCCGTTCGGGGTATCGTAAGTTCATTACCTACCCGTCAAAATACCTCTTGAAAAAAGGATGCTATATGCCTTCAATGGATTTGGTAGACCTGTTTCTGCGATTAGCCGAGAAATATAACATGAAATTCTACTTTGGATTGTATGATTCCGGCAAATACTGGGATACAGGTGACCTGACATGGGAAATAGAAGACAACAAATATGTCATCGACGAGGTATGGGAACAATACGGTACCAAATATAAAAGTTTCGGAGGATGGTATATAAGCGGAGAAATCAGTCGGAAGACCAAAGGAGCTATCGGAGCTTTTCAGGCAATGGGCAAACAATGTAAAGATGTATCAGGAGGACTTCCAACATTTATCTCACCGTGGATAGATGGAAAGAAGGCTGTAATGGGTACCAATAAACTTTCTCGTGAGGAATCTATTTCAGTACAAGAACACGAACGTGATTGGAACGAAATTTTTGACGGCATTCATGATGTAGTAGATGCTTGCGCCTTTCAGGACGGTCATATTGACTACGATGAGCTGGATGCGTTCTTCAGTGTCAACAAAAAACTGGCAGACAAATACGGCATGCAATGCTGGACCAATGCAGAATCGTTCGACCGTGACATGCCTATCCGCTTCCTGCCCATTAAGTTCGACAAGTTGCGTATGAAACTGGAAGCAGCAAAACGTGCCGGCTACGACAAAGCCATTACGTTTGAATTCTCTCACTTCATGAGTCCTCAATCGGCTTACCTGCAAGCAGGCCATCTCTATGACAGGTATAAAGAATATTTCGACATTAAATAATAAGGAAACATTACAATGGCATCAACCAAATTCAATTTAGGATATATGATTTTCCTTTCCTTTGTTGCGGCCATAGGAGGGTTACTTTTCGGCTATGACACAGCTGTCATTTCCGGAACCATCAGTCAGGTTACCGAGCAGTTCCAACTTGACGCACTGCAACAAGGATGGTATGTAGGATGCGCTTTAGTAGGCTCCATATGCGGTGTTATGTTTGCAGGAATGCTGAGTGACCGGCTGGGACGAAAATGGGTAATGATTATCGCTGCTCTTTTATTCTCCATATCAGGAATCTGGTGCGCAGCCTCATCCGATTTCAATCACTTAATAGCTGCCCGTATTTTAGGAGGTATTGCCATCGGAGTCGTTTCAATAGTTTCTCCTCTATATATTTCCGAAGTAGCAGCAGCACACTATCGGGGCAGATTGGTATCTCTCTATCAGGTAGCCGTAACCGTAGGCTTTCTGGGAGCATACATTGCCAATTTCTACCTGCTGACTTTTTCACAGAGTGGATTTGAATCAGGTGAAGCATGGTTTAACAAAATATTTGTATCGGAAGTATGGAGAGGTATGCTCGGTATGGAATCCGTACCTGCAATTCTCTTTTTAATAACCATACTCTTTATTCCCGAAAGTCCTCGCTGGCTTATCGTTGCACAAAAAGAAGACCAAGCCCGGAAAGTACTTCAAAATATTTATCTTACCAATTCCGAAGCACAGGCACAAATCGAACAAACTAAAGCTGTTTTGGCAAACGAACACCAGTCCAGCTGGTCCATGTTATGGCAACCGGGTATATTGAAAGCTGTCATCATTGGAGTATGTATTGCCATGCTCGGACAATTTATGGGAGTAAATGCCGTATTGTATTATGGTCCTTCCATCTTCGAAGATGCCGGACTGTCTGGAGGAGATTCTCTATTTTACCAAATTCTAATTGGTGCAGTCAACATGATAACAGGTATCCTGGCCCTGCTGATTATAGATAAAATAGGACGTAAAAAACTTATTTACTATGGCGTTTCAGGAATGATTGTATCTCTTATAGCAATTGGAATTTACTTCGTAACAGGAGAAAAATTAAATTTATCTAATACATATTTATTATTCTTCTTCCTCGCATACATCTTTTTCTGTGCAGGTTCCATCAGCGCCGTCATTTTTGTCTTACTTTCAGAAATGTACCCCACCAAGATACGAGGACTTGCTATGTCTGTAGCCGGACTATCCTTATGGGTTGGAACTTATCTGATAGGACAACTTACCCCCTGGATGTTGGAATCTCTTACCCCTGGCGGAACATTCTTCTTATTTGCATTCATGTGTATTCCTTATATGCTGATTGTATGGAAATTGATGCCGGAAACAGCTGGAAAGACACTCGAAGAAATAGAATTGTTCTGGACTGGACAAAAATGTAAATCTTGATAATGAAAGATCTGATGAAACATATTTTATGCATATTATTATCGGTTTTCGGATTAACAACCGGAATGACACAGAACCTGCACCAGATAAAAGGTACTGTAGCCTGCGGAAACAAAGGCATTGGTGGAGTTGTTGTTTCCGATGGAAAGAATTGCGTACAAACAGACGAAGAGGGTAACTATAGCCTCGACATTGATAATGAAAGCCAATTTGTATTTATATCCACCCCATCGGGCTATCTGACCGAAATCAAAGAAAACACAATTCCTTTATTCTATAAGTCAATAGACCGTTCTTCGGATAAGGGGTATGATTTTCATCTTAAAAGGAACCCTCACGATGACTTAAATCATGTATTCTTTGCACAAGCTGACGTTCAAGCTATCACGACAGAAAATCTGGAAACATATCATACTTACCAGAATGATTATTTGGAAGAACTTGCAGCTTATCGCGATACGGATATCTTCGGTATCGATTGTGGAGATATTACAGGAGATAATGCCCAGCTATTTCCACCATACATTGAAGCCGTCAGACCACTGAATATACCTATATACCGTGCCATAGGAAACCATGACATGGACTACAACGGACGTTCTTTCGAAACCTCACACCATAGCTTCGAAAGCTTCTTCGGTCCTACATGCTATTCTTTCAACAAGGGGAAAATGCATTATATCATTTTAAACAACAACTTTTACATCGGAAGAGAATTTTACTATATCGGCTATATCGATGAAAAGACTTTTCAATGGATGGAAAAGGATCTCTCTTTTTTAAAGAAAGGAACCCCACTTATCATTGTCATGCATATACCTACCCGACTTACAGAAAAACAACAACCGTTTCAATTCGACTATAATACACTGGCTGACCAGACTGTCAATGCTGAGGCATTTCACCAGTTAATTAAGGATTATCCCACACACATTATTTCAGGACATATGCACTACAACCTCAATGTATGCTATAATGACAAGCTTATGGAACACAACACAGCTGCAATCTGTGGTACATGGTGGTGCTCTGACATCTGTATGGATGGTACTCCACGAGGATATGGCATTTATCAAGTTAACGGCAATCAACTTACCTGGAAGTATAAATGTATCGGTAAACCAGATACCTGCCAGGCAAGAGTATATCTTCCTGGAGCTTCCCAAGAACTGCCTCAAGCTATAATCGCCAATGTATGGAATTGGGATAAACAATGGAAAGTTGAATGGATGGAAGACGGAAAAGTTATGGGAGAAATGACTCAATATACAGCATACGATCCATTGGCTGAAAAAATGTGTCAAAAAGCTGTACAGACTTATAGCTGGATTGCTCCGGTCAAGACCAATCATCTCTTCAAGGCTATTCCCAAAAATCCACAAGCCCGGATAAGTGTAAAAATAACCGACCGGTTTGGACATACATATCTGCAACCGGCACAAGATTTTTCGTCATTCTTTTTACGGCAACAAGAATAAACTTCATAAGTTATATTAAGGTTTTTATTGATTAATGATGGAAGGATAACGCGTAAAAAGATGGCCATCATTCATAGAGGCGTCAGTCATTCATTCTCGATGAGATGAGAGCTACGCCTCTATTTGCAGAATATTCGTTAATAAACATATAATCTTAACGCACTACTATGAACCAAAGAGCTTTAGCACTGGATGCATTACGAGGATATGCCATCATTACAATGGTATTATCAGCTACTATCATATCCTCCATTTTACCAGGATGGATGAGTCATGCCCAAACTCCTCCTCCCGATCACATTTTCAATCCGGAAATACCTGGCATTACATGGGTCGATTTGGTGTTTCCTTTTTTCCTTTTTGCCATGGGAGCAGCATTTCCTTTTTCCATCGGCCGACATGCCGAAAAAGGAAGAAGTAAACTAATGCTATGCTATGACGCAATAAAGAGAGGATTACAACTGACATTCTTCGCCATTTTCATCCAGCACTTTTATCCTTATGTGGTAAGTTCTCCACAAGATTTACGCTCCTGGCTGTTAGCTATCACTTGCTTTATTGTATTATTTCCCATGTTTATGCGTATTCCGTATCAACTCCCCGACAAAGTACATAAAATCATAAAACTATCAGCCTACGGAATCGCCATTTTCATGTTGGTTACGACACAATATGCCAATGGAAGAAATTTCTCCCTGTACTTCAGCAACATCATTATATTGATATTAGCCAATATGGCAATATTCGGTTCATTGCTCTACATATTCACCATGCACAATCGCCTGCTCAGAATCTGTATTTTAATTTTATTAGGAGCTTTGATGATAAGTAAAGATATTGAAGATTCATGGGTAGCACATTACCTGACTACTTCCCCTATTCCCTGGCTATACAAGTTCGAATATCTGGAATATCTGTTTATTGTTATTCCGGGCAGTTTCGCAGGAGAAATTCTCAAAAAATGGCTTTCAGAGAACCATGAAAATATCTATCCTGCAAAAGCCAAAACAGGACTTGTTTTATTAGGTATTCTGCTAACGGTTATATTGGTTAACTTATATTGTCTGTATAACCGGTTTCTCGAAGCTAATTTGATTATTACAATTATTCTGTTGATAGCCGGATACTTATTACTTAAAAACAAACCTAAAACCGATATCAGAACACTTTGGTACAAATTATTCGATTTAGGAAGTTTCTTTCTGTTGTTGGGACTTTTTATTGAACCTTTTCAGGAAGGAATCAAAAAAGATTATGCAACATTCAGCTACTTCTTTGTCACATCAGGATTGGCTTTTATGTCATTGATAATTTTCAATATCATTTGCGACTACTTCAAATGCGTCCGTTCCACACGTTTCCTGATCATGTCCGGACAAAATCCGATGATAGCCTATGTAGCAACAGATCTTCTGATATACCCGGTATTAAATATTTTAGGAATAATGCCCTTGCTGAAGTATTTCTATACATCACCCTGGTTAGGATTTCTTCATGGTGTTCTGCTTACCGGCTTAACCGTACTGATTACGATGTTTTTTACACGTATCAAATGGTACTGGAGAACCTAAAAAAACATGCTAAGCGCTTCTCATTTTTCCTATAAAGAAGTTTTTTCAATGAGAAAGTAAACATTTTGCCCTAAAACAAGTTCTAATTAAGATGAAATCGATAGCTTTGTATTGTAAAACCCATTTATATGAAAATGACATACTATAAAAAATCACTAGTAGCAGGAGCAATATGTGCCTTGGCATGCAGTAATCTCCTCGCACAAGAAGCCGAGTTCGATTTGTCGTCCCAACGACTGGAAATCCAACAAGTTTTGCCCGTTCCCGGAAAGAAGATAGACCATCAGGGAATTATCATCAACCCCACACCTCAGAAACTGACTGTAGACAGAAACAATCTGCTGGATATAACCACAGGAATGGTTCTGAAGGACAAACAGGATAAATTTTCTCAGGACCTGGGATTTCTTACCCTAACAAAGAAGGGTGTAAAACTGACTATCGATTTTGGAAAGAAAGTAGCACTCAAGCAAGGTGTAAAGGAAGTTTCCGGAGCTTACGCTATGCACATCGATAAAAAAGGAATATCAATTGTAGGATACGACGAAAGAGGAGCCTTTTATGGTATCCAGACACTTCGCCAACTTATGGAAAGCCCGATTGCTCAGAATAAGCAATTGCCTTATCTGGACGTCAATGACTATCCGGACTTGCCCAACCGTGGAGTTGTAGAAGGATTTTACGGTACACCATGGTCACATCAAGTACGTATGTCCTTGATTGATTTCTACGGAAAATTCAAGATGAATACTTACTTATATGGCCCTAAAGACGATCCGTTCCACAGCTGCCCGAACTGGCGACTTCCTTATCCCGAAAAAGAAGCTCAGAATATTAAAGAACTGGTACAGGCCTGCAAGCGTAACCGTGTAGATTTTGTTTGGGCAATCCATCCGGGACAAGATATCAAATGGAATGAAGAAGACTACCAGAATCTGGTCAACAAATTCAACTGGATGTACGATTTGGGAGTAAGAGATTTCGCTATCTTCTTCGATGACATTTCGGGTGAAGGAACCAATCCGTTAAAACAGACCGAATTATTAAACCGCCTGACTGATGACTTTGTAAAAGCAAAAGGCGACGTTTCTCCGTTGACTGTCTGCCCGACCGATTACTCAAAGCTGTGGGCTAACCCTACTCCACAGGGAAGTTTGGCTATTTATGGTAAAAGTCTGAACCCAGACATTAAAGTATTCTGGACCGGTGATGTGGTATGTAGTGACCTGACACCGGAAACAATGGAATGGATAAACTCACGCATCAAAAGACCAGCATATTACTGGTGGAATTATCCGGTAACAGACTACATACGTAACTTTATTCTGCAAGGTCCTGTATATGGACTGGATACTTCGCTGACTAAAGATAACGTATGCGGAGTAGTAAGTAACCCGATGGAACACGGCGAAGCTTCCAAACTGGCATTGTATGGAGTTGCAGATTATACCTGGAACGTAGCCAACTATAACCCTATCGACAATTGGGAAAGAGGTTTGGAGGAATTGGCTCCTAAAGCAAAGGATGCTTATCGTACATTTGCCATTCACTCCAGTGATACAGAAAATGGATATCGTCGGGACGAATCATGGGAAACAAAAACATTCCGTATCGCCGACTGGAATGACGCAACGGCTCAGGCACTGAAAGAAGAATTCGAAAAAGTAGAAAAAGTTCCGGCAGAAATGGAACAGGGATGCGAAAACAAAGCCTTGTTACAAGAACTTCGCCCCTGGCTGATTGAATTCGGTAAATTGGGTACAAGAGGAAAGCAAGCCATCGAACTTGCTCAAATCTATCGTGCTGGAAACAACGATGCTGATTTCTGGAACAAGTATATACACAACTTAATGAGCACCGACGACCGTAAGAACTACGAAGCTCATAAATCAGGAACACTGAAGTTGCAGCCGTTCTACGAAAACGCAATGGACGATATGGCTCATGGATTCCTGAAAAAATTAGTAGGTACAACTCCCAAGGACTACAAAGGCATAGGTTCGTTTGGCAATTCTGGTACAATCCTGACCAAATTAATGCTCGATAATGATACCACAACTTACTACACATCCGGTATCGGCCAAAAGGACGGCGATTGGATTGGAGTAGACTTAAGAGATGTTCGCGATGTTACAGAAGTAGCTATCCTGCAAGGAAGAAATTCAGTCGATGATGTAGATTATTTCGATCATGCAATTTTGGAATGCTCGGCAGATGGCAAAACATGGACTCCGCTGATTGGCGAGTTGACTAAACAATACGTAATCAACTGGAAAGGCGATGCCGTAAAAGCACGCTATGTACGACTGAAACGACTGGATTCAGAACGTAAGAATTACGCTTCAGTTCGCTCATTCGACGTAAATCCGTTACATGTCGAAAATTTAGGATTCAAGTTGGAAACAGAAAATCCACAGCAAGCTGTTTATGCTTTCGACCAGAATTTGGGAACTGCATATCAGGTTACTCAAGCCATGTCCTTCGAAGTACTCCAGGGAGTTAAAGCATACACACTGCTTATGAATGAACTGTCTGCTCCTTTAAGCATCAAGCAGTTCGACAAGAAAGGAAAGCTGGTATCAGAAACATCCGTTTCATCTCCTTTCTTTAAATTAGAAGTGGCCAATGACAAAGTAGTCAAAATCAGTCTGGAGGGCAAAGCTGAAATATTCGAAATTATTGCCGGTTCCCAGCAATAAGACAGAACTGAAAACTCCATAAGAAAAGGCATCATCCTCAATTCATAATCAGAGGATGATGCCTTTCTTTTTTATTGGAAGTAAATTACTTATTTACAGTTTCCGGTACAACGCGGCTTGATTTGCTTGAAGAAATCATTACCCTTGTTGTCCACCAGGATAAATGCCGGGAAGTTTTCAACCTCAATCTTCCAGATTGCTTCCATACCCAGTTCAGGATATTCAACACATTCAATGCTCTTGATATTGTTTTGTGCAAGGATAGCAGCCGGACCACCGATAGAACCCAGATAGAAACCACCATGCTTCTTACAAGCATCAGTTACAGCCTGGCTACGGTTACCTTTGGCCAACATAATCATGCTACCACCATGACTCTGGAACAAGTCAACATACGGGTCCATACGTCCGGCAGTTGTCGGTCCCATAGAACCACAAGCCATACCAGCAGGAGTCTTGGCAGGACCAGCATAGTAAATAGGATGATCCTTGATATACTGAGGAAGATCTTCACCACGGTCCAGACGTTCTTTCAGTTTGGCATGAGCGATATCACGACCTACGATGATTGTACCGTTCAAAGACAGACGAGTTGCAACAGGATACTTGTCAAGTTCAGCCAAGATTTCCGGCATCGGACGGTTCAGGTCAATCTTTACTGCATTACCTTCACCAGCCTGACGCAATTCTTCAGGGATCAGTTCACCCGGATTCGAATCCAGTTTTTCAATCCAGATACCGTCTTTATTAATCTTACATTTGATGTTACGGTCAGCAGAACAAGAAACTCCCAGACCTACCGGACAAGAAGCTCCGTGACGCGGCAAACGAATGATACGTACATCATGAGCGTAATACTTGCCACCAAACTGAGCACCCAGACCAATGCGGTGTGCTTCTTCCAGAACCTGTTTTTCAAGTTCAATATCACGGAAAGCACGTCCGTATTCATTACCTGTAGTAGGCAGATTATCATAATAGTGAGTAGATGCCAGCTTAACAGTCAGCAAGTTCTTTTCAGCAGAAGTACCGCCAATGACAAATGCGATATGATAAGGAGGACAAGCAGCTGTACCCAGTGTCTTCATCTTTTCTACCAGGAACGGAACCAGAGTAGCCGGATTCAAGATAGCTTTTGTTTCCTGATACAGATAAGTCTTGTTTGCAGAACCACCACCTTTAGTCACACACAAGAAGTTATATTCCATACCTTCAGTAGCTTCCAGGTCAATCTGGGCCGGAAGGTTACAACGAGTATTCACTTCTTCGTACATGCTCAGCGGAGCATTCTGTGAGTAACGTAAGTTATTTTCAGTATATGTTTTATACACACCCAGTGACAAAGCCTCTTCATCACAATATCCAGTCCATACCTGCTGACCTTTTTCACCATGTATAATAGCAGTACCGGTATCCTGGCAGAAAGGCAATACGCCCTTAGCTGCAACTTCAGCGTTACGCAGGAAAGTCAGAGCAACGTATTTATCGTTTTCGCTGGCTTCCGGATCACTCAAAATTTTGGCTACCTGTTCGTTGTGAGAACGACGCAACATGAAAGAAACATCGTGGAATGCAGCATTAGCCATTGCTGTCAGACCTTCCTTTTCGATTTTCAGGATAGGTTTTCCTTCGAACTCGCTTACAGACACATAGTCTTTTGTAAGCAAATAGTATTCAGTAGTATCTTTTCCGTGTTCAAACATCGGCTGATACTTGAATTCTGGTGTTGCCATAATGATAAGAAATTAATTGTTAGTTACTATGTCAGCAAAGGTACGAAGTATTATCGAAATTTTTCCTTAATTAAGATAAAATCTTTGTTCCGAATAACTCAAAAGCTCTACACCATTTTACTTTCACACTCCGGCAAAAGACCATCGGGATTCTTCTATTCCATAGCTCTCAACAAATCCCTCTGCAAAATATCTACCCCCGGGAATCCTACATAACGATCCTGTAACTTTCCGTCGTAACTGATAACCAAATACCCCGGAATACCGGTAATACCATACGACTTGCAGAGATATTCCCATTGTTTTTGAGTCAGGCGATAATGCACTCCATTTATATCAGCTATAGCATTTTTCCATACCGCTTCCGGAGAAGATGGGCCCGTAATATATACATAAACCACCTCCTTAGCCGACAGTTTTTTCTTCAGCACATGAACAGCCGGCATACTTTTACGGCATGGGCCACACCACGTAGCCCAGAAGTCAACAAGAACAGCACTTCCCCGATACTGAGAAATGATGGCAGGCAAGATGTCAGCCCCCGAAACCAATGTATCCAGTTCGGCAATTACATAGCCCTTCGAAGCCTTAGCACGTTCGGAAAGTATTTGCATGGCCTGTATTTTCTCCTTCACATATGTACTTATCTCCGGCTGCACAATCAAGCTCAGCGATTTTCTGGTATCCGAAGTCACCCGTTCCTCTTTTACCGAATTCCGGAAGACAGTTCTTGCCGTTTTTATATCCGCCCATACATCCAGCATTTCACCTTCATCACGCTCCACATACTGCAAATAAGTCACATAGTCATAGCCATACCTCGCATAAGGGATATCCAGCTTACCCGGCATTCTACCGTGCTGTCCCTGCAACACACACGCATTGACTTGCAGGTTGGCCGACACATATTCTTTATATGCCTCACCTACCCTTTTATCATCCTTCAGTTCAGTTTCATACTTCTCCAGTCTGCTTTGCACAAAAGCATCATACGCTTCATCCGGCAAACCTTTCGTTTCATCAGCAAAATCAGCATCAGCACCCAGCGAAAGAGGATACCCCCATGTAGCCAGTTCCGTATTCAGCAAAGCCTCTCCCCCGTCGAACCATGCTTTCTGCTGCTCACCATATTGATCTTTCAGTAAATGAGAGGCCGACATACTCAACCTCGGCAAATGAATATACACAGTCATTTCTTCACCAGGAGAAAGAAACAAGTTCAGTTCAGCCTTGTTAATCCGTAACTTAGCCCCTCCTGCAACCAATAAATCAGTTTCAATATGAAAAGATCCGTCCTGACGAACCTTCACCGTTTTTCCCCAATCATCAGCCAACAGCCAGTCGGAATGCCGAAACACCACATCCAGCCTCATTTTGGAATCATAGCCCAATATATATCCGTTCACAATAGCTTTTCCAGCCTTCAGACGCGGCTCCGGCAGAGAAAGGCTCCGTTCCACCATACGTGTCTGCAAAAAGCCAGGCACATAAACATAAGGTTCCGCCTTGCTCAATTGCACTCCCCAGATGGTCCACCCCTCTTCTTTCTCCACAAAATCCACGGCATGTATACCAGCCGGTATCGGAGCAAAAGAAAGGATAACAGAATGCCTGCCCGATGCAGGAATAGCCTCCGGTTCAGTCAAACCATCAATAGACACTCCTTCAGCTTCACGCAGACAGAATTCTCCCTGAGGAGTACGTAAGCACGTATTCGAAGAAATAACAGCCATTTCACCCGGCTCACCATATAATACAGCATCCACCTGAGTCTGCTCGCCAGTCAGTATGATTTTTTTTATCTCAATTCTCGACGTATTGGTCGCAATAAAACACGGACGATTAATTTCCCTTTTACGGTAAGTACCCGCCTGAACCATCATGCAGACACAGCACAGCATGCAGCACAGCCATATATTTTTCATAGGAATTTCCTTATTATAAACCACTTAAACGCTCTACCAGCTCATTACCCAGTGCAGTCTTCACTTCAATATGCTCCAGCACAGCCGTTACAAACGGATTGCTTTCAAATACTCCCCGCACCTGCTCAAAGTCAAGCATCTGCTCCTCCTTGCTGCCATCCGCTCCAAAGCCCGTCATCGAAGTGAGAGAGAATTCTTTTTTGGCATCTTCATACACCATTCTGTCAAGTCCGACAACCGATTTCTGCCACTGACGCACAATAGCAATTATATCCTTTGCTGTAATCGTATCCGGTTTCAGGCCATAAAACTCCAGCATCTTGCCATAAGCCCATGTCCATTCATACGTATAATAGTTGGCATGCATCCCGGCAAAACGATCATGAATCTGGTCAACCGTATGCAACACACCAGCTTCTATATCATTCATCAGCCGTTCAATCTCCGTTTTAGGCGCAATCAGTCCCGAGATATCCACCCATTCACCTTCTCCAATCGCTGTATCCGGCAGCAAACGATGACGTATCTCTTCATTACTTTTAAAATGAATTCCCTCCAGGCGCTTTATAACAGAATTTCCCAGAAATTTATGAATGGCAGTTTCATAAAAGCCAATCCCCTTATTCAGTGCCGAATTTTTAATTTTCGCACTCTGATAAGAATATATTTCCGATGTTTCACCAGAAACCCGCTGCAACTCTTTCAAAATGCTCCTTCCCTTCATCATCTTCTGAATGGTATACGGACTGAGCAGATTATAATTAATCTGATCCAGACGCACAGAATCTTTTCTCAAATCACGCTTCGGCCACTTCTGTGCATCACGAATCGTCCCCACGCTACGCAGATTCACTCCCGGCACCAGATAAGTCGTATTTTTATCCTCTATCAAATAAGAGAAAGGCAAATCCGAAGTATCAGGATGATTCACATGACGCCCCATCACCAAAGAAAAAGCTCCGATACGCGCCGGCCAGAGAATATAAGAATCGGAAGTCGTTTTCGCTCCCCGTTCCAGTGCTCCCTGGTGAATCGGTCCTAACTTATACATATGATTACTCTGATTAGAGCCCGACCCTGCATTCATGAAAGAGAACATTCCGGCAATCAGCAATGTCGATTTATGATGCGTTACAGTAAACGGCCCGGCAAAAATAGCACACGCTTCTCCATTCTCCTCCTGACAGTTGCTGAAAAACAACGAGTCGGAAGCCGAATAATTATGCCCCATATGACACGCCTGTCCCACAAAGCAACGCGTAATCATCGTGCCATCCTCTATATGAGAGCCACTCGAGATAATAAAATCATCACAAACTACCCCGTAACCGATATGCACCGGATCGGCCGCATTACTGTTAATACTACCGTTCTTCAATCTGCCGGCTCCCTCTATTTCACAATAGTCACCGATGCGGACATTCTTGATATACCCCGAATTCACGATTGTAACATGAGAACCTATCGTACCCACTTCCGAAGCATGCTCCTCCGCATAAGCTTCAATCAACTCCTTCATACGTTCGATAAGCTGCGGACGATGGCGGTACAAAGCCATAATATATGCCTGATGAGCAGAAAGCCGGTCGTGTATCATCACCTCCCGGCCTCCCGTTTCATTCAAGACAGACACCTCTACCCCATTTCCGAAACGAGATTTGCGATCCACCAGGATAATATCCACATTTTCGATAAAAGTATACGCCCCTATCTCATAATTGGCAATATAGTTCTTTACATTCTCTATGCAACAATTATCGCCGACCGTTACATTATGCAGTGTCACATAAGACAATCCCGCATGCTTACAGATACCACCCGATAACGTAAATTCATGCTCAAAAACTCCCAGACGCACCCTTCCCGAAAAACGAGCATGGTGAACATAATCAGGAGTAAAGTTCTCGGCAACCAGCACATCACTCCAGTTGGCAGCCGAACACGACTGGGCTTTCAGCCTGTCTATCTCATCATTAGTCAGCGAACGGTAGTTTTCCATAGCTATTCCTCGTCGTAAGTTTGATAAAGGAAATCATTATAAGGATATTTCTGCACATGCAGTTCCCTTACTTTTTTATAGACAATTTCTTTCAGTTCATCAATGTTAGTCTTGTTACGGGCCGAAATGAAGATACAGTTATCATTCATCTTAGCCATCCACGTATGCATCAGTTCCTCCAGCGTAATATTCTCTTTAGTTTTAGGAGTCAGATCATCCTCCGCCTTTTCCACATACGTATAAGCATCTATCTTATTAAAGATAATCATAGTCGGCTTACCTCCGGCCCCCAGATCCGCAATCGTCTTATCGACAACCTGAATCTGCTCTTCAAAATCCGGATGCGAAATATCCACGACATGCAGCAGCAAGTCAGCTTCACGCACTTCATCCAGCGTCGATTTAAACGAGTCCACCAGATCGGTAGGAAGCTTACGTATAAATCCTACAGTATCAGACAGCAAGAAAGGCAGATTGTCAATAATCACCTTACGCACTGTCGTATCGAGAGTAGCAAACAACTTATTTTCGGCAAAGACCTCACTCTTCGCCAGCAAATTCATCAGCGTTGATTTTCCGACATTCGTATACCCGACCAAGGCTACACGAATCAATCGTCCGCGGTTCTTGCGTTGTGTAGACTTTTGCGTATCAATATCAGCCAGACGCTGTTTCAACAAAGCCATACGATTCAAGATAATACGGCGGTCCATTTCCAGCTGAGTTTCACCCGGACCACGAAGTCCTACAGAACCTTTACCACCTCCGGCACCGGAACCACCTCCCTGACGTTCAAGGTGCGTCCACAAACGCTGCAATCGGGGCAACATATATTTATATTGAGCCAGTTCCACCTGCGTTTTGGCATTGGCAGTCTGTGCCCGCATGGCAAAGATATCCAGAATCAGCGATGTACGGTCCAGAATCTTTACGTTCAGTTCTTTTTCGATATTTCGTATCTGTTTGGCAGAAAGTTCATCATCAAAGATCACCATCCCCACTTCTTCACCTCCCTCTTCCTGCTGTTGCAGCAGATATTCTTTTATTTCCTGCAACTTACCTTTTCCAACATAAGTCACAGAATTTGGAGTATCCAGTTTCTGAGTAAAACGTTTTACGACCTCAGCTCCAGCCGTTTCGGCAAGGAAAGCAAGTTCATCCAGATATTCATTCGTTTTGCGTTCATTCTGCGTCTGGGTAATCAGTCCCACCAGCGCAGCCTTTTCAGTTTGAGCTTCAGATATAACAAATTCTTTCATTCAGTATAGTTGTATTTCTAGTTTCGCAAATATAAACAAAAAAGCACGCATCAAGTATCTTACCAAGCAAAAATTTAAATGAATATTCACACTACAGATACTCAAAGACAAAGAAACCCGTCATCGACTTCCATAAAGTCAATGACGGGTTCCTAAAGAATCAGCTAATTACACTTATTTATAATCAATAGCAGTATTGTAATCAGTTTCACGACCCGGCAGGATCCATTTCCAGAAAGTAGAAACATATTCACCGCTTTCTGTAAATCCATACGTACCAGAGATATATCCACTGAAGTTTCCGTCTTCTTTTATACCATGACGTACAACAGGATCTCCCCAGCGTTTATGGTCGAACCAGTCAAAGCCTTCTCCCCAAAGTTCCAAAGCACGATACTTCTTGATTTCCTTCAGCAGTTCATCACCCGTCTTTGTGCAAGAATAAGAAGCATCACGACCAGAAGTAGCATTCAGCTCGTTCAAAGCATCCTGCGACTGTTTGCCGGTGGCATCTTCATAATAAGCCGCTTCAGCCTTGATAAGCAAAAGCTCTGAATTACGGATAATCGGCTGACAACCAACTGCCGGCTGTCCGGTAGCCTGGAATTTCAAGCTTGCATAAGCAAATCCCTGTTCTACAGCGTTAGGAACAGTCTGTTTCACATACGCATTAGCCTTGTTATAAGCATCTTCAGATATAAAATATCCAGTATTCTGACCTTCATTAGCATCAATTACATCAGTAAACTTTTGGCCTTCGCTCAAGAAAGTCTTTTCTGTCAGGAACAATCCCTTACGGATATCCGTATCAGGGAACTGTTCAATGAACGAACGGTTGATACAAACATTGATACCATTCTGTGCATAATAACCGTTGCAAGCCATATACAACTGCCAGCCATAATACCAGATAGTTTCCGATGCGTCATTATATACTCCCCATACCCATTCATCATTCGGAGTATCGAAGCCAGAATAATAACTGCTCTTGTCCATCAGTGTATAGTTGTCGCCCAAAGCAAGTCCTGCTTCAGACAAAGCCTTACCGTAATCCTGTCTGTTCAGTGCAGCACGTGCATAAATACTGTGAGCAACCTTTTCATCAGGGTAACTGATAGTCGACGAAGCATCTCCATACATATCATCACGTGTCAGACCAGAAGACTGATACAAACGAATAGCCTCATCCAAGTCACTATAAATCTGTTCGTAAGTCTTAGCCAACGTAGACAAAGGCATATCTGTATTTTCACCGGCATCAGCAACCTCATTCAAGCGAAGCACGATACCATCCGTAGCACCGTTATTGCTCTTATACCACGGATCACAATAAAATTCAGACAGACGCATAAATGAATAAGCACGGAAAGTCAATGCTTCAGCCTTCAAGAAATCTCTTTCAGCCTGCGATCCTTCAGCACTTTCAACACGTCCAATCACAGCATTTGCTCCACTCACCAGCATATAGTAATAATACCAGGGATAAGAATCATAGATAGTAGAGTTACTCTGTGTATAGTTGGCATCTCCAATCATGATAGGATACCATCCCGGCGACATATAAGGGAAATTGAATGTTTCTCCCATATACTCACCGTAAAGCAACTTCATTGTACCTTCACCGTTAAACGACTGTCCATAATAGCTGTGCTGTTGAACCATGATACGGCAAAGACCATTAATAGCCAGACGAGCATTTGATGTAGAACTAAAAAGGTCATCACCCTCGACTGTCTGGGTAGACTTAGTGTCCAGCCAACTATCCGAACATGACGTCAGTCCGGCAAGACATCCCATACCCAAAGCCAATATATATGTACGAATTTGTTTCATAAATAATGTTTGTTTAGAATTTTAAGTTAAGTCCTAATGTATAAACTCTGGCACCCACAAAAGTATTGTCCTGTGTACCGTTAAAGCTGTATTGCGGATTCATACCCTTACGAGAAGTAATAATAGCAGCGTTTTCCACTGTTCCGTATACACTCAAACCTCCCAGACCCAATTTGTCAACAAACTTACGTGGCAAATTGTAGTTCAAATTGATATTCTTGATAGTAAAGTAAGATGCATTTGTCAACCAGCGTGAACTTGTTGTCGAAGAAGTCGAAGCCAATGAAGAAAGGTCAAACTGCGGTGTTCCGTTCGGATCAAGACGATTCGGAGAATCTTCAGTCATACCTTCCGGAGCTTCCTTCCAGCCGTTCATCACATCTTTATGCAAAGCACTTGCACCGTTCGAAGTAGTATACATCAAAGACTGATAGTTTGAATCATAAACTTTTCCACCCAGTGAATATGTACACAATACAGACAGTGTCAAATCCTTCCATGTCAAAGAAGTGCTGATGCTTCCATATACATCCGGCAAAGCAGAACCCTGCCATTCACGAGCAGCATACGAAGTACTATACACATAATTCTTACCGTTAATAGTCAGGTAATTACCCTGATCTTTCAACTTGCTTACAGTACTTTCACTCAATGTCGGATCAGCATTATACAATGCACGACCAGTCAACTGATCTACACCTGCATAAGTATACGTATAGAACTCATATACACTATGTCCTTCTGAATAGTTCTGTACACCGTGAAGGATATCTTTTCCGTCAGGCAACTTTGTAATTTCATTATGGATAGTAGTCAGGTTCAATCCGATGTTCCATTTCCAGTCTTTAGTACGGATAGCATCTACATCCATAGCAACTTCCAGACCAGTATTACGTATATTACCGATATTAGCAAAATACTGTGACATACCTGTCGGATCAGCACTCACATACCAGTCAGTTGCACCTGCCGACAACGGATTATAAACCGTGAAGAGCAAATCCTTCGAAGTCTTGTTGAAGAAGTCGAAAGAGAAGTTGAAACGATCAAACAAACGGCCTTCCAAAGCGATATCCAGTGAACCGGAAGTTTCCCATTTCAGATTAGAATTAGGAATCTGTATTTTATAGAAAGCACCAATACCAGCGTTTACATCCGAATAATACAATTCTTTGTATGCATAATAGTCAACACCGGCATCGTTACCAACCTGACCGTAAGAAGCACGCAGTTTCAAGCTGTTTACCCAGTCAATACCTTTCATGAAGTTTTCATCCGAAATCATCCAGCTTGCACCCAGTGACCAGAAGTTACCCCAAGGACTGGAGAAACGAGAAGAACCGTCACGACGGAAAGATGCATCGAAGAAATATTTCTGAGCATAGTTATAACGGATACGCGACAAATAACTTTCTGTTGTATAAACATCTTCATAACCATCGATAGAAGTCATCTTACCGAAGTTAGCCATTTCAGTATTACCGCTGACCTTCATCTGTTCCTTCATCATATAATCCCAGTTCAACTGATGCTTAAATGATTCATGGCCCAGCAATACATCTACATGATGACGGTCGAAATCGTGTGCCCAATATAATTCCTGTGCAAAGCGATATTCAAACAAACGGTTCTGTTCTTTAGCCAGACGACCACCATTGGCAGCACCATCACCACAGTTCGGATTATCAAACTGTTTTACATTTTCATTATAAGTAAACAAGTCACCTCTTACAGTAGCAGAAAAATCTTTCAAGAATTTGATAGTACCATAAACCTGACCATTTACCGTATTACGGTTCTTGCGGTTGATATTATTTTGCAGTTCATAAATAATATTACGTCCGCTCAAATAAGAATAGTTATCGATATCATAAACAGCATTTCCAGCCTCATCAGTCATAATGCTGCCGTCAGCATTGTGCTTATAGTAAGGATAAACCGGCGCCATCATGTCAGCGGTATAGAACGGGTTCGCATAATACGAACTTTCAGCTTGTCCCTGGAAGTTGGAAGTAGACGAAGTACCACTCAATGTAATACCAGTAGTAAACCATTTCACCGGACGGAAGTTTGCATTCAAACGAGCAGTAAAACGGTCAAAATCAGAAGCAAGGATATAACCTTTTTCATTCAAGTAACCAAATGATGCAAACACATCATACTTATCACCGGCAGCATCAGCGCTGACACCATATTCCTGACGATAGCCAGTACGTTCCAGAGCATCAACCCAGTCCAGGTCAGAATAACCCGGCAATACATTAGCCACCAGTTTACCATTAGCGTCAAACATGTCAGCTCCCGTTTTGTCGAAGATATTCGTTTTTACGACGCTCGAGTTCAAAGTTGAAGCAGCTTTAGCCAAAGCATCAGCAGGAGAAGCACCTGCATTTTTCTGATAATAACTGCTCCATCCCTGCAACATGGTTTCCATCCAGTCCTTTACTCCCAATTTATCATACTGAGGGATAGCACGGGTATACATACCTTGTTTCAGGTTCATACGCAGATTCAGCTTGTTGCTCTTACCTTTCTTAGTAGTGATAAGTACAACACCATTGGCAGCCTTGTTACCATAAAGAGCAGCCGAAGAAGCATCCTTCAAGACAGACATAGATTCAATATCCTGAGGATTGATATCATTCAGGTTACCACTATAAGGACTACCATCTACAACGATAAGAGGTTCGTTACTACCATTGATAGAGCCAAAACCACGGATACGGATACTTGTCTTGTCACTACCCGGCTCACCATAAGAGTTATTTACCTGAATACCTGGAGCAGCACCTTCCAAAGCATTTGTAGCCTGAGTGACAGGACGCAATTCCATGTCTTTTGCATCAAGCGATGCTACAGCACCAGTCAAAGACTGCTTGCTCGCAGTACCATAAGCAACAACAACGACCTCATCAAGTGAATGAGAATCAGAACGTAATACAACTTGTACATTCGGCTTGATTGCCACTTCCTGAGTTTCCAGGCCAATGAATGAAACAACCAAAGTTTTTGCCGAACTGAAATTTACTTATAATCGTCTGATTATAAGTGATGTAATTGAATGTGGCAAGACGGGGTAAATAAGAAGCCGGCAGCTCTGGAAATGTTTCCCGGCAAGATGGAAGGTTATTTTTTCTACCCGTTTGTAACCCCATCGAGGGGGAGGATACAAAAAAAGAGAATGCGTTTCCACATTCTCTTTTTTGCAAATACTGATATTATTGATTGCTTTCGGGGTATGCAATTAGAAATCATCAGCAGGGAATCCTGTACGGCGGAATCCTGAAACCTTGTAAGTCAGTCCGTCCGGATCATCATCGAACTGTATCATATAAACGATGCTGTCGGCCGGCATTCCGCTCGGAGTAAGAGCAGCACCTTCCAGTACTTTACCGTCGGTGATTTTAACCTTACAGTCGTATGAAGTATTTTCGATGAAATCGTTGGTAGTAAACGTTCTGTTGTTGTAGTCTACATTTACTTTTACCTTGTAATCCCAGAAGTTAGCTCCATCTTCCAACCACATTTCAGTAGGAACATTGGCTGCGGTATTGTAAGTATACATACGGAAATGTCCCAGTCCTACATCTCCCACTTCTTGTCCATTGTCAATAACGGTAGCAGTAACCCACCAGTCGCCGGCCATCTTTTCGACAGCTGTACCTCCAGGTTCTGTATCGTCATTACACGAAGTAAGTACAATTGAAAGAGCAACAAATAAGAATGTTATATATTTTTTCATAATGTTTCAGTAATTATTTGGTTAATGTAACACTAAGAGGAGTTCCTCCGTAATCTACAGTCATAGTTACGACACCTGTTTCCGGATTGTATTTTCCTTCTGTCAGACTTAATGTAAGCTGTGAAGCAAAATACCAGTTTCCGACTTCAAGCAGGCTGAGTGTATTGTCGTCGTTCAATTTCACCTTGGCTTCTGCATGAAAATCATACATCGGTTCAAATCCCGGGTTCATTCCGTAGAATTGCAGACCTCCCAGCAAGTCATCAATCAGGTAAGTTCCGTCTTCGTTTTCCGTAATCAGAATAGGAGCACCTGTATAATGACGTGTACCGGCTTGAGATTCACCCTGATATGCACTTGCAAAATGATCAGGATCGACTACCATTACCTGACGGGTTTTTGAAACAGAGAAACCATCGACATTGGCTACGGAATATACCAGGTTGTAGAATCCCGGTGTAGCACTGTTTACACTACCGCTGACCTTTACTCTTTCGCTGATGTCTTCTCCGTTTTCGGTTGCTTCGTATCCGGGTTCTGTATAAGTTTCACCCAATGACAGTTTTACAAAATCATCACCTTTCAGGCTGAGTTCTGCAAAATAGGTTACTTTGGAAAGATCTTCTGTTGAATCGTCACACGAAGTAGCTGTTCCCATGAACAACCCTCCCATGAGTATGCAATAAAATATTTTTCTCATTTTCATAAGGCATTTAAATTATTAGTTTTTATCCCACCACACAGGAGTGCTTACCGGCACAGCTTTAGGAGTATTTACATTGTACATACGTGCACTCAGCGGGTATGTCATTCGTTTTACGAGTCCGCTTCCCAAACCGTTGATCCATGGTTCGATAAGGTCGCCCGGAACGTAGTTTGAACCACCTTTGAAGATGTCGACCTGTGGTACTGTTGTCAGGTTCGGACAGTCGGTACGGCGTATTTCGCTCCATGCTTCCATGTGGTCCATACAGAACAGGGCTGCCCATTTCTGCATGTATACCAGGTGCAGCTTGTCGCTTGTTGAAGCTGCCTTGTTCCACAATGCCAGGATACCTGCTTCCTGACCGCCCATGCTACGTGCATTGAAGTCGGCAGTAACTCCGGCGTTGTAAGCGCTCTGAGCGCCAGATTCATCATTCATGAAGCGCAGTCTGACTTCTGCAATCAGGAATTGAAGTTCGGCCTGAGTGAACATATAGAACGGCTGGGTTGCTCCACCTCCGTCGGAATGCTGATAATTGATGGCACTTACATTTTCATTTTTCCAGGTATCGGAACCGTTGTTATCGTCTGACTTGGTTCTACCGCCCGGGATCTGTCCCAAATATTTGCCTTCCTTTTTATTCTTGTCGATTGCATAAGCGATACGCGGGTCGTCGTTAGCCTGATAGTAAGCTACGATAGGATATGCGGCACACTGGTTACCGGCTGTATTTACAGCATTTGTTTCGTACCACGGGTTACGTTTGGACGTTTCGTCAGCAAAACCGGTAAAGGCTGCATCGCCGGTAAAGAAGTTGTTTTCCTGAACGAGTGTCTTGACTTTTTCTGTATAGGCAGCAGCATCTACTCCTGCATCGATGAAACGCAGGTACATGCGCAGACGCAATGCGTTGGCCAGTCCTTTCCACTGCTCCATGTTGCGGTTGAACACCAAGTCTTCGCTGTCCATTGTAGCATTGGCTGTCAATGCACTTTCGGCTGCATCTATCTCGGCCAGTACGCCTTTGTATACATCTTCTCCGTTATCCCATTTCGGATTGCTCACAGAGTTGCCTTTCAGGGCTTCGCTATATGGAGCCTCGTTGGTATTATCAACCATTACTTGCAGCACATAAGCGCGCAGTACGGTTGTAGCGAAACGGTCGGCAGGATTTGTACTTTTATCGAGCACTTCCTGAGCATCCATCAGAGCACCTGCGTAAATGATACGGTAGGAATAGTCCATCAGCTGAGATGATTCATTGAACATGTACTGGCTGATTTCGATGTACTGGCTCTGTTCCGGATTCTGTTCATAATACTGTGCGAAGAAACCTGCATAGTTATGGATTTCACCTCCTACGGCTGCGGCAATACCTGCTTCAACAGAAGGGAAAATCAAGTCCGGCGTCATCTGCTCGTTGCTTGGGTAGTTTGGGTCTTCATTGATGTCAAGGTCGCAGCTTGTACACAGGCTTGCCATCAATAAGGTATATAATGCTAATTTTTTCATAAATAAGTTTCTTTTTGAGTGATTAGAATTTCACATTTAAGTTGATACCGAAATTACGTGAAGTCGGGTTTGAAGAATATTCACCGTAATTACCTGACAAGTCGTTACCGAATGATGTTGTTTCAGGATCGATAAATGTGTTGCTGGATGGTGTCCAGATGAACAGGTTGTTTCCGTAAGCAGACAGACGTACACCCTGCAACGGAGTTTTGGCCAACCATTTCTTCGGCAAATCCCAGCTCAATACTACAGAACGCAGTTTGACGTATGACTTATCGATCAGGTCGATTTCACCACCGATACCACCCATCGGATCGTAGTAGTAGTTACAGATATCTGCACTTGAAACCGGTGTCGTATTTTCTACGTAGCTGATGCTTCCGTCGGCATTGGTTACTTTGTTTACAGAGTTCGGTATGATGAAGGTGTTACGGTCGTTGTATGCTGTCTGGATAGCGTTACCTGTAAAGTAGAGGGTATTCTTTGTCTTAGAATACATGATACCACCCTGACGGATATCGAAGTCTGCGCTCAGTGATACACCTTTGTAAGTAAGTGTTGTAGAAACACCCATCTGGTAACGGTTGTTCATATCGCCGTAAGTAGCAAATTCGGCTGCTGCAACAGGAAGACCTGTGTTGGCATCTGCTACGATTCTGCCTTGCGGGTCGCGTTCTACAGCTTCTGCCTTGAAGACACCCAGAGGCTGGCCTACAATGGCATACATACTTGTACTACCGTTCAATCCGTAGATAACGGTTTCGCCGCCCAGTTCTTCCGGCAGGCTGACAACCTTACTCCAGTTCTTGGTGAAGTTCAGTGTTACATCCCAGCTGAAATCTCTTGTCTGGATAGGAGTACCGCTAATGAGCAATTCAACACCCTTGTTGCTGATTTTACCTAAGTTGATGTTTTGTGAACCATATCCGGTTGAAGGATCCATACTCAATGACATGATCTGCTTGTCTGAGTTACGGTTGTAGTATGCTGCATCGAACGACAGACGGTTGTGGAAGAATGCCATATTCAAACCGAATTCATATTCGGTAGTCATTTCCGGGCTCAGGTTATCGCTACCCAGGATGTTGCCTAATGTATAAGAGTTGACTCCACCCAACGGGAATTTCAGATAACCGAACGGAATAGAATACTGTGCAGAACCATATACAGGGCTTAACATATATACATCGGCATCGTTACCGGTCTTACCCCAGCTGGCACGTACCTTACCGAAAGTGATGACGTCTTTTACTTCGTCGCTCAGCAGTTCGCTGAAAATGAAGCTACCAGTTACACCCGGATAGAAGAAGTCACGGTTGCCCTTCGGCAATGTTGACGACCAGTCGTTACGGGCAGTAACAGTCAAATACAACATGTTTTTCCATGAACCTTCGAACTGTCCGAACACACCCATCAGACGACGAAGCTCGTTATACTGAGTAACGGTAGGTGTCTGTGAAGAGTTCGACAGATTGAACCATGTAGGAATTGTCAGATTGTTTACTGCTGATTTCTGATAAGAATATTTACGTTCGTTACCGTTGAAACCTACCAAAGCATTTACATGGAAGTCATTGATCGGCATATCGAATGACAACAGGAAATCCTGGTTGATTTCACGACGGCGGCTGGTCATGATGCTATATTCACCGTATTCGCCGGCAAACGGGCTACTTGCTCCCATACCTTCACCGTTAGGAGTACCTTCGTAGTACAAAGCATACAAGTTTTCTGATCCGTATTCAGTTTGTCCGGTTGTAGAGTCCAGACCCATACGGTAAGTAAACTTGAAGTATTTCAGGAAATCGTAATCCAACTGGAATTTACCATAGAAACGTTCTGAATTGTAAGTATTCAGGTTGTGTTCCAGAATATAGTAAGGGTTCATTACACCATAAGGAGTGTAGTAATATCCCGGAGTGTTGAACGGATCGTTCAGGTCGGCCAGGCTTTCTACATTAATATCACGCGGAGTCTGCCACAAAGAATTGGCCATAGACAATCCCTGACCGGTTGTAGCAAATTTATTGTCCTGATAAGCATAGTTCAAAGAGGTACTGAAAGTCAGGTTACCGATTTTATGGCTACCTCTTCCTGAGAATGTATACTTGTTGTATGAATCGGCATCGGTAGGAATGATACCGTCATCACTGATTTGAGAAAACGAAACAAAATAGGTACTTTTGTCGGTAGCACCGTTGAAAGACAAGCTGTTGTTGTATCTGAAGCCTGTATCGAAGAAATCTTTCATGTTGTCCTTTACAGCAACATAAGGTTTCATTTTCTGAGAATTGTTGTATACATTACCATACAACTGCATAGAACCGTCGAAACGAGGTCCCCAAGAACCGTTTTCGATTTCAGTATGTGTTCCGCTCCAACCCATACCAAACTCGTTCTGCATTTCAGGCATACGCAATACAGATGACCACTGCACGCCACCGTTATATTCGATGCCTAATCCTTTTCCTTTTTTACCGCTTTTTGTGGTAATCATAACGACACCGTTTGCTGCACGGCTACCATACAGAGCTGTAGCGGCCGCACCTTTCAGGATTGTCATGTTTTCCACATCATCCGGATTCACCGCATTGGCACCGTTACCGAAGTCGAATCCTGAGTTCAAACCATCGCTTGAAGATACAGAAGAGTTATCCAAAGGTACTCCATCGACTACATACAAAGGCTGGTTGCTGCCGCTCAATGAGCTGACACCACGGATGATAACTGAATTTGAAGCTCCCGGGTCGGAAGATGTAGCGGAAATCTGTACACCGGCTACCTTACCGGCAAGGCTGGACATTACGTCTGAAGTACGGCTTGCAGAAATCTTTTCACCGTTTACAGAAGTTGCAGAATAGCCTAATGCTTTTTCCGATCTTTTTATACCCATTGCTGTTACAACGACCTCGTCCAATTGTTCAGCATCCGATTTCAAAATAACATTCACAACTGGCTTAACAGCAACCTCTTCGCTACGTAAACCAATGAATGAAACAACCAAAGTTTTTGCCGAACTAGGCACATTGTTGATTGTAAAGTTACCGTCGATGTCTGTAACAGTACCTACAGTGGTACCTTTTACCAAGACAGACGCTCCAACAACCGGCAAACCGTCTTCTTCAGAAGTAACAGTACCTGTTACCTTCGAAACTTGCGCGTTTACCAGACCTATACCTATCATTAGGAAGGTCATTAAAAGCATCAATTTTCTTTTCATAAGATTCTCTCTTAAAGTTTAACTTTGAATTAATAAATTTTCATTAGTTGTTTTCTCGACCGCAAAAATAGTTAAAAATATAATACCTGTATACTTTTCGATAAGAAAACTATACAAAAGGTCCGTCTTTTAACACTTACACCTCGTATTTGATGCCAAAATGCTTGTTTTTCTTGGGTAAAATCTTTTCACTTTGTCATTGGCAAATGGATTTGATAAGAACATATTGACATAAAAAACGGTAATAAAGCTTTCTTTATCGTTACATTTTTTATCAAAATACAAGAAATTATATTCAATTTAAAAGTTGGTATTTAACAATAATATAAAAAAGCTGATTGGTTGCAACGAATAAAAATACAACTTATGCATATATATTGATTTTTGGCTGATAATAGATCATACTTTTATACAAATAACTTAGAAATGAAAAAGATTAAGTATCGCATTGTTTACAATCGCAAAAAGCAGTTAGACAGCCAGGGAAAGGCTTTAGTTCAGGTAGAAGCCTGCCTGTCGGGCAAAAAATCTTATTTTTCTACTCATATTTATCTCAAGCCCAGCCAGTGGAGCGCCCGTACTTCATCAGTCTGCAATCATCCTCATGCGGAAGAACTCAACTATATGCTGGAAGAATTCATGCTGAACCTGCAAATGCGTGAACTGGAAGCCTGGAAACAAGGGAAGGAAATCTGCCTTCAACTATTGAAAGAAATCCATGAAGATGCAGCCGTTGAAAACAAACTAATCCCTTTTGGTAGAAAATGGATAGAAAATTCTCCCATCCGCGAAAGCACCAAAAGTAATCTGAACACAACTCTTTCGTTGCTGGAAACCTTTTCATCCGGCATAACGTTCAGGCAACTGGACTATAAAACATTGTTGTCTTTCGAGCAGTTTCTGAAAAGCAAAAAGTTGGGCACAAACACTATAGCCAAACATTTTCGCCACATCCGGACCATACTGAACGAAGCCATCCGCCAAGGTCTGATAACTAAAGAGCTCTCTCCGTTTACCGAATATAAGATAAAGACGACAGAAAGCCATCACACCTACTTGCTTCCGGAAGAGCTGGAAAAGCTGGAGCATATCACCCTGTCCCGAAAAAGGCATGCACTCTGCCATAGTCTTGATGCTTTCCTGTTCTGCTGTTACACCGGCTTACGTTATTCCGATTTCATACGGATGGAACAGAAAAACTTTATCCAGTCGGACAATGGACTCTGGATGGTATTCAAGTCTCAAAAGACGGGTGCCGTAACCCAACTGCCACTCAGCCATCTGTTTCAGGGAAAGGCCGTCCGTATTTTATGCCGCTATACAGATATCAATGATTTTTTCCACATCAAGCCCAATGCTTCCGTCAACAAAGATCTGATACGCATAGGAAAACTTGCCGGACTTGCCAAGCACTTCTCATTCCACACGGCACGTCATACAAATGCCACCTTATTATTATATAAAGGAGTGCAACTGGCCACCGTTCAAAAACTACTCGGTCACCGGAACATCAAGACAACCCAAGTTTATGGAGAGGTACTTCCGCAGACGATCGTCAAGGAATTGAAAAAATGCAAGTTCTGAATCGTATTTTCGTATCCATCGGGCAGAAATATCTCCTGCATAATCCTCTTTTCAGACCTTATATCTATTATAAGGACCAATATAGTTATATAACCGGATAAAATCGGCGTTGCACCCTTTGGTGAGAATTCCTAATTTTAAAACGATTTTAAATTATAGAGTTATGAAAAAGGTATTATTTTTGTTTGCACTTTTAGTAAGTGTCATGGGGTTGTCATCTTGTTCCGATGACGAAACAGTACTTGATGTAAATCAACTTGAAGAAACATGGGGGCTGGTATCTTTGACTGGATATTATTATGAGGATGGTGAAAAAATCTCCTATAACGAGAATTACAATCCTTTTGAACCGACCAACGACTGTGAGAAAATCACAATAGAAAAAATTGGTGACAACAAATATCAGGTAACTCATTATGAGTATACCAATGGAAACTGGCGCCGTTACTATAGCGAAAACATCTTCCTCGAAGGAGATAAGCTCGTTCCGGAAAACATGGAAGGAGTTGATGTTTCGACAGTCAGACTTATAGAAGCCTCTTCTGACAAGCTTGTCGTCGAAGGACAGGGAGAAGATGAAGATGGAGCTTTCTACGACAAATATTCATACCAGCGGATGGAATAATAAACAACCACTCGTTTTAACAAAAATCTCTAATTCATTGCCGTCATTGATGTATACTTCATCAGTGACGTTTTTTTTGTGCAAAGCTACAAATAGGTAGAAAATAGCATTTATATAAACGCTCTGGAACGTCCGAAAACTTATATACACGGAAGTCTGTTGAAACCCGTAAACAGACATACTACTGATTATTAATTACTTATCATCACTTATAGTTCGGCAAAAACTTTGGTTGTTTCATTCATTGGCCTGGAAACTCAGGAAGTGGCAATCAAGCCGAATGTACAAGTTACCCTCGCATCAGATTCACAAGCACTGGACGAAGTAATGGTCGTCGCTTATGGTACTGCAAAAAAATCGTCGTTCACCGGTTCTGCCGGAACCATGAACTCCGACAAGATAGCTGCCCGAAGTGTATCCAATATCACCAATGCCATGTCCGGACAGGTTGCCGGTGTGCAAATGACCAGCAATAACGGACAGCCGGGTGAATCTGCAAAAATACGTATCCGCGGTGTCGGTTCCATGTCTTCCAGCAACGATCCGCTGTACGTAGTCGACGGTGTTCCCTACGACGGCAACATCTCTTCCATCAACCCTTCGGATATCGAATCACTGACAGTCTTGAAAGATGCGGCCGCCAATGCCATCTACGGTGCCCGCGGTGCGAATGGTGTGGTACTCATCACCACAAAGAGCGGACAGAACGGAGAAGCCCGTGTAACCTTCGATGCCAAATGGGGCTCCAACTCACGTGCTGTCCCCAACTACGACGTTATCAGCAACCCGGGAGAGTACTACGAAACCATGTTCAAGGCCCTGTACAACTCGAAAGCCTATGCCGGTTCCTCGGCAGCAGACGCTTATGCCTATGCCAACAACACCCTGTTCGATGCAAAGAACGGTGGTCTGGGCTATCAGGTATACACCGTACCTAAAGGAGAAAACCTTATCGGTACCAACTTCAAGCTGAACCCGAACGCTACATTAGGATATTCCGACGGTACCTATTATTACACTCCAGACGACTGGTACGACGAAATCTTCGGAAGCAGTTTCCGTCAGGAGTACAATGCCAGCGTATCAGGCAAGTCCGACAAGATCAGCTACTATGCCAGCGCCGGTTACCTGAACGATACCGGTCTGATACAGAACTCCGCTTTCAAGCGTTACACAGGTAGAGGTAAAGTCGACTACCAGGCAAAGAAATGGTTGAAGATCGGAACCAATTTATCCTACACCTATTCCGATTCACAGGCCCCCGACAACCAGACAGCCGACGACTGGTCTTCCAGCGGTAACCTGTTCTTCATCACCAACTCCATTGCCCCCATCTATCCGATGTATGTGCGCAATGCCGACGGTTCCATCCAGATCAACCCGACTACCGGATACAAAGTATACGATGCCGGTTCTACCACCAATTTCTCCCGTCCTACCTTCACAGGAAACGCGGCGCGCGACATTGAGCTGAACCAGTACCATACCTATACCGATGCCTTCTCCGGCAAATGGTACGCCAACATCACCCCGCTGGAAGGACTTACCCTTACGGCAAACATTGCGACCACACTCGAGAACACACGTTCCAACAACCTGTACAGCACCTTCGGAAGTGCAGCATCTACCGACGGTGAAGTATATGTAGAGAGCACACGTACCTTCGGAGTCAATACCCAGTATCTGGCAAACTACATACATACCTTCAACAATGTACACAACTTCGACATCATGGTCGGTTACGAACAGTACAGACTGAAAGAACAAGTCCTGTACGGCGACAACACCAACACCTACGATCCGAACATCGGCGAGCTGGGTAATGCTGTCGGAACCGACAAGAAGACCGTCAACTCCTATACAGACAACTACATGACCGAAGGTATCCTGAGCCGTATCCAGTACAACTACGATGGAAAGTACTTCCTGAGTGCCTCCTACCGTCGCGATGCCTCTTCACGCTTTGCTCCCGAACACCGCTGGGGTAACTTCGGCAGCGTGGGCGGCGCATGGCTCATGACCAAAGAAAAGTTCCTCGAAGACATCAGTTGGCTGAACATGCTGAAGTACAAGGCAAGTTGGGGTATACAAGGAAACGACCACCTGCTCATTCTGGTCAACGGACAGTACGTAAACAACTGGTACGCCTACAAAGACCAGTACACCGTTTCATACAGCAACGGTCAGTACTCCACTACCCTCGCCTATAAAGGCAACAAAGACCTGACATGGGAAACCTCCTATTCCTTCAATACCGGATTCGATTTCGAACTGTTCGGCAGCCGTCTGAATGGTACTGTAGAATACTTCAGCCGTATCACCAAAGACCTGCTGTACAACCAGCCTACCCCGGTTTCTTCCGGTATCAGTACAGGTTCTATCCCTACCAATATAGGAAGCATCTCCAATAAAGGTATCGAGCTCGACCTGACAGGAGTCATTTTCCGTACCAAAGACTTTGAATGGACAGCCAACCTGAACCTTACCCATTACAAGAACAAAATCACAGCCCTGTCGCCCGAACTCGAAGCAGCCGGCGGTCAGAAAGGCTCTTACTACATCTACCGCATCGGAGGTTCACTGTACGAATCTTACGTTAAGGAATATGCAGGCGTAGACCCCTCTACCGGTAAGGCACTGTACTATGTAGACCCCGACAACGGCGACTACACCACCACAACCGATTACAGCGCAGCCAAGCAGGCAGACCAGGGCGATTTACTCCCGAAAGTATACGGAGGTTTCGGCACATCGCTGAACTATAAAGGACTCGATTTCAGTCTGCAACTGTCATATCAGTTGGGCGGACGCTACTACGACGGAAGCTATCAGGCCTTCATGCACAATGGCGGCAGCGGTATGCAGGGATACAACTGGTCAACCGACATCCGCGACGCATGGACTCCCGACAACCGCTATACCGATGTACCCCGACTCGATGCCAGCGACGACTGCTACCAGTTAGATTCAAGCCGATTCCTGGTCAGCTCAAACTACCTGAGTCTGAACAACATCACATTAGGATATACCCTGCCGAAGAGCTGGACCAAGAAACTCCAGATCAGCAACCTGCGTGTATACGTATCGGCCGACAATGTAGCCCTGCTCACCGCCCGCAAAGGTCTTGACCCGCGTCAGGATTTCGGTCTGGGAAGCTCAACACAAGGCAGTGGCGCCGCAACCAGCAGCTCCTACTCAGCCATGCGTACCATCACAGGCGGTATTAACCTCACTTTTTAAACACTTCAAAAAAGGAACATAAATTATGAAACTATATAGCAAACTATTTTTAGTGGCAATGGGATGCACCACCCTGAACGGTTGTTCCGACATGGACGACATGGACAGTGAAGGCTTCCGCGTCACCGGCGAACAGATAGAAAACACCAACGAACTCATTCCTTCGCGAGTAGAATCAAGCCTTGTAGGTATGTACCACTACATGGGAACCCAGTATGCAGGCGCTCCGACCAGCGAGCGCGACGACGACTTCGGCTATCCTACCGCCTGCATATCCCAAGACCTGAACGGTTCCGACATGGTATGCGACAACAGCGGTTACAACTGGTTTACCGTAGCGAGCGATTACTCCGACCGCAATGAAACCTATGCCAACCCCCAGCTCCGCTACAGCTACTTCTACAACCAGTTGAAACTTGCCAATGACATCCTCGCCTCTGTCGACCAGAATACCGAAGATGCCAAACTGAAGCAATACATCGGTGAAGCAAAAGCCGTCCGTGCGTTCGACTATTTGTGTCTGGCCCCCTACTACCAGTTCAACTACCAGAGCTGTAAAGACCAGCCCTGCGTACCTCTGGTAACCGAAACCACAACCGATTTCGGCAACAACCCGCGTGCTACCGTCGAACAGATCTACACCCAGATCATGAACGACCTGAACGATGCCATCAGCAAGCTCGAAGGCTACGACCGCAAAGGCGACAAGACACGCATCGACCAGCAGGTAGCCTACGGCCTCCGTGCACGCGCTAACCTGTATATGGGCAACTGGGCCGAAGCCGCCTCCGATGCCGCCAAAGCCATGAAAGGTTATACCCCCTACAGCCGCGAAGAAGTATCGAAACCCGCCTTCTACAGCCTGAGTGACCACAACTGGATATGGGGCATCAGCATCACGGCAAACGATGTAACCAAGAACGGAGGCAACCCCTCCTGGCCTTCACACTTAGGCTCATTCTCCGGCAGTTCCTATGCAGCCGCTGTAGGCGTATACAAACGTATCAACACGCTTCTGTACAATGAAATTCCAGCTACAGATATCCGTAAGCAATGGTGGGTAGACAAAGACCTTCATTCCGACCTGCTGAACGGGTTAACCTGGAAAGAAGCAAGCGGACAAGACATTCCGGCCTACATCATCACCGACGTCAAAGTAGCCTATGTCCCCTATACCAACGTCAAGTTCGGAATGAAAAGCGGCATAGGAAGCGCCACCAACGACTGCGACTGGTGCATCATGCGTACAGAAGAAATGATGCTGATAGAGGCAGAAGGTCTTGCCATGAGCAATCAGGAAAGCCAGGCAAAGAGCAAGCTCGAAACCTTCGTGAAGACCTACCGCGATCCCGACTACACCTGCACCGCCTCAACCAAGGAAGCCCTGCAAAACGAAATCTGGAAACAGCGCCGTATCGAGCTGTGGGGAGAAGGCTTCGCCATGGCCGACATCATGCGTCTGAACAAGCCCGTCGTACGCTTCCACGGCACCGACAAAGGCAACTGGCCCGATGCATTCTGCTTCAACGTAGAAGCCGGCGACCCCTACCTGCTGATGCGTATTCCGCAAAAGGAATCAAACAACAATGCAGGCATCGTAAACAATACCGGCGGCAGCAAACCAGTTTCCCTGCAAAACCCGAATCTGAAAGACGGCGTAACCGACTAATCAAAACGTATAACTCTAAAACAAGACAACCATGAAACTATTAAACCATATATTCTTCACCGGAATCCTCCTTACATCCACTCTGCTGAGTGGATGTAGCGACGACGACTACACTCCGGGAGAAGCCAGCAACGCCAGCGGCCTCAATGTCTACTTCGAATCCCCTGTCAATGCAGAAGTTGCCTTAGGGCCAAACGATACAGAATTTACCGTTACGGTAGGCAGAAACCAGACCGGCGAAGCCCTGTCCGTTCCCTTGAAAATGTCAAGCACCTGCGCCGGCCTGTTCGAAGTCCCGACCCAAGTCGATTTTGCACAAGGCGAAAGCAGCAAGACCCTCACCATCAAGGTCAGCAGCGACACCCAGTTGTTCGAATCCTACCCCATGACCCTGATTATCGATCCGGCATATACACAAGCCTATACACAGTCGTCCACCTATCCCCGTCTGGAGCTGAACATAGTAAAAGAAGACTACGTACCCTACGCCGACGGCAAGTTCTGCGACTACTTCATGAGCCCCGATGAAAATCCAGTCTACACCGACCAGGAAATGGAATATTCGGCCATACTGGACATGTACCGTCTGAAAGCATGCTGGGGTACAGGTACAGGCAGCATCGTATTCGCATGGAAAGGAGATAAAGTAGAACTGCAATCCTCCTCCTTCGCAACAGGTATCAACGATGCGACCTACGGAGCTGTAAGCGCTTCACTTGCCGAAGACGCCACTTACGACGAAGCAAGCAAGACCTTCACCTTCCCCCTCGAATTTCTGGTCAGTGCCGGTAGCTTCGGTATCCTGTACGAAAGCTATACCATCACTTCGCTGAAATAATCTGCCGGAAAAAACAGCAACGAATTATATTCAGAAAAATATAATCCCCTATAAAAAGAGAATGTCAAAAAAACATTCTCTTTTTTTGTTTTATCCACTTATCAGCGCACGCGAGAAAATTGTAGAAGGAGCTGTATCCATGATTCATATGGCACTCGACAAACTATCTCAAGAAGAAATCGTAGAACTGGACGAAGACAAGAAAGCCGCCATGGTGAGCAATCTGCTCGTTGTACTCTGCGCCGACAAATCTGCCCAGCCGGTATTGAATGCAGGTACCCTGAATCACTAATCAAGAAAACAGCCAATGGCAAAAAAAGAGTAAGCATCCGATAAAATACACATTGTAAAGCCCTCCACTCTTCCGTTACTTTGCCAATA